>CAVILU010000167.1:0-4932 GCA_963643535.1 bacterium | reverse complement strand
CAGTAACACCGTGGCCGTCATGGGCAACCACGAGTATTTGGACGACGACAAGAAGGCCGAGGAATACTTGCGCTCAATAAAAGGCATCACCGTCCTGCGCGACCAGACGGCCGACATCCGCGGAATGCACATAATAGGGCGCGACGACGTGACGCACGACCGGTTCTACGACACCCCCCGCCGCAAGATAACCGACTTCGAGCGAGCCGACAACCGGTTCACCATAGTGATAGACCACCAGCCGGAAGTGATAAAAGACGCCGAAAAGATTGGCGCCGACCTGTACGTTGGAGGCCACACACACGCCGGACAGATATGGCCGATGAACATTGTCACGAGCATACTCTTCAGCCTCGACTACGGATACGGATGCTATGGCAAGATGAGCGCCATCGTCACCTCGGGCTTCGGCACATGGGGCCCCAGGATGAGGATTGGCACAAAGTCCGAGATCGTCATAATAGACATAAAAGGCGCAGGCGAATCTGCAAATAAGCAAGAAGCATCACAGCAAAACATTGAGACCGAGGCATGAGCTCAGACACCAAATACTCCTCGAAACTGCTTGACGACGCAGTAGGCCAATTCGCCAAGTTGCCCGGCATAGGCCGCAAGACCGCACTCCGCCTCGTGCTCCACATCCTCCGCGAAGAGAAAGAGGAAGTGGACATGTTCACCGAGGCCATACGCGCTGTCCGCAACGACATTCGTTACTGCCGCACGTGCCACAACCTGTCGGACACCGACACCTGCGAGATATGCGCCAATCAGCAGAGAAACCACAGAGTGATATGCGTAGTCGAGACCGTGCGCGACGTCATGGCCCTCGAAGCCACTCGGCAATATACGGGAGTCTACCACGTCCTGGGCGGAGTGATATCGCCAATGGACGGCATAGGCCCCGACGACCTCAACATCGACCAACTCGAAGCGCGAGTGTCGGCAGGCGAGGCCGACGAGGTAATCCTGGCACTGAGCGCGACAATGGAAGGCGACACGACTAACTACTACATATACAAGCGCATAGCCCCCTACGGAGTGAAGACCACGACGATAGCCCGAGGCGTGGCCGTAGGCGACGAGCTGGAATATGCCGACGAGGCTACGCTCGGCCGGGCCATGGTGAACCGCATCCCCTTCGAGCAGACCATAGGCTAAGACATCAAGGAGACATTAAGAATATAATTAGTAGAGAAAGCCGAAAAAAGTCACGCAAAAGGCAAAAAAGAGCACAAGCCACATCGTCTTTAGCCACTTATTCATTACTTTCGCAAGTGTTGGAGATGTGCAAAATCCAGCACAAACTCCCCTGCCACAAAAAGACAGAAACGAAACATAAAACTGCACTTATAAATAATCAACCCTAACTCACACAATGGAAGAGTTTTTGAGCAAATTGCGCAAAACATATCTGCGCACGTTCCTCCCCAGCCTCGCAGTCTTCGCCATAGCCATCATCGTGACTCGCTACACAGAGCCCTTTGTGGACATGCTGATGTCGGTGCGCATAATGATTGCGCTTCTGGCCCTCACACTTGTCGCTTTCGTAGCCTCTTACTTCTCTCTTCGCTCGGCACGCACCAAGATAGCCGACATCAAGGGAGACCAGCGATATGACATCTACGCCAAGGCATACAACACCCGCATCATGGCAATGAGCGTCCTCTCGGCACTCAGCAGCATTGCATACGTCATCACCAAGGACAGCAACGACATTTACCTCGTCGTCATAATCTCTCTCCTCGTGCTCCTCTACTACCCGAGCGAGGCCTTCATCTCAAAACAACTCGGAGACTAATGGAGCAGAGCGAAGAGCGCAGGAAGATAGCGGTGGACTTCGACGGCACTATCGTAGAGAACAACTACCCTGAGATAGGCCGCGAGAAGCCCTTTGCCCTCCGCACCCTCCGCGCACTCCAGGAGCGCGGCTTCACACTCATATTGTGGACATGCCGCACTGGCAAGGAACTTGAAGCCGCCGTGGAATTCTGCCGCAAAGGCGGAGTGGAGTTCTACGCCGTCAACGAGAACTTCGAGGGCGAAGTCTACCAGGGACCATGCCCCCGCAAGATAGATGCCGACATATATATAGACGACAGGAACTTAGGCGGAATTAAGCAGTGGGGCGAGATATACCACGACCTCACGGGGCAAAGCGACGACAACGCAGCCCAACGCGCCGAAAGAAAAAAGCAGACCGTAGGGAATAGCTTACGCAAATGGATACTTGGCAAATGAAAACCGCAAGGCTGCCCAAAGACATATCGATAATCATCGTCAGCTACAACAGCTCGGACCTTCTGATGCTGACGCTGGCTTCCGTACGCCGCTCCATTGAGGGTTTTGAGGCCGAAGTGTTCGTGGTCGACAACGCATCAACCGACGATACGGCCGACCGAGTACGAGAGGAGACCCCGTGGGTGAAGTTTATCGAGATGGGGCGCAATGCCGGATTCTCGGCGGCCAACAATGCGGCAATGAAAATTTGCGAGGGTCACATCATATTGATTCTCAATCCCGACACTGTCATCACACGCAATACCATTTGCGACATTATGCGCCACTTCCATGAGCATCCGGGTTGCGGAGCCATGGGTTTGAGGATGGTCAATGGCGAGGGGCGATTCCTTGGCGAATCTAAGCGCGGGTATACTACGCTTAGCGCATCTTTCTTCAAGTTGTCGGGGCTCTGGCATTTGGCACCCAAGTCGGGATTTATCAACGCTTATTATATTGGCAATTGCCCGGAGACAGGCGTTTGCCATGCTCCGATATTGTCGGGCGCATGCATGTCTTTCAACCATGACATGATGGATCTTGCCGGCATGTTCGACGACACGTACTTCATGTACTCCGAGGATAACGACATCTCGTGGAGAATGGACCAGACATCGTCGGACGGCAACATGTACCGCGGCGACATATCCATAATCCATTTCAAAGGTCAGAGCACGCCGAGGGAGAAGAAGTACATCAAGTATTTCCACGAGTCGATGCTCCTCTTCGCCGCCAAATTCGAGTTTCCCAAGCACAACAGGTTGGTGAATGGAATAATCTATGCCGGCATACACGTGGCCTACGGCATAGCCCGCGTCCGCAGCATAGTGATGAAATGGATTGAGAGCAAACGAGATTTCGTCCCGCCCACAAACATCCTCTACATAAGCGACAAGGAGACGACACCCATAAACGGGGCCAAGCGAGTGGAGTACACCGCCTTGTGCGACGAGAAAGCAAAAGACTACGACGCCGTAGTCTTCGACATCGACGGCAACGTGTCCGCGGCCATAGAGTATATGCGCACCAACGAACGCAAGACAATGTTCGGATTCCACAACCCCGACAACGGCACGTCGCTCGTATTCTACAACAACAGGTGCCACAGGGTATAGGCGGCACCACACACAACACACACAAGATGAGAAAGATATCGGAAAGAGCGACACGCCAGTTGGCGAAGGCCGCAAGGGCTGTATTGTACTCTGTAGTAGCTATGGCAGCCACAGCCGTCAGCGCCTCGGCACAAGCAAATCAGTTTGCTAGCAGCGAATGCAGCAAAGTGATGGAGGACATCTTCAGCATAGACGAAGCCTCGTTCGCCACCGATATCAATGCCGTGAGCACGGACACTCGCGACGCCAAGGCCCGCCATGCCTTCCTAAGGGAATACATGGCCCTCATGCGCTACACGGCAGCCAACAACAAGGCTAACTACAATGCATTTTTCGAGGCCTCGGACGCGGCATTCAGCGCAGCGAGCGGCTCGCGGTATGAGGATAACCTGCTGAGCTGGCTCCACATTCACAAGTGCATGGTATATATCTACGACGGCAGTCTCGTGAGTGGCGGCATACAGTTTTGGAAAGCATACCGCTCTTTTAAGAGTGCCGAGGATGACTATGCGGGATATGACGGGCAGTTGCCGCTCCGCGGGATTTTCAACGTCATCTTCTCGCAGATACCCGAGAAATGGAAGAGCCTAGCCGGATTTCTTGGTTTTGGGGAGGGCAACACAACGCTCGGTTTCAAGCAGATAGAGCAATACAGGCAAAAAGTGAAGAACATCCGCGGACTCAATGACGAGGCCGTGATATTCTCCTTTGCCAATATGTTCTTCAGCTTTGAGCAGGCACTGCCCGAGGAGATTCTAGATGCCATACGGAGCAACGAGGCCCCGGTGGTCCGCTATGCCTACATCCTCAGTTGCGGCCGCAGTCAGAATGGCGAGGAAGCCACAAAGTCGTTGAATTCGACATCGGAAACGATGATGCGACGCTTCCCCCTACTCTACCATCAGTGCGGCAAATACGCCCTCCGCCGACTGGAGCCCGACGAGGCCATACGTTGGGGGAATAGGTTCGCAAACACATATAACGGAGTGTCGAACAAATGCGGTGTCTACCTCGACATGGCATATGCCTATATGCTCAAGGGGGACAGGCAAAACGCCGAGGCGATGGTCCGCAAATGCCGCTCTATAAAGTCGGACTTCGACATTGACCGCCGCGCTTATGAGGAGGCGGCGATAGCACTGGGCACGCCCACGGAGATGCTCCGCGCACGTCTGCAATTCGAGTACGGCAACTTTGCCGAGTCCGCCAAGACGCTCAAGGCATACACGCCACGCTCGGCCGATATGGCTGAATATCACTTCCGCATGGCGCGCGCGGCGGACAAGATGAACGACCACGCCACAGCCCTCAGCTACTACGACAAGACGATAGCCGAATCCGCCAACAGCACCCGCTATTTCGGTCCCTACGCCGCAGTCCACGCCGCCGAGATATGCATAAAACAGCACCAGACAGACAAAGCCAAATCATACCTCGCCAAGGCCCGCAAACTGAACAACGGCGAGTATAAGAAAGAGCTGGATCAGCGGATTGAGCTGGGGGAGAGGAAAATAGTTAATAGTTGATGAAACAGCCCCCC
>CAVILU010000166.1:0-4955 GCA_963643535.1 bacterium | reverse complement strand
GCCTCCACCGCGGATGCTTTGGCGGCTGCAGTTTCTGCACAATCTCAGCACATCAAGGTAAGTTTATCGCCTCGCGATCTGAGGCCTCCATATTGCGCGAAGTGGAGCTCGTGACCAAGTTACCTGGCTTCAAGGGCTATTTGTCGGATCTTGGCGGTCCGTCGGCCAATATGTATGGCATGCGCGGCAAGGATATCAGTCTTTGCCAGAAGTGCGCACGCCCCTCTTGCATACACCCGAGCGTCTGCAAGAATATGAACACCGACCACACGCGGCTTATCGAGTTGTACAAGAAGGTGGATGCCATACCAGGCATCAAGAAGTCGTTCATTGGCAGTGGCGTGCGCTACGACATGTTGCTAAATGACAATGCCACACCAGAGGAGAACCGCAGTCATCAGGCCTACATGGAGGAGCTGATAGCCCACCACGTGTCGGGTCGCCTAAAGGTTGCTCCGGAACACACGTCGGATGTGGTACTCAATATTATGCGCAAACCGTCGTTCTCGCTCTTCTATAAATTCAAGAGGAAATTCGACGAGATAAACCGCAAATACCACCTCAATCAGCAACTTATCCCCTACTTCATATCCAGCCACCCAGGTTGCCACGAGGAGGACATGGCACTCCTTGCGGCCGAGACACACGACTTGGACTTCAAGCTTGAGCAGGTACAGGACTTCACCCCTACGCCAATGACAGTCTCGACCGTCATATACCACTCTGGCGTGCACCCCTACACCCTCAAGCCCGTCTTCACAGCCGTATCGCCCGAAGAGAAACGCAAACAGCGAATGTTCTTCTTCTGGTACAAACCCGAGGAGCGCCGAGCAATACAGGATGAGCTCAAGAAAATGCGCCGCGAGGACCTCGCCGAGCGTCTCTTTGCCGCGCCATGCCGATTCGCCCCCAACGGCGCACCCGACAACTCGCGCCGCCCCGATGACCGCGGCACTGGCAACCGCCACACGGACAGCCGCCGAGTGCACAACAACTCCCCGGAAGGCAAAAAATTCTCTAACACCAATAAGTTCTCAAGTTCAAGCAGAGGAGACTATTCTAAGGGGAAAAGGGGAAAACGGTGACAGTTAACAGTTTGCAGTTAACAGTTAGCAGTTAACAGTTGGCGGTTGGTTATTGGTAATTGGCGGTTTGCTGTTTGCTGTTGGCTGTTGGCTATTACTATTACCGTTTTTCGCTATGCCATCTCATCTTAATTATAAATCGGCTTGTGGAATTCTCTTTTTCCACAAGCCGATTTTTTGTTTGCTTTCTTTTGCGTAAATTGCATTTTGAAAACTATAATTAAATAATGAAGAGGCATATTTTATCATTAGCTTTTTTTGCTCTAATGAGCTGGTGCTCTGCATTTGGCCAAGACTCGACACCAATTTCCAATGTATGGGGCCGCAACACTACGTCGCTCAATGGGGAGTGGAACTACCTCGTGGACGTGCAGGAGATGGGATTTTACGACTACCGAATGGTGGAATATCCATGGGGATTTTTTCGCAATGCCAAGGCTGTCAATCCATCCGATTTGGTGGAGTATGATTTTGACAAGTCACCCATCATAAACATTCCAAGCGATTGGAACACAGCCGATGAGAAGCTTTTCTTCTACGAGGGCTGCGTGTGGTTTAAGAAGAGTTTCAACTACACTCCTAAGGCTGGTCGCCGCACGCTGCTCTATTTTGGCGCGGTAAACTATGAGGCTGTGGTCTTTGTCAATGGCAAGAAAGTGGGGACACACATTGGAGGCTTCACGCCATTTGACTACGACGTGACGGATGTGCTCAAGGAGGGCGAAAACGTGGTCATCGTCAAGGTGGACAATAAGCGTCACCGCGAAGCCGTGCCTACCAATAATTTCGACTGGTGGAACTATGGCGGCATATGTCGCGACGTGATGCTGGTAGATGTTGCCGACGTGCACGTAGACGACTACAACATACAGCTCGTCAAGGGCAACACACAGAAAGTCACTTGCAGCATCAAGCTCAACAAGGATGTAGCGGGCGAAAAAGTAAAGGTTGAGATTCCCGAGCTCAAACTGCGCACCACTCTGGTTACCAACGAAGTGGGCGAGGCCTCAGTCTCACTCAAGGCAAAGCCGCAACTCTGGTCGCCCGAGAATCCGAAGCTCTACAATGTGCTATTGACGACAGCCAGCGACACCATCAAGGACGAGATTGGTTTCCGCACCATAGAGACCCGAGGCAAACAGATTTTGCTGAATGGCAAACCCGTCTTCATGAGAGGCGTATCGATACACGACGAGGCCGCCATCCGCCACGGTCGCATCCGCACTACCGAGGAGGCTCACCAATTGTTGGCTTGGGCCAAGGAGATGGGTTGCAACTTCGTACGCCTGGCGCACTATCCGCACAACGAGAAGACCGTCCGCGAGGCTGAGCGCATGGGAATAATGGTATGGGACGAGATACCATGCTACTGGACTATAGCATGGGAAAATGAAGAGACATACCGCAATGCCGAGACTCAGCTACACAATATGATAAAGCGCGACCGCAACCGCGCCAACGTTGTAGTATGGAGTGTTGCCAACGAGACCCCCCACAGCGACGCGCGCGACCGCTTCCTTCGCAAGTTGATTGACTACGCCCACAGCCAGGACAGCACCCGCCTCGTAAGCCTCGCAATGGAGGTCACCTTTGCCAAGAACTACGAGAACGTATTGCAAGACAACCTGCACGACGCTGTTGACGTTGTGGCATTTAACCAATATGTGGGTTGGTATCGCGACGTAAATGACGCTGCCAAGATGAAGTGGACCATTCCATACGACAAGCCAGTAATAGTCAGTGAGTTTGGTGGCGGAGCCAAGGCTGGTTACCACGGTGAGACTCAGCAGCGTTGGACAGAGGAGTTCCAAGAGAACCTCTACAAGGAGAACCTAGCCATGCTCGACAAGATTGACGGTCTGGCAGGCACAATACCCTGGATTCTCGTAGACTTCTACTCCCCTCGCCGCCCACTCTACGGCACTCAGGATTGGCACAACCGCAAGGGTCTAATATCAGAAAAGGGCGAGAAGAAGAAGGCCTTCTACGTGGTACAATCTTGGTATAAGATTAAGGCGGAGGCTTACGGGAAGTGAGTTAGCCGCCCCTAAACAGGTTTTCAGAGACACATATAAAACTAAAACCTCGGCAACTGGGAAATTTTATTTTTCCCGGTTGCCGAGGTTGTTATTGTGCGCTTATTCTAACTCTATTTAGAACTTCTCGTCGTGGACTTGATCCCAGGGGAGGCGATCGTCGGAATAGGGGCGATGGGACTCATCGGGATGACCAATGGCGATGACAGCGAGAACCTCTACACCGTCGGGCACGCCGAGCATCTCCTTGACAATATCCTGCGCCTTGCGGCCATCGGCGAAACCACGGCTGCGGAGCTGTACCCACGTGGCGCCAAGACCAAGGTCTGCAGCCTGGAGGAGAAGGAAACTGGCGGCGATGGACGCGTCCTCGACCCATATATCCGTCTTGGCAGTATTGCCGAGAACCACAATGGCAAGCGTGGCACCAGCAACGAAAGTCGCGCCGTGCTCCTTGCTATTCGAGAGGGCCTCGATGGTAGCCTTGTCCTGGACGAAGACGAACTCCCAGGACTTACAGTTCTTTGAAGTGGGCGACGAGAGGGCCGCACGCTTGAGTTGCATTATGTCGTCGGCCGAGACGGGCTCGGAGGTGAACTTGCGGCAGCTGCGGCGCTCCGCGATAAGTTGTGCGAGATTATTCATTGTTCTTCTTGTTTTTCTTTACGTAATGGCGGATGACGAGGAAGGCTATGACGGCCACGATGACCACAGCACAGAAAATCTTGAGTTCATCATTGTACTTTGTCACCGTCGCGAGCATCTCCTCCTCGGAGACCACAGATGCCATAAAATAGCCAGCCGCAGCAAGGATCGAATTCCATATTCCGGCACCGAGAGTGGTGAAGAGCAGGAACTTACCGAAATGCATCTTGGCGAGGCCCGCGGGGATGGATATGAGCTGACGGATGGCAGGGATGAGGCGGCCGACGAAAGTGGATACGGCACCATGGTCGTCGAAATACTTCTCGGCTGTCTGAACCTTCTCGCGGTCGATAAGGCAAAGATGGCCAAACTTGCTATCGGCGAATTTGTAAATTACCACGCGGCCCAAGGTGCGCGACAGGGCATAGTTGATTATTGCACCAAGATCTGCGCCAATGGTAGAGAAAAGGACTACGAGGAAGACATTAAGGTCTGGTGACGACGCCGCACGATAGGCTGCAGGCGGCACTACAATCTCACTCGGGAAAGGGATAAAAGAGCTCTCGATGGTCATCAACAGCGTGATTGTCCAATAATTGAGGTGATCGAGACACCAAGCTATGAAACTAAAATCTTCCACTTGTACTATTTTATTTGTTTTTCATCTACTCGGCAAAGATAAATCATCTCCACATAATAGGCGAACCGAGAGGGTGATAAAATGCTGCACGGACACACTGCTGTCGGAACCCGCAATGCGATGTCGCACCATTGTAACACGAGCGTCGCCCCGACGAAACACGGCAGAGACATATCCGACCACTCCGACGGCAAGGCGAACGACGAAGGCAAACTCAAGATTAACGACAACAAGCGCCACCGCATCACAGCCGGCCTCACATTCAGTTTCGGAGCCCCATTCAAAGCTGATGTCCGCCTTAATTACGAGGCCTACATCTACCCGCACGACGGCGAGAGCAAGACGGGCGTATCAGACCACAACAAACTCGTATGCGAGCTTATGGTGAGATTCTGATCAGTTCACAGTGCACAGTTCACAGTTCACAGTTACGGGGAGTTGCTGCGGGGGCCGGGAATTGTTAATTGTTAACTATTAACAGAAAAGTTGATCTTGTAAATATAGTTTGCGACGCGCTAGTTAAGAAGGTTACGGCACTATGATATAAAG
>CAVILU010000165.1:3356-4971 GCA_963643535.1 bacterium | reverse complement strand
CTATCCTTTAAATGCCTTAAAACACTGCAATTTTACCCCAAAACCCCGTTTCCTCAAAATTTTCTAGCCCCCAAATATCCCAAATTCTCACTTTTTATAGAGCGAAAATATCCCAAATTCTCACTTTTTTAGAGCCGAAATATACCAAATTCTCAAAATGTTTGAAATTGGAAGCGGCTAAATCTCTAAAAATAAGAGATTTAGCCGCTATGCTTGTAGCCTCGATTGTGTCGAGGACGGAAACTGAATTTGTTGTGTGTGCTTATGCGTTGAAACTCAGCGTGTTTGCTGCTCCTTTGTCCGCACTCGATTCCTTATTACAGAATTGTTGTCTTGCCTGTCATTCCGTTGCGAATGATTTGTCGAGAGCCTCTTTTAGCCGATCGACTAGATATAACGGGAGGTTTAGTAAGTCGTTATCTTTTCGCATATTTAGTGCTGAGAAACGGATAGCGATTTGTGGCTCATATGTTTTGCGATAGAGGGCTAAGCTTTTGGCTTTGACGTTTTGCTCCGCCTTGACTTCGATGGGCGTGATGTTTCCTGTGTTTTGCAATATGAACTCAACCTCGGCTGTGTTGCCGGATGTCCAGTAGTATTGCTTTTCTCCAAATTGCCGAACAAGCGACTGCAGCACGTAGTTCTCTGCCAACACTCCTTTGAACTCGGTGAAAAGCTTGTTGCCGCGAATGGCCGTAGCCGCATCCAACCCAAATTTACGACAAAGAAGTCCAACGTCGCATAGGTATAATTTGAATGCCCCGGCTTTTTTATATGCCGACAAAGGCAGCCTTGGAGTCTCTACGCAACTGACGCTCAGAACTAGCCCCGCCATACGTAGCCATTCAATTGCCCCTTCGTATTCGCGTGCTCTGGCTCCTTGCTTTATCTCTGTGTATTTGAATTTCTTATCCTCCCTTGCTAGCTGGTCTTGCAAGTTGTCCCAGACTTGGAATACTCGTGGTATGTCTTTGTTGTTGATGTGCTTCGAGAAGTCGTATGTATACGATTGCAGAATGCCGTCTTGAATGTTGTTTGTTGTTTGCCAGTCATGGCTGTCTATGTAGTTGCTGACGGCTTCGGGCATTCCTCCAAGCGCAAGGTATACCTTGTATGCTTCCTGCAATTTCTCATGCAGCACTTCAGGCACTGGCTGCGGAATCTCTATAAGACTATATGAGGCAAAGAGTTGGGGATCCGCTGCATTGAGGAACTCTGAGAACGAAACGGGCCTAAGCGTCATGAAGTCCACTTTCCCGACAGGGAAAGACGAGCCAGTCCTATTGAGCGCCACGCCCAACAGCGAACCCGCGCAGACAATTGAGTATTCGGGAGCCTCCTCGCAGAAATACTTTAAACTGTTTAAGGCGTCATTACACTCTTGTATCTCGTCCCAAATAATTAGAGTCTCTTGGGGGATTATCTTTTTGCCGAAAGAGACAGACATTGCGTTGACCAAGGCCGTAGGGGCTTTGCTTTTCTTGAAATCCTCTTTCCAAGCTGGCATAGTGTCGAAGTTGATGTAAATGACTTCGTTGTAGCACTCTTTGCCGAACTTTTTCAGGATCCACGATTTGCCTACCTGCCTTGCGCCTTGGAGCACGAGCGGCTTGCG
>CAVILU010000165.1:0-3346 GCA_963643535.1 bacterium | reverse complement strand
CCACTCTTCCAATTGCGTTAGTATGTCTCTCTTGATTTCCATTCCTATGACTTTTGTGCAAAGTTGCCACTTTTTCCTATGAAAAACGTGATATTTTGCCACTTTTTCATATGAATAATGTGCGAGCCTGCCAATTTTTCATAGGAACAAAAAAAGCCCCTCGCCTGCGCATCGTTGTCGGCGGGCGAGGGGCGTTATTTTTTCATTTGTGGAAGACTTTTCGGAAGAAGGCCTTGAGTAAGTCCCATGCCGAGAGGTCGTCATATATCTGTTTTTGCAGACTCTCTTTTGTGTCTGTGACCGTCTCTTCTTCTGGCTCCTTGGGCGACTCGGGCTGAGGCTCTTCCTGCTTGTCGTCCTCTTCTTTCGCAAATTCCATTGCTTCTTTGCGACACCGCTGCCATAGAATGTCGTCCGCCGATGGCTTTTGCGGGAGCACATATCGGTCGTCAAGCCAAAATGCGAACTCCCTCAATTCATTCAGAAGTTTGAAATCGAAGTTAGCCTGTTGGGTGTCGATATGGATGATTTTTCTTACTCTGATTTGGATCTCTGTATTTGCGGAGTTGGATGTGTTTATCTCATAGAATACTTGTGCATCACCATTCTCCGCATTCAATTTGTTGATACCCTCTAAAAAAGAAAATATCGAGGTGTCTTTATCCTCATCGGTCGGGAAGTAAAAGCCATAATTGGCTAAAAGAATGCTGGTCTGACTTTCATTTGTTACTGCGATGTGTACGAGATGTCCGAGAATGCTGAAACTGATCCATCCGTTGCCTGCTGGTGTGGGGTCGCATCCCCAGTCCATTAGGAGGTCTACAATTTTGTCGCGTGTGTGGTAGTTCGGTGTCTGGTTTTGCTCGCTTTCCATAATTGTCGTTTGTTTTTTTATGCGTTAGTCGCCTTCCTCATTTCTTCTTGAAATTGTATTACTAACCTGACACTTCCCGAAAGGAAAATGCTAAGGGTTTCTTCAAACACCTTTTGATCGTGGATTATATCTATGTTAAATTTACCGTTTACGTATACTACGTCTTGGTCTTGCACCTCTTGATATGAAAAGATCAAGATCGAGTTTCTCTCGTTCTTATCAACAACGAGTCTGCGTATTGCGGCGAACGTGTCCAAGTCACTTAGTCTTGCTGAGTAAAACTGGGGAATATAGATGCCTATGCTTTCCGTACCGTCAAGTAGATTGTATGCGTATGCAACCAATCCTTGGAAGCGGAATGAGAAGCACCCTTCGACGCTATCGTAAGGTTGCGGGTTGCAGCCTTGTTGGCGTAGCCAATTGAGGGTCACCTGGCGCATGTTTATTGTTTCTTGTTCCATTGTCGTGCTCTGCTTTTTTTAGTTGTTATTCTTTCCCTTTCTCTGTGTCGCTTTTGACGCTTTTTATTATTTTCTGAATTAACGATAGATTCTGTTCTTCTTGAAATCGCTTTAAAAAATATCTGTATGCTGGGACTGCGTTTTGTAGTGCCATCCTCACTTGGTCTGTGAAAGTCTCAGGCCTCATTTGGTTGAAAGTGCGAAATCTCAGCCATATGACTGTGGTACCTTCGTTTTCAACTTGGACAGGAATACAACATGCGGGGGTCATATTCAGGTTCATTTCATTCGCAACTTTATATAATATAGCGGTGGTGTCAATGTCTGATGTCAGGGCAGTGACCGCACCAGGAATGTATATGATGTAAGTAGGGTCGAGGTCGTCGAGCCTGTCTGCCATATACGCCATTCCTTGGTACCAAAAGTGATACCTACCTTTTACGTCTGGGTCTTGCTTGACCTGAGCGCACTTTAGCTCCTGCAAAGCTTTGACGAACAACTCATGGGTGCGGTAGTTCTTCTGTTCTGGCTCTTTATTTTCTTCTTCCATCTTCTTTTTTCTTTTTGTTTTACTCCTTAAACGGGGAGGTGGGCTATTTGTTTTATGTCTGGGTGAATTTTTTTGCATAGGAACAAAAAAACTCGCAAGTGCGTCGTTCTCGTCGGTCGAGGGGCGATTGCTGCCCATTCTCCTTTAACCAATTGCGATGGGTATTGTTTAGAAGTCTCTTCTTTCTTATGGTCGTTGGCTCTTTACTAACTGTGGTTTCGAAAAACGAAAGCGCCCCCCAAAATGAGTTGTCGGCTCTTCGGGGGCGCGGTGCGTTTCTTGCTCTTAGGCCTTTTCGCCTGCTATTCCGGCTGCGGCCTCGTTGCAGAGGGTCCGCCAGATGGTGTCGTCTGGGCTTGGCCTCTTGTCCGTGAGGGTCTCCATGAAGCTGTAGCGCAGTTCGCACAACTCTACCATATTGTTGTGAAACGTGCTTGCGAAGTTTTCCTGGTCGGTGTCAATCAAGATAGGCATTGAATACGCAATTCGGAGGAGTGGCTCTGAATTACAAAGTTTTTGGGGTTTGGGTTCAAAAAAAAGCCGTCAAGCACAAGAGAATATGCTTGACGGCTGACTTATTTTATAAGATAGGTAGTGAGTGCGGACTTTCGGGGTTGGTGTCCTACAGCATGCCGAGTTCGAGGCGAGCCTCGTCGG
This sequence comes from bacterium, assembly GCA_963643535.1. Taxonomy (GTDB): domain Bacteria; phylum Bacteroidota; class Bacteroidia; order Bacteroidales; family Marinilabiliaceae; genus W3P20-009. Next base: position 804 of record CAVILU010000165.1, on the reverse strand, counting down.
ATAGGTTGTCTTGCGACCATGCGGGGTCGAAGGTGAGGTTTACCTCGACGCTCGTTACGCCGGGTATGGTCTTGAGTTTGTCCATGACCTCTTCGGGCAGACTGTCCGCCACGGGGCAGTTGGGGGCTGTGAGGGTCATGAGGATGCGCACCTCGTTCTCTGTGGACACCTCAAGTTTGTAGATGAGTCCGAGGTCGTATATGTTTACGGGAATCTCGGGGTCGTAGACAGTCTTGAGTTGCTCTATTACGAGTTGCTCGATGCTCTTCTCGGCCTCCTGTGGATTCTGCTGGTTTGCTGCTTCTTCGTTTGCCATTGGGTGTGGTGGGGGATTAAGCCATCTTGTTCTTGGCGGCGTATGCCATGGCGTAGAGGCGGATCTGCTTGATCATGGCTAGCAGACCGTTGGAACGGGTGGGGGTGAGGTTCTCCTTCAGGCCTATGCGGTCGATGAAGTAGAGGTCGGCCGTCTCGACGTCCTCGGGTTTCTGCCCGTCGACGACTTTGAGTAGGAGGGCCACGATGCCCTTGACTATTATGGCGTCGGAGTCGCCCTTGAAGGAGAGAGTGCCGTCGGCGTTCTGCTCGCAGTAGATCCAGACGGTGCTTTGGCAGCCCTCGATGATGTACTCAGGCTTGCGGTGCTCCTCGGGATATCGCTCCATGTCGTTGCCCAACTCAATGAGCAGCGAGTACTTATCCATCCATTCGTCGTAGGCTGCGAACTCGTCTACGATCTCGTCTTGCACTTCGTTTATGGTCATGCCTTTTTGCTTTTACCGGCGCGAATTTACTGAGTTTGGT
>CAVILU010000164.1:0-4991 GCA_963643535.1 bacterium | reverse complement strand
TCCCTCCTCACTGCTCAAGCCGGGTGAGAGCTACACTCAGACTACAATCTACCGCTTCGGTGTCCGCTAAGGCGGCCGTCGCAGTGCGTTAGTATTTAGCGATATACCAATAGGGAAGGGTGGACTTTCGGGTCGGCTCTTCCCTTTTTTATTAACTAATAAGTATCACTCTTGCGTAAACTCTTTGTTCTGTTTGTTGCGTTCTCTTTCGCTTTGGCTGTCCTTACTTCCTGCCACAACTCGAAAGGTAAGATTTCTGTCTTTGGCGAGGTGGATACAGACCTCGATAGTATTCTTGTGCGAGGCTCCTTGCGTGTCGTGACTGACTATAACTCAGTTGACTATTTCATCCATAAGGGTGTACCGGTGGGCTACCAGTATGAGTTGCTTACTGAGTATGCGAAGCATCTTGGTGTGGAACTTGAGTTGGTGGCCGACAATGAGCTTGTGAGTGCCTATGACAAACTGAAGTCGGGACGTGCGGATATTGTTGCGTCGACTATGGTGGCCGATTCTACACTTTTGCCAGATATTGCTCTCTGCGAGCCGTATGGTCAGAGTAAGATGGTGCTCGTCGGCAGGGTGGGCGAGTGCCCTTCGCCAGATTCGTCGCTTGCGGTCCTCGATGGTGACACGGTTTGTGTCATGGCCAATTCTTTCTATTCAAAGTCGTTGGAGCGAGTCGCGGATTCTTTGGGTGTTGATGTTGAGGTTGTTGACATAAAGCATTATGATGCGGAGCAACTTGTTGGTCTTGTTGCGGAGCGTGAAATTCCTATGACTGTTTGCCTTGAGAGTGTCGCAAAAGCAAATCTCTGGTACTGCGACAGCCTTATGATAGGTCCCGCTATTTCGGAACAACTCGATCTCTCTTGGGGAGTGCGCCTCTCTTCGCCTGATTTGCGGGATGATATTTCGGCTTGGATGAAGAGTTTCAAGCGTACCTCAAAGTTTAAGCGTATATATAGGAAGTACGTCATAGACCCGCGCGAACATCATTCTAATTCCCAAAGCGTTAGCGCCGACACGTATTCCCCAATATATGAGGCGCAAATTAAGACAGTCGCGACAAATAGCCGCTACAATTGGCTTATGCTCTCGTCAATTGTATATCAAGAGTCGCATTTCAATCCCTCTGCCCGTAGTTGGGCTGGCGCGGCAGGGTTGCTGCAGTTGATGCCCGAGACGGCTCTTCGTTTTGGTGCTGACGACCCTTCTGACCCTGAGCAAAATCTTGCGGCGGGCTACGGTTATATCCTTTGGCTGGATCAGCGTCTTGTCTCTTTTGTGCCGGACGCTAATGAGCGAATAAAGTTTGTTCTTGCGGCCTATAATGTTGGCCTTGGCCATGTCATGGATGCCATACGTCTTGCTGAGAAGTTTGGCAAGAATGTACAGGTATGGGATGCCAATGTCGAGACGGCTCTACTCTTGAAAGCCAATCCGACATATTATTCCGATCCTGTAGTGAAACACGGATTTTGCCGAGCCACAGAAACAGTATCCTATGTTAAAAATGTCATTGACAGGTATCGCAATTACCGCAAGGCTTTACTCTGAACTTGAATTATAACTATAAGCACAAAAATATAAGCACAAAAATCCCCGAGGCTGCAACCGCAACCTCGGGGATTTATTATATGTCCAAATCAGTTAAGATGCTTAGAGCATCTCCTTGACCTGCTTGTAGACATTTTCGCCGGTGAAGCCGAGCTTCTCGTCGAGCACCTTGTAAGGAGCGGAGAAGCCGAATGAGGGGAGGCCCCAAATCTTGCCGTCGGTGCCTACGAGACCCTCAAGGGTGACGGGGAGGCCGGCGGTCATGCCGAACTTCTTGGCCTTAGCGGGGATTACGCTCTCCTGGTACTCCTTGCTCTGAGTGCGGAAAAGACCCTCGGAGGGAGCGGAGACAATGCGAACCTTGACGCCATCCTTGCGGAGGAGCTCTGCGCCAGCAACGAGGGTCGATACCTCGGAGCCAGAAGCTACGAGCACTACATCGGGATTCTCGTCAGAGCCTGCTACAACGTAAGCACCCTTTGCGGTGAGTGAGTAGTCGTTGCCGGCCGGGAGGTTGGCAATGTTCTGACGTGAGAAGATGAGGGCAGTCGGGGTGGATGTGTTCTCCATTGCGAGCTTCCATGCCTGTGTGGTCTCCTCGCAGTCTGCTGGGCGGAGCACGAGGGTGGAGTTCTTGCCATGGTGGTTCTGGAGCTTCTCCATAAGGCGGATCTGTGCCTCCTGCTCAACGGGCTCGTGGGTAGGTCCATCCTCGCCAACTCGGAATGCGTCGTGAGTCCAGATGAACTTGACGGGCTGCTCCATGAGGGCTGCCATACGGATGGCTGGCTTCATGTAGTCGGAGAAGACGAAGAAGGTTGCGCATGCGGGGATGACGCCACCGTGGAGGCTCATGCCGATGCAGACGCATGCCATAGTGAGCTCTGCTACGCCAGCCTGGAGGAACTGACCAGTGAAATCACCCTTGGTGAATGCGTGGGTCTTCTTGAGGAAGCCGTCGGTCTTATCTGAGTTAGAAAGGTCGGCCGAAGCTACAACCATATTCTCAACCTGGGTTGCGAGTGCGCCGAGAACGGTAGCCGATGCTCCACGAGTTGCGGAGCCTGGCTTCTGCTCGATGGCATCCCACTTGACCTCGGGTGCTTTGCCAGAGAAGAAGAGCTCAAGCTTAGCTGCGAGCTCGGGGTTAGCCTTTGCCCAAGCGTCTTTCTTTGCCTTGCGCTCAGCGACAATCTTCTCAAGCTCTGCTGCACGCTTTGCGTAGAGCTCCTTGACCTCGGGGAAGATCTGGAAAGGATCGTCGGGGTTGCCACCGAGGTTGGTAATGGTGTTGCGGTATGCGTCGCCACCGAGGGGTGCGCCGTGAGTTGCGCAATTGTGCTCGTAGCTGCTGCCGTCGGCCTTGATGGCGCCCTTGCCCATTACGGTGTGACCGATGATGAGGGTAGGCTGGCCCTTGACTGCCTGTGCCTCCTTGATGGCTGCACGGAGCGCGTCGGCGTCGTTGCCCTTCTCGACCTTGATGACCTTCCAGCCCCAAGACTCATATTTCTTTGCGGTGTCCTCGCTCGTTACGTCCTTGCACTCGGTAGAGAGCTGGATGTCGTTAGAGTCATAGAACATGATGAGGTTGTCGAGACCGAGGGTGCCGGCGAGACGGCCTGCGCCCTGCGAGATCTCCTCCTGAACGCCACCATCAGAGATGTATGCGTAGATGGTCTGCCCCATGACCTCGCCAAAACGAGCCTGGAGGAACTTAGCTGCAATAGCTGCGCCAACAGCAAAAGTGTGACCCTGACCGAGAGGACCAGAGGTGTTCTCTATGCCGCGCTCTACGCTAACCTCGGGGTGACCAGGGGTGGGCGAGCCCCACTGACGGAACTGCTTGAGCTCGTCGAGGGTGAACTTGCCAGTGAGAGCAAGGGTGGAGTAGAGCATCGGGCTCATGTGACCCGGATCAAGGAAGAAGCGGTCACGACCCTCCCAACGGGGATTCTTGGGGTCGTAGACGAGGAATTCGCTGAAGAGGACGTTTACGAAGTCCGCGCCGCCCATTGCGCCACCCGGGTGACCCGAGTTGGCCTTCTCTACCATCGAGGCAGCGAGGATACGAATGTTATCCGCTGCTTTCTGTGTTGCGTTTGCCATATTCAATATTTCGGTTTCGTTTATTTTTGTTTAGTCTGACCGCATCGCCTTTTTGCCTCTGCTAAATGGCTGGTTCTGCGGAGTTCCCTTTATTTCTATTTGATATTGGCTCCCAATCTTAGAATCTGTCGATCTTCTCGATTCTTCTCTGGTGGCGACCGCCCTCAAACTCAGTGGAGAGGAATATCTGAGCCAATTTCCAGCAAGTCTCCTCGCTAAGGAAGCGTGCCGGCATTACGCATATGTTGGCGTCGTTGTGCTGGCGTGCGAGGCTCGTGATCTCCTCTTGCCAACAATATGCCGAGCGAACACCTGTGTGGTGGTTGAGGGTCATGTTGATGCCGTTGCCACTGCCGCAGAATGCCACGCCGCGCTTGAGTTCGCCGGTGCTGATGGCGTGTGCCAGTGGGTGTGCATAGTCCGCATAGTCACAACTGTCTGCCGAATGAGTGCCAAAGTCTACAATCTCGTAGCCCTCAGCTTCGAGGCGCTTCTTGATGGCCTCCTTCATGGTGTAGCCGGCATGGTCACTCGCCATGCCAATCTTCTCTTTCTCCATTTTTTGGGGTTCTGCTTTCAATGTGTGTGGATTTGGGCAGCACGAGAGTTACTTTTGAGTTCGTTTCACTGTTCGCTCCGTTCTGCCATTTCCGAAATCAAAAGTAACATATTTTTAGCAAACGTGGGTGGATTTGAGGTGTCAAATTGGTGTATTCGTATGCAAGTGCGCATTCCATCGGCTTCAATCCACCGTTTTGGACTCTTGTGTGGACTTTTGTCGCATATTTGAGATGCCTACGTGGCTGTTTTAATCAAAGCGACAAATGCCCTACGAAAAAGCGAAGACCGCATCCCGTTTCCGAGATGAGGCCTTCGCTAATGTCTTGTGCGCATTGCTGCGTCTCGCCCTTACTTGCGGATGAGCTTGACAATGAAGAGGAGCACTACAGCGCCGATGACAGCTGTGATGAAACCACCAACAGTGCCAAGGCCGCCAAGAGTGTTGCCAAGAAGCCAGCCGCCGAGCCAACCACCGACGATACCTACGATGATGTTGATGAGGAGGCCGTTATTCGACTTCATGATGATGCCGGCAAGCCAACCTACGATGGCGCCGATTACGAGAGTGACAATTAAATCTACCATAATCTAAGATTTTTTAGATTTTTGTTTGTTTTGTTTTTGGGTGTAAGGGTTCCCTTTTCCTTGCTCCTCGCTTTCGCGGGGGAATAATTTCAGGAACTCATTGGGTATCTCGGTTTCGAAGTTGAGAATGCGCCCCGTCACTGGGTGCTCAAACTCAATCTGACGCGCATGTAGGC
>CAVILU010000163.1:0-4996 GCA_963643535.1 bacterium | reverse complement strand
TTCACTATCTTCGCAAGATATTTAAGCCATCAGGGAGCAAAAGCATATAGGCATATGGCAAACAGCAGGAAAAAAATCCCTTACGGGGTGTCGGACTTCGTGTCGGTTCGTCTCGAAAACTACTATTACGTGGACAAGAGTGCGTACATCCGCAGTCTTGAGGAGTACCGGTATGCACTTTTCCTGCGCCCTCGCCGCTTTGGCAAGAGCTTGTTTGTCAATATGCTAAAGGCTTATTATGATGTCAACTATGCGGATGAGTTCGACTCCCTGTTTGGGGAACTTGCGATAGGCAAAGAGCCGACGGAGCTGCGTAACTCTTACTTGATGCTGTCGTTCGGGTTTTCGGGGGTGGAATGTAGTCCGTCCCGAGTGCAGGAGTCATTCAATAGTTCCGCGATTGCATCTATAAAGAGGTTTCTCGACGATTATAAAGACAAGTTGGGTCCAGACGCCTATAGGAAAGTCATTGAGGAGACTCCGAACTGCGCCCAGGCGCTGAAGACGCTATCGGCCTTGGTCTTCGAGGCCGGATATAAAATATACGTCACCATCGACGAGTATGACAACTTTGCCAACACACTGATGACTGTTGACGAGGCGAGTTACGAGAAACTACTTCACGCCGACGGCTTCGTGCGATTTTTCTACAACGTCATCAAGGAGGCTACGACAGACAACAAGGCTGCCATAGACCGAATTTTCATAACCGGCGTGTCGCCACTTTGCCTGAGCGACGTCACGAGCGGTTTTAATATTGCGGCGAACATCTCAACGAACCCCAAATTCAATGCGATGGTAGGCTTCACGGAGGCCGACGTGCACGAGATGTTGATGTACTACGCCAACGTCCATGCACTCTCTCCTGAGATGATGGAGGGCCACATGCCATTGATGAAGTCGTACTACGACAACTACTGTTTCAGTACCGATGCCGCGGAAAAGGGCGAGCACGTCTTCAACTCCGACATGACGCTCTACTTCGTTGACAATTGCATAAGCAGGGATGGCAAAGCCCCGGAAGTGCTGCTCGACGACAACGTAAAGCAGGACTTCAACAAGATCCGCATGATGGTGCGGTACGAGTCGACTTTCGGGAGCAAGAGCAAAAGAATGCAATCTATCCTCAATGACGGATACACCCTCTTACGACTCAACACCGAGTTCCAAATACGCGAACTCACCGACGAGAAGAACCTCGTCAGCTTGCTCTTCTACCTCGGACTCCTGACGTACGGAAAAGCCAAACTCGGCCGCAACGGCGTACCTTTCGAGACAGCAAGCCTGGTTGTCGCAAACGAGGCAATGCGCCAGCAATATGGCACATATCTGACCCGCGCATACGCCGAGACACTTCATTGGCGCACGGACAACGACACTATGGACGACCTATGGGTTAATTGGGCATATTTCGGCCAGTGGGAGCCTCTTATTACGTACATCGCCTCCGTGATGCAAGAGAACGACAGCGTGCGTGATTTCACTCCCCAGGCGGAGAGTTTTGTGAAAGGCTTCATTCTTGCTCACCTCTGCAAGGGGAGTGGCTTCATTGCCCGCACCGAGGCCGAGATGAACCACGGCTATTCGGACATCTATCTCTACCCAATAATGCCCGAGTACCGCAATGCGCTCGTACTTGAACTCAAATACCTCAAGCCGACGGCGAGTGACGCGGAGGTGGAGGCCGCCCGTCAGGAGGCTCGCAAGCAAGTCGCGGGATACGTGGCGAGCAAGCAGTTGAGGGTTGAGGCCGATGCCAAGGGGTGGACGCTGTTTGCGGCTGTGGCTGTCTTCAGGGGCTGGAAGTCGGAAGTGATTGAGCAAGTGACGGTTAATGATTGACAATCCGTCCTCCTCTCCGTAGGGGATTATTTGCTCTTTCTCTCGACCTAAAGTAAGAAATCTGTGCGGGTAGCTCAGTTCGCCCCATCATCTCTCTTGTAGAAATCAATGTCCAAATGAAGTCTCCCGTAATCTGACGGATGGCCTTGCGTAGCAAAATCCGCAGTTTTAACTTAAAAACTTTTGCGCCGTGCTTTTTGGGGTGGGGGCTTTTGCAAGATTCGTTCCATGACTTCAATCCACAGCCTTCCCCAGAAAATCAAAAACAAATTTTCGGTCTACATTTTGTCCGTTTTTGCTCGATTTTTGGTCTACATTTTGTCAAATATCCCGCTCTACGCCCTCAGTAACTTGCAATCCGAATAAAAAAGCTCCAATCCTCGCCATCACTTTTAACATAAAACATTTGCGCCGCGTTTTTTTAGCTTCGTTGGGTTCTTGACATCCCTTATAGCTACCCCCAGCGGCACTCTCTGGGCCGACCGCAACGTTGGCGCATCATCCGACACCGACTACGGCTGGTATCTCGCTTGGGGCGAGACGGAACCGAAAGATAGTTACGGACACTTAAACTATAAGTACATGAGTGACGGGCGCGATTGGTCTATCGATTCAAGCAATAACAGAAGGTCTCTCGTTTTTTGATAAAACGCAACAAAGCGTCTGTGTTCTCCGTTTAATCATGCAGTAAATGAGGGAAAATCTCCCGTAAATCAACAAATCTGCATGAAGAAAACGACTTTAGCTTCCATCATGGCCATTGCTGCCATTGCCTTCTGCTTCACATCCTGCGACAAGTCCGACGACCCCGAGCCCGACGACCAAACGACGGACAACTCCGGCGACTCCAACACCACTGCCGCAGCCATCGACCTAGGTCTCCCCAGCGGCACTCTCTGGGCCGACCGCAATCTTGGCGCCGCCACCCAGTGGGACTACGGCTTCTACTACTCTTGGGGTGAGACGGAGCCCAAGGAGCTTTACAATTGGAGCTCATACAAATACTCTGGCGACAAGTGGAGCACCGTCAATAAATATCAGTTTGCCGACAATCTCACCGACGCTTGCTGGTATCAGGTCACGGACGAGAAAGACAAGGATGGCATAACCATCTACAAGTTCATCGGCGACGGCCTCACAACCCTCGAATTGGCTGATGATGCGGCTCGTGCAAACTGGGGCGGTAATTGGCAGATGCCGACAACGGAGCAGTTCCAGGAGCTCCTCGACAAGTGCCAAATCTCCCTCGTCTCCGGCATATACGGAGACGGCAAATATGTCGGTTTCGAGCTCGTTGGCCCGAGCGGCAAACACCTCTACCTCCCCGCCTCTGGTGAGATGGATGGTGAAAACCTCAAGCTCAAGGAGAGCTACGGCTTCTATTGGACCTCGCAACTCAACACTAAGCAGTCATATTCCCAATACGCTTCTATATCATTCATAAACTATAGCAAGAATGAAGGATGGTACAAAACATGCGACGGCTTCGGTGCCGACCGCTGCTACGGCCTCCCCATCCGCCCCGTCTGCAAAAAGAAATAAGGCGTAATCCCTATTCGAAATTCATTGCAATTTTGCAGAGGATTTCGAATAGACTCCCGCAAAGCATCCCAACAAGTGGCTTACACCCACACCACAGAGCCGTGCTCAACCCAACTTTTGGGGCAGAGCACGGCTCACTTTTTGTCCTGTCAAGCATAGCGAGCAACTCGAATTTTCAAATCAGTGAAAACCAGTGTAATCTGCGGACGGAAAATGATGTGTTATTAGTGAGTTCAAAGCCGCATTTTGAAAAATAGCCCATTTATTCAAAGCCGCATTTTGAAATAACGTCTTGTTTTTCAAAATGGCAGTTATAATTTTGCCATTGTTTTTCAAAGCCACATTTTGAACTATGATAGACAAGTTCACTCTCAAACAGATAATGGTGTCAAACCAGCGCAGCATTGCGAGTTATGCCATCAATCGACGCAAGTTGCCGAGCGACGACTACCCACGCCGCGTCTTGATGGGTGTTCGCCGAGCAGGCAAATCGTTCATGCTCTACCAGAAGATGCAAGAACTGTTGGCTGCGGGGCGCGGTTGGGACGAGATGCTCTATCTGAGTTTTGAGGATGAGCGACTGGAGGGGTTTGACTTGAGTGACTTCCAAACCATAATCGATTGTCACAATGAAATGTATGGCAAGCGTCCTATGCTCTTCCTGGATGAAGTGCAGAACATTATAGGTTGGGAGAAGTTCGCGCGTCGCATTGCTGATAATGGATACAGCGTGTGGATAACGGGCAGCAATGCCAAAATGTTGTCGGCTGAGATTATGACCACTCTTGGCGGACGCTACATAAGCAGCGAGGTGTACCCCTTCTCTTTTCGTGAATTCCTTGAATCGCAAGGTGTTGTGCATAGTGAGATGGCGCTCCTCGATCTTGACCATAGGGCTAAGATTATCAGACTGTGGAACGACTATATGCAGTGGGGCGGACTGCCCGAGTCTATACCGCTTACCGCAAAGCGTGACTACCTCAGCAGCACATTTCAGAAAATATATCTTAGCGACATAGCCACGCGAAACGGAGTCTCGAACATAAATGCTTTGCGTCTGCTCATTAAGATATTGGCTGAGAATGTTTGCCAGCCCAAGTCTTACAACAGATTGGCCAACATCTTGTCTTCCGTGAGTGGAAAAATCTCTATGCCAACAGTTTGCAAATATGTTGAGTACTGCGAGGCGGCTTGGCTTTTGTTGCGACTGCGAAACATATCGGCCTCCTTTGCTGATAAGGAGAGCTCTTGCAAATATTATTTTGTCGATAATGGTGTGCTCAACCTTTTCCTCCTCGATGGCGACACCGCTCTGCTCGAGAATATGACGGCGCTTTGCCTGTTCCGAAAATATGGGCATGACAACGATAATGAGCGTGTCTTTTTCTACAACGACAAGGTTGAGGTGGACTTCTACGTGCCCGAGGATGAGCTGGCCATACAAGTGTCGTATAGCATCACCAAGTCGGCCGACACCTTTGCTCGAGAGGTCGATGCCCTACGCAAACTTCCCAAGGCCCTGAGTTGCAAACGCCGCATAATCATCACGTTCGACGAGACGGACAACATAAGTGATGAATATGGCAATATCGAGGTCATCCCTCTGTGGCAG
>CAVILU010000162.1:0-4996 GCA_963643535.1 bacterium | reverse complement strand
GAACGACCCATATCTCAATGCACTGCGATGCTCATGGGGATATGCCGTAACGTGTCACAAAGCGCAAGGTGGCGAATGGGACGAAGTGTATCTCGACATCCGCAGAAACATAACCCTTAACCCGGTAAAGGAAGCCTACCAGTGGGTATACACAGCCATCACCCGAGCAAAGAAAAAACTGCACGTGACGAAGGACTTCTTTATTGAGTAAGCGGGAGCTGGCGAACAGTTTGCAAGTTCCGTTCGGAAAAGGTATATTTGCATATCTTTAGTTTAGTAAAGACAAATTTACCGGAACCTTAATTACAAGCCCCCTAACGGAAGTATGAAGAAACTGACAACCATGCTCGCCTTGCTGAGTCTCGGCGTGGGCGTGCAGGCAGAGAACGTAGAGCTCTCGACGCCAGGGACGAGCCTCGTGCTCGACATCAACAAAGGCGCGGAACCCACATTCGTCTACTACGGCGCACGACTGTCGGCGAGTGAACTTGCCAACCTACCAGCAGCGACGACCGCCAACTGGAGTCACCTGCAGGTGTACCCATCGTACGGCGCCACTCACACTATGAACGAGACGGCTTTCGCCATGCGCCACGCCGATGGCAACTTGTCCACCCAGCTACTCTGCGAAGAGTATAAGAAAGAGAGCATCTCGGACGTTGCGCCCAACGGAAAGCCTCGCAAAGGCACTAAGCTGACAATCAAGCTCAAAGACCCACTTTACCCCGAAGTCGTAAACCTCTATTACCAGGCATACGACGACGTGGACATGATAGAGTGCTGGACGGACGTCACGAACAACGGCAAGCAGACCGTGACGCTCACGCAATTCTACTCGACGAGCATGCCAATCCGCCGCGGCAATGTACACCTCACACACTTCCACGGCTCATGGGCAGCCGAGGCGCAGCATGTAGAGACAAAGCTTGAGTACGGTCTGCTGAGAATCAAGAATAAGGACGGACTGCGCAACGCGACCACCGACAGGAGCGACGTAATGTTCTCGCTCGACGGGCCAGCACAGGAGAACACGGGCGACGTGATTGGCGCAGCACTCTGCTACTCTGGCAATTACGACGTAATAATTGACACCGACGAGAGCGAGTACCACACATATTTTGCCGGCATTTGCCCCGACAACTCGGAGTATCACCTTAAGAAAGGCGAGACACTTACCACTCCACGCGTAGCATATACGTTCACTAAGGAGGGACTCTCGGGCGCAAGCCGCAATTACCATAAGTGGGCTCGCGAGTATATGCTTCGCCATGCCGACCAGGAGCGCATGATATTGCTGAACTCATGGGAAGGTGTATACTTCAATATCAACCATGAGGTGATGGACCAGATGATGGCGGACATTGCGATGATGGGCGGTGAGCTCTTCGTGATGGACGACGGTTGGTTTGGCACTAAATATCAGCGCAATACAGACAATGCCGCTCTCGGAGATTGGACACCCGACACGCGCAAATTGCCCGAAGGCATCGACCGCCTCTTGGCCGACGCGAAAAAGAATGGCGTGAAGTTTGGCATTTGGATTGAGCCCGAAATGACAAACACCACAGCCGAACTCTATGAGAAGCATCCCGATTGGATTATCAAATGCCCGGGACGCGACCCAGTCCTCGGACGCGGCGGCACGCAAGTTGTGCTCGACCTCTCAAACCCCAAGGTACAGGACTTCGCATTCTCCATTTTCGACAACCTTCTCACCAAGTATCCTGAGATTGCCTACATCAAGTGGGATGCCAATGCGCCGGTTATGAACCACGGCAGCCAATATCTCTCGAAGGACGACCAGAGCCACCTCTACATTGCTTACCACGAGGGCCTTATCAAGCTCTGCCAGCGCATCCGCGAGAAGTATCCCGATATCATCATCCAGGACTGCGCATCGGGCGGTGGACGAGCAAACTATGGTCTCCTACCCTACTTTGACGAGTTCTGGGTATCGGACAACACCGACGCCCTCCAGCGCATCTATATGCAGTGGGGCACATCCTACTTCTTCCCCGCAATCGCCATGGGACAGCATATTTCGGCCGTGCCCAATCACGCCGTTTTCCGCACCACGAGTATGAAGTTCCGTTGCGACGTAGCCATGAGCGGCCGTCTCGGCATGGAGATCCAGCCTAAGAATATGACCGACGAGGAGAAGACTTTCTGCCAGCAAGTTATTAGCGACTACAAGAAAGTTCGTCCCGTAATCCAGTTTGGCGACCTCTACCGTCTGCACTCACCTTATGAGGGTGACAACTTGGCATCGTTGATGTATGTAAGTCAGGACAAGAATGAGGCTGTCTACTTCTGGTACAAGATAGAGACGATGAAGAATGAGCACTTCCCGCGCATCAAGATGCAGGGCCTCGACCCCGAGAAAACTTACACGGTGCATGAGCTCAACCGCATAGACAACAAGCCACTCGACTGCGAGGGCAAGAGCTACACGGGTGCCTACCTAATGAACAACGGACTTGAAGTTCCTTATAGCCACAACGTTGACTATAACAAGCTTAATGACTGGAGCAGCAGGGTACTGCAATTGACAGTTAACAAATAGCTTTTTCAGTTCACAGTTCACAGTGCACAGTGCACAGTTATTGGAGGTTTGAGACTTTAGTTTCTCTTTTCTTCTAACTGATTCCCTTTAGATTTTTTAGAGGGGCTTGACCAAGTGTTTTACCTGGTCGAGCCCCTCTTTCAGTTAACAGTTCTTTCACAGTTCACAGTGCACAGTGCTCAGTCCACAGTTATTGGAGGTTTGAGACTTTAGTTTCTCTTTTCTTCTAACTGATTCCCTTTAGATTTTTTAGAGGGGCTTGACCAAGTGTTTTACCTGGTCGAGCCCCTCTTTCAGTTAACAGTTCTTTCACAGTTCACAGTGCACAGTGCTCAGTCCACAGTTATTGGAGGTTTGAGACTTTAGTTTCTCTTTTCTTCTAACTGATTCCCTTTAGATTTTTTAGAGGGGCTTGACCAAGTGTTTTACCTGGTCGAGCCCCTCTTTCAGTTAACAGTTGTCACCTTGGGCGGCATAGAAATTGCCGTTTTGCCTGTTTGTAAGTGGCTTTGTTATTGAACCGCTCATAATGATCATTGGGCAAACACTCCGCCACTTATTCCTCGCCTTGGAAGTTTAATGGGAAGATGTTGAACAGATAGAATATTAAAAGCGTCGGCCTCAGACAAAACATTCTGAGACCGACGCTTTATTGTATTTGGGCACTAACTTTCCCTAAATGGGGAAGATAAAGACTTTTACTCCATTACGAGGGCGGATGCGCCTACGATGGCGGCATCGCCGCGCTTGAGAGCGGAAGGAAGGACCTTGCACTTGCCACGGAAAATCTGGAGGAGGTACTTGTCCAGGCTCTTGCGGATGGGGTCGAAGAGGAAATCGCCTGCCGCGGTGGGGCCTCCGAAGAGGAAGATGGCCTCGGGGCTGGTGTGGCAGATGGTGTCGGCCATGCCGCGAGCTAGGTAATCGCCAGTGATCTCGAAGACTTTGAGAGCGATCTTGTCGCCCTTGACGGCGGCATCGTAGATATCTTTGCTCTCAAGCTCTTGGAAAGACTTTTGAGCGAGGAGGCTGTCGTTGGCATTCTCACTTACGAGGAGCTCGAAGGCCGTACGCTTCATGCCGATAGCCGAGCAATAAGCCTCAAGGTGACCACGGCAACCACAGCCGCAAAGACGGCCACCGGGGACGAGCATCGTATGTCCGCACTCACCAGCGAAACCATCGTGACCATAGACGAGTTTGCCATCAACGACAAGGCCAGAGCCCACGCCAGTGCCGAGGGTGTACATGACGAAGTTCTTCATACCCTTGGCGCCGCCATAGACCATCTCGCCCATGGTAGCCGCGTTGGCATCGTTGGTCATAGCAATCTTGGGCATCTCGGGGAACTGGACTTTGAGCATATCCACGAGAGGCACGATACCCTTGAAAGAGAGGTTGGGAGCATACTCAATAGTGCCCTTGTAGTAATTTGCATTGGGGGCACCGAGACCTATGCCAGCGAACTCGACATCGGGGTTGAGTTTCTTGACGTCGGAGATAAGGTCGCGGATAGCCTGCGACATCTCGACTACATATTGCTGGGCATCACCATGCTTGGGGGTGGAGATGTTGGTCTTGACGAGGACATTGCCTTCTGCGTCTACAACACCGATAGCCGTGTTGGTGCCACCAATATCGACACCAAGCGACACGCTTTTCTTCATAATCTCTGTCATTATTTCCGGTTACTTGTTTTTCGTTCTCTTAAACATTACTGAGTTGCTCACCTGTCCACAAATATCCAACCCTTGGGGGGCAAAAAGCGCACGAGACTTGACATTTCGGCACTAGGCATGAGAAAGGACCAAGTGCGGGCTCGGAGAGAACTTCAAACAAATGTAAAGTTATCCAAAAATTGCAAGACTGCGAAAGGAATGGATAGAAAACGAAAGACGAGGTCCGATGGGAGTTACAGTTTTTGGACCTCGATGGCCGTGAGAGCCTGTTCGAGCATCTGCATCTTAGGCATCTCGAAACCTGCGGCTCGGGCCATAGCTATGGGGCGACGGTAGAGGAAATCGATCTCCATAGGGCGATGGAAATCGTAGTCGAGCCTCATACTGGGCGAATAGGCTGGCATCTGGCGAGTGGAATCTATCATAGTCTCGATAAATTGCTCACCAAGGTCGGGGGCTCCACAGACATGCGCCGCGCCGACAACCTCATGCATCAAATCGCGCACCAATCCGACGGCAGGCTCAGCGACAAGCGCATCCGTCTGACAACGCAGGAGGACCGAGAGGCCATTGAAAGGCATATTCCAAACGGCCTTCTTCCAACGAGCTATGGCATAATCCATAAGTTTAATGGGGACACCAGCTGCACGGAACTCGTCGGCGACATCGGAGAGCGACTGCATATTCTCAGGCGCAACATTATATGGCGCAAGGTTGATATTGCCGTAGAACTGATGGTCGACAAGACCAGGAC
>CAVILU010000161.1:0-5009 GCA_963643535.1 bacterium | reverse complement strand
GAATTCAACTCTTGTCTTCGCCTTTATCGGCATGACGGGTCAGGAAATCCCCGTGGCTGGCCAGACGACCATCAATGCAACTTTGGCCGACGAGACTTCCGACCTCGATGAGGTTGTGGTCATCGGTTACGGTGCCGTCCGCAAGGGCGACCTCACCAGCTCCATTTCGGCAGTCAAGGGCGAGAAGCTTGAGAAGATTTCTACTGGCAACGTCATGAACGCCCTCCAGGGTCAAGTCAATGGCGTGCAGGTTAGCTCGGCCGGCTCTCCTGGCGCAAGCCCTCGTGTCATTGTCCGTGGCGTCACCACCGTCAATGGTTCCGACCCTCTCTACGTTGTCGATGGTATGCCTGTCGGCACCAATATCAACTTCCTCAACCAGAATGATATCGAGAGCATGCAGGTCCTCAAGGACGCTTCTGCTTCCGCTATCTACGGTACCCGCGGTTCCAATGGCGTAATCCTCGTGACCACCAAGCGCGGTTCGCAAGGCAAGACCAAGTTCTCTCTTACCGCTACCGTCGGCTTCCAGACTCTCCACAAGCCTGAGATGGCCAAAGCGTCGGAGTATGAGCAGGTTATCAAGACCCGCTATACCAATGATGGCGCAACTCCCGTCTGGAATGGCAAGGACGGCGTTACCGATTCCGAGGGCACTGACTGGTGGGACGAGGTGATCAACGACGTGGCTCTCCAGCAGAACTACAACTTCAGCTTCGCTGGTGGCAACGACCGCCACACCTATTCTGCCTCCATCGGCTACTATCGCCAGAATTCTCAATATGACTACGGCGTATGGCAGAAGTTCACTGCTCGTTTCTCCAATGAGTGGAACTTCAATAAGGTCATGAAAGCTGGTATCGACATCACTCCCAAATATGAGCAGTGGGACGATACCCCAAGCCTCATGGGTGCCATCATGGCAATGGACCCCTCTACGCCCATCATGCGCGACGAGAGTGAGTGGACCAGCAACCAATACTCCAACTACGCCCGCTCGCGTAACAACCAGGAGTACAACCCCGTGGCTAGCGTAGACCGTATGGACAGCGGTGCTTTTGAATATGGTGTACTTGCAACACCGTTTATTGGCATCACACCCATCGAGGGCCTCACAATCCGTTCGCAGTTCGGCCTCAACGCCCGTTTCCGCGTTACTGATACATATAATGTTGACTTCAAAATCGACAACCTCGAGCAGAACGCCAACAACAACGCTACCCGCAAGATGGAGAACTGGGCCGATTGGAACTGGACGAGCACCATCACCTGGATGCACACCTTCGCCGAGAAGCACAACCTCAACCTCATGGGCGGCTTCACGATGGAGCGTTTCCAAGATTACTGGGCAAGTGCTTATGCTGAGGACATCCCTTCTAACGACGAGACCCTCCGCTACCCGAGTGCCGGCACCAACAATATGAAGGCCTATGGCAAGGACTCCTTCTCGAGCCTTATCTCTTACCTAGCCCGCGTAATGTATAACTACGACGAGCGTTACTACCTCACGGCTTCCGTCCGCGTGGATGGCAGCTCCAAGTTCCCTACCGACAATAAGTACGCCACCTTCCCCGCCGTTTCCGCCGCATGGCGACTCACGGGCGAGCAGTTCATGCAGGATCAGGATATCTTCCAGGACGTCAAGATCCGCGCTGGTTGGGGCCGCGTAGGTAACCAGAATATTGACAATTCGGCCTACGAGAGCTCAATCTCGAACACCGACTACGTATTCAATGGCGAGCGCGTTACTGGCTCCACCGTCGGCTCCATTGGCAATAGCAAGGTACAGTGGGAGACTGTAGAGGACTGGAACGTAGGCCTCGACCTCGCTCTCCTGGATAATCGCCTCAAGGTGACAGCCGATTACTATCAGAAGACCAGCCACGATATGCTCATGAAGAAGGAGAACCTCCTCATCCTCGGCTACCCGATGTGGAATGGTCAGATGTGGGAGAACATCGGCAAGATGGAAGCCAAAGGTTGGGAGCTCGGCATCAACTGGAGCGATGTAGCCGGCGAGGTCCATTACAGCGCAGGCGTCAACCTCAGCCAGACTCGCAATAAGGCCATCAAGCTCAACGGCGATTATCTCTACACCGGCGGCTTCAACGGCGACTACATCATCCGCAACGAGGAAGGCCGACGCCTCAGCCAGTTCTACGGCTACGTAGCCGATGGCCTCTTCCAGAACGAGACCGAGGTCAAGAGCTACACCAGCGAGTTCGGTAACGCTATGCAGCCCAACGCCAAGGCTGGCGACATCCGCTACGTCGACCTCAACCACGACGGCACTATCGATGAGAACGACAAGACCTACATCGGCGACCCGTATCCCGATCTCATGATTGGCATCAACCTCGGCGTCGAGTGGAAGGGCATTGACTTCTCTGCCAACTTCTATGGCACTTGCGGCAACGACATCTTCAATAAGAACTTCGGTCGCTACAGCGGCGTCAATGGTCAGAACGTCTACGCCGGCACTCTCTCGAAGGCTTGGCATGGTGAGGGCACGAGCAACAGCATCCCCCGCCTCTCCGTCAACGACTCTAACATGAACTTCAAGCGCCCGAGCTCCATCTTCGTAGAGGACGGTTCTTACCTCCGCTGCAAGCTCCTCCAACTCGGCTACACACTGCCGCAGAGCATCTTCAATGACAAGCTCAAGGCGCGCATCTCCTTCTCGGCTCAGAACCCATTCACTATCACCAGCTACTCGGGTGAGGATCCGGAGCAGGCTTCCATGGGCTCCAGCGTGACTGAGGCTGGTATCGACGATACTGGTTACCCCAACCCTCGTACCTTCCTCATCGGTATCAATCTTAACTTCTAACAAATCAGGACATTAATATGAAACGATATATCCTTGCCGGAATGGCGGCCCTCGCTCTCGCCTCCTGCTCCGACTTCCTCGACGAGCCCCTCCTCGGCTCGCAGGGAATGGACAACTACTTCGTCAATGAGTCGCAATGCGCCAAGCAGCTCACCGGCTGCTATCAGAGCCTCGCTTTCGACGACTGGTGGCAAATCTACAAGTTCTACGTCTGCGGTGATATGTGCACCGACGACGAGTGGATGGGCAACACAACTCAGGATCCCGGTGAGTATCGCGACGTGGCCCACTACACGGGCAATACCGTCAACGCCGGCAACTGTTGCCAAAACTTCTGGCAATATCGCTACAAGGGCATCCTCCAGTGCAATATCGCCATCGAGAAGATCCCCGCGGCTACCTTTGTAGACGAGAACCTACAGAAGCAATACATTGCCGAGGCCAAGTTCATCCGAGCTTTCGAGTACTTCGACCTCGTCAAGAACTTCGGCGGTGTGCCAATGGTTATGGGTCTTATGATGCCGAGTGAGGTTGATGGCATCACGCGCTCCAGCCTTTCCGAGTGCTATGCTCAGATTGAGACCGACCTCCTTGAGGCAATACCCGATCTCCCGCTCCGCAGTGAGCAGGCGGCAGCCGACCTCGGCCGCATAACTAAGGGTGCGGCTCAAGGCCTCCTCGGCAAGGTTTACCTCTACCAAGAGAAGTATACCGAGTCCGAGGCTCAGCTCAAGGCTGTAATCGAGAGTGGTGAGTATAAGCTGCTCGAGGACTTCGGCAACGTCTGGAGCATGGATTATAACAACAGCGACGAGAGTCTCTTTGAGTTCCAGACCTCCGACAATATGACCTACAATCTCGGTGAGCGCATCTCTGTTGTCACTGGCTCCCGCGACGATTCGGGCTGGAGCTGGGGCCTCCCCACCAGCAACCTCGAGAAGGCCTTCAATGAGGCAGGCGACGACATCCGTCTCCGCTACACCATCATGAAAGATGGCCAGACTAACGTCCCTGGCGACGACACTTGGAACGAGGATAATCCATACGTGATCTCCCCGAGCAAGCACAAGAGCGCGCGCTGCAACATGAAGCTCTACATCCCCATGGCCAAGCGCCCCTCTACTTACGATGCTCCCCACATCCCCCTCAACTACCGTGTGCTCCGCTATGCGGACGTCCTCCTCATGTATGCCGAGGTCGAGAATGCACTTGGCAATGATGCCGAGGCTCGTGAGGCTCTCAATCAGGTCCGCGCCCGTGTAGAGCTCTCCGATGTCGTAGTCTCTGGCACCGAGCTCCGCGACGCCATCCGCAACGAGCGTCGCCTCGAACTCGCACTTGAGGACAACCGACTCTACGACCTCCGTCGTTGGAAGGACTCCAATGGCAAACTCGCCATCCAGAACATCATGGGTCCCAACGGTTCGTTCGTAATCTACAATACTCAGACCAGCACAGACAAGTATGAGCTCGAGAACGACAAGGAGGCTCAGAACAAGGGATATTACTTCAAGGAGGGTCGCGACGAGCTCTTCCCAATCCCCAATTCCGAGATTACCATGTCCAACGGCTCTATTGCTCAGAACCCTGGTTACTAATCCGAATCTGAATTTGTTCTTTACATAAGACTGGCGGGCGCCTTGCGAGGCCGTCGTTTGGCGACTCTCGCATAGTGTCCGCCTTTTCTATAAAGACACGCTTTCTCCTCTCTCTTCACTTACGTACTTTAATCAACAATAGAAACAAGATGAAATACCGTATAATGCGCAATTCCGCAGCTCTCGTCCCGGCCCTGTTGGCTATGGCGACGTCGTCGGTGGCGCAGTCAACATATAATGTTACCATCTCTCCGTCCGTAAAGTACCAGACGATTGAGGATTTTGGCGCAAGTGATTGCTGGACCGCTGATTTCGTAGGCCGTTATTTCTCGGTCGCCGAGAGGGATAAGGCAGCCCAATGGCTCTTCAGTAAGGACTTTGATGCCGATGGCAATCCTGTGGGCATTGGCCTTTCGGCTTGGCGCGTAAACCTTGGTGGCGGCAGTGCCGAGCAGGGCGACGAAAGTGGTATTGATGATGTCACTCGCCGCGCCTCGTGCTACCTCTCTGCCGACGGCTCTTATGACTGGAGCCGCTCCGCTGGTCAGCAATATTTTATGAAGGCGGCTAAGGATTATGGC
>CAVILU010000160.1:0-5183 GCA_963643535.1 bacterium | reverse complement strand
CTCTTCCACTCAGCTCAGCTGGCAGAGCAAGACCTATCAGATGGTTGCCGAGTCATATGCAACCAACGTGCCTGAGGCTCAGCGTCATGGCATCACCATCTGGGGCGTGTCTGACAACGAGGAGGAGCACGAGTACTGGCTCAATGGCGACTCTCCCAACCTCTTCGACGCAAGCTACAACCGCAAGGAGGCCTACCGCGGTTTCTGCGACGGCATTGCTGGCTTCGACATCAGCACAACCTTCTCAGGTGACGATTGGGTGAATAAGTACAACTCCGACGAGTCCGCCGACGACGAGGAGAAGACTGAGGAGTAAGAGCCTCGCCCATCTTCCGATATTTCAGGACTTAAGACTGAAATAATACAGACCGCCCTGCCCGCCTATCATAGGCGAGCGGGGCGGTCTTTTCTTTTTTTGCTCTTGAACGGGCGAAACGTTATATTTGCAAACATCATTAAGCATCAATACTTAGCACCATGGGCCACTACGTCAATCCCGGAAACGATTACATAGCAAGCATTGTCAAGCGCAAACCTTTTGTTGATAAGAGCGACATGATCGCCGACCTCAATAATCTGTTTGGGCCGGACGACCGTGGCAGGGTATGCGTAAGCCGTCCGCGCCGTTTTGGCAAGACCTTGGCCGCCAATATGATATCCGCGTATTATTCTTGCGGATGCGATAGCCGTGCTATTTTTGAGGGACTTGAGTTGAGCGAAATCCCTGGGTGGGATGTGCATCTTAATTCTTGTAACGTGATTTGGGTGGACGTCAGTGAGTTCTACTGTAGTTTGAGTGATGGCGAAAATTTTGTGCGTGCGCTGAAGTCTGTGCTAGTTAAAGAGCTTGTCTCGGAGTTCCCTAATGTTGGTTTGACAGCGGAAACTGATTTTTTTGAAGGCCTTAAGAGTGTATATGAATCTGAGCATCGGCCATTTGTCGTTATTCTTGACGAGTACGACTCACTACTGAGATACTCTGTTGGAAAGGAATGTTTTGATGAGTATTTGAGTTTCTTGAATGCGCTTTTCAAAGGCTTGGTGACGTCCAAAATCGTGCAGCTCGCATATATCACAGGCATAATACCTATAATCCGGAATAGTTTCCAGTCAAAACTCAATAACTTCCGTGAGTTCACAATGGTGAGTCCTGGCCGCTTCGCTAAATATATGGGCTTTACGCGAGATGAGGTGGAGGCGGTTTGTGAGGAGTGCGGAATTGATTTCCCGACATGCCTCGATTGGTACGACGGTTATAAACTTAATGACGTGGTGGATGTCTCTTCTCCATATTCCGTAACCTTGGCAGCTTCGGAAAAACGATTCGAGAGTCACTGGTCGGCCACTGGCTCTTACTACAGCCTCAAGGATTATATCAGTATGGATTTCGATGGAATTCGTTCTGACGTTATTAGGTTTATGAATGGAGAGCAATTGGATATCGATATATCTACGTATCAGAACACTCTGAGTGACTTTAACGACAAGGATGAGATATTCACCTACCTTGTGCATCTCGGCTACCTTGCATACAACAGTCAAACCCACAAGGCTTACATCCCCAACAAGGAGGTCATGGGCGAATGGAAGAACTCGCTCAAGGACAATAGAAAGTTCAGCGCAATAATAGATTTTGTAGAAAACAGCAGAAATCTCCTTGCTGCTACCATCGACCGTGATCCGCAAGCTGTGGCCGAAGCTCTCGACTACGCCCATCAGGAGGTGACGAGCAGCCTCTCCTACAACAACGAGCAGAGCCTGCAAAGTGCCATAACGCTTGCGTACTTCTATGCCAAGACTGACTACACGGTCCTCAAGGAGATGCCAACCGGCCGCGGTTATGCCGACGTCGCCTTCATCCCGATTGTCCCCTCGCCCGAATACCCAGCCATAATCATTGAACTCAAGTGGAACAAGACGGCAAAATCCGCACTCGCCCAAATCCGTGCCAAACGATACGCCGATGCCCTTAGTCATTACAAGGGCAAGCTAATCCTGGCGGCAGTAACCTACGACGTCAAGACCAAAGTCCACACCTGCGAGTTCTCTGAGCAGGAACTCTAAGTGTCATCCCCCCCACACAAAAGTCACAATCCCCATAATATCGAAGAAACCCTATTTTCGCTGCAAATTTCCCGCCCCCAAAGTAGCATTTATTAACCAATTAGTACTATCTTTGGCTTTAGAAACGAACAGTACAGAATAGATGAGTGCTCTAAAATACATATCCCTGTCTCTCTGTGTGATGGCTCTTTCGGCGGCAGCCGCTGCGCAATGTCGAATTGAGGGTACTGGTGCGGATAGGCGACTTACACTCAATGGCGAGCCCTTTATCATCCTCGGAGGCGAGTTGGGAAACTCCACTGCATCGTCGGCCGCAGAGGTCGAATACCATTTCCCGCGTCTCAAGGCAATGGGGCTCAATACAGTCCTTGCGCCCGCATATTGGGATCTCTTGGAACCAGAGGAGGGGCAATTTGACTTCTCGCAGGTGGATAAGGTTGTCGAGACCGCCCGCGCAAATGACCTCAAAGTGGTCTTCCTGTGGTTCGGAGCTTGGAAAAACTCAATGAGTTGCTATGCCCCGGCATGGTTCAAACTGGACGATAAGCGTTTCCCTCGTGCACACACTCAGACGGGTAAGGCTATGGAAATAGCCAGCTGCGTGAGCGAGAACGTGTTCCGTGCAGATGCCGCAGCCTTCGAGAAATTCGTGGCCCACATTGCCGAGACGGACAAGGAGCAGACGGTCATTATGCTCCAGATTGAGAACGAGATAGGAATGCTCGAGAGCGCGAGAGACTATTCGGTCGATAGTGAGAAGCTCTTCCATTCTGCTGTCCCCTCGGCCCTCACTACATACATCAAGAAGAACAAGAAAAATCTTCACCCTGAGTTCCGCGCTCGTTGGGAGGCCAATGGAGCAAAACTTAGTGGCACGTGGGGCGAGATGTTCGGCACGGATGTCTTTGCCGACGAGATTTTCCAAGCATATCAATACGCCCTCTATGTAGGCAAGTTGGCCGACGTGGCACGCAAATACGTTAGCGTCCCGCTCTACGTCAATGCCGCGATGAACAGCCGTGGCCGTCGCCCTGGCCAATATCCGGCGGCTGGTCCTTTGGCTCATCTCATTGATCTTTGGCGTGCCGGCGCACCTGCTCTCGATTTTTTCTCGCCCGACATCTACGACAGTGGTTTCGAGGGATGGGTGGAGAAATATGCAGTGTGCGGCAATGCGCTCTTCATCCCCGAGATGCATCGCAATGAGGATAATGGCGCACAGGCGTTTTTTGTCTTTGGCCAACACAAAGCTTTGGGCGTGAGCCCTTTCTCTATCGAGAATAATCCCGACCGTACAAAACTTACCAAGGCGTACGCTACCCTTGCGAAGATGACTCCAATGCTCGCATCGCATCCCGACCGCCGTGGCCTGCTCTTCACTTCCAAAGAGCAGGAGGCCACGTGGCAAGAGGACGGTATGAGCATCTCTGCCCGCCACTTCTTCACACTGCCGTGGGACCCTCGCGCCACCGATGGCAGCCGTTGGCCAGCAGCCGGGGCCATTGTCATCCGACTGAATAAGTACGAGTATATTGTTGCCGGCTCGGGCATCGTGATGAATTTCACCAGCCTCGCTGAGCAGGAGGCTAAGGCCAAGGAAGAGCAGGTGATGCTTGGTGAGGATGGCTTCGTATTGGCCGACCAGACTGGCAAGAAGGAGCAGGCCTCGGCCGTAGACTGGAGTGGCGTCGAGCGCATTGGTATTCTCTCTGTAGATGTCGTTGAACCTCAAGCGGATGGGAGCCTCAAGGCTGTTAAGCGACTCAATGGAGACGAGGACCATCAGGGCCGCCACGTACGCATCGGCGTAGATGACTACCAGATTTTGCACGTCAAGCTATACGAATACTGACGTACCCATTCCCCACGAACCGAAATTATACACCATAACAAAAACAGCTAACAGAAAACCATGTTCCGACACGTCATGATATGCGTGGCATTGTCCACCGTGGCCTCCCTTGCCGCCTCGGCACAAAACTTCGAGGTGGTCAAGAACGGCAAGCCCGTGGAGATATGCGTCTCCGCCCAGGCCGATAAGGGCGTTCTCCGAGCCGTGAATTCCCTCGCTGGCGACATCGAGATGATTTGCGGTCAACGTCCTGAGATTGTCAATACCGTCGATGCCTCGCACCGTCAAATCCTTGTCAGCCAACTCGACGACGAGTTCTTTGCCCAGACCAATATCCAAGATAAGGAACTTCGCGACAGTACCGAGAAACACGTCATCGCCATCGAGCCCAGCCGCATCAACATTGCTGGCGCCGACAAGCGCGGCACGATATACGGCATCTACACCCTCAGCGAGCGTCTCGGAGTTTCTCCGTGGGCTTGGTGGGCGGACGTGCCCGTTGAGCATCGCAAGGATGTGGCCCTCGACTGCGGAGTCTCGACGGATGGTTGCCCAAAGGTCAAGTATCGCGGAATCTTTATCAACGACGAATGGCCGTCTTTCGGCTGGTGGTGCATCGATAAGTTTGGCGGTGTAAATCATAAGGCCTATGAGCATGTATTTGAGCTTCTTCTGCGCCTCAAGGCGAACTTTATGTGGCCTGCCATGTGGGCAAGTGCTTTCTATGATGATGATGTTGAGAATGGCCCCCTTGCCAATGAGATGGGCATCATCATGGGTACATCCCACCACGAGCCTATGGCCCTCGCCCAGCAAGATTGGAAACGCCGTGGCCAGGGTGCTTGGAATTTCAAGACTAACCAGGAGAACCTCGAGAAGTTCTGGCGCTCGGGCATAGAGCGTTGCAAGAATTGGGAGACTCTGATTACCGTCGGCATGCGCGGCGATGGTGACGAGCCAATGGGCGCAAGCACGGAAATTGACCTCCTCACAAAGATCGTAAACCGCCAGCGCAAGATTATCTCCGACGTGATGGACAAGAAGGCGTCCAAGGTCCCGCAAGTTTGGGCTCTCTACAAGGAGGTGCTCGACTACTACGAGAAAGGCATGCGCGTCCCGGACGACATAACCCTCCTCCTCTGCGACGACAACTGGGGCAATGTCCGCCGTCTGCCCGATATCGGCGCCAAGCCCCGCAAAGGTGGCTATGGAATGTATTACCACGTGGACTACGTCGGCGACCCGCGTAACTATAAGTGGCTCAATG
>CAVILU010000159.1:0-5253 GCA_963643535.1 bacterium | reverse complement strand
CCCCCTCCTCCATATCGATACTGGCCACAACTTCCAGGAGACCATTGACTACCGCGACGCCCTCGTGGAGAAACTTGGCGCAAAGCTCATCGTCGGTTCCGTCCAGGAGAGCATAGACAAAGGCCGCGTAAAAGAGGAGACGGGCTACTACGCTAGCCGCAACAAACTCCAGACTACCACGCTCCTCGACACCCTCGAGCAATATAAGTTCGATGCCGCGATAGGTGGTGCACGCCGCGACGAGGAGAAGGCCCGCGCCAAGGAGCGTTTCTTCAGCCACCGCGACGAGTTTGGCCAGTGGAACCCCAAGAATCAGCGTCCTGAGCTCTGGAACATCTTCAACGGCCGCAAGAATATGGGTGAGCATTTCCGCGTGTTCCCTATCTCCAACTGGACCGAGATGGACGTCTGGCAATATATCCTGCTCGAAAATATTGAGATGCCGAGCCTCTACTTCTCCCATGAGCGTGAGTGCTTCCTCCGCGATGGTCAATGGCTCGCAGCTTCGCCATTCATCAAGATGAAGCCCGATGAGAAGATTGAGAAGAAAATAGCCCGCTGCCGCACCATTGGCGACGTGACATGCACAGGTCTCACCCTCTCGCACGCCGCCACCGTCGAGGATATTATCGACGAGATAGCCTCCACCCGCGTCACCGAGCGCGGCGGCCGAGCCGACGACAAGCGTTCCGAGACCGCAATGGAGGACCGTAAGAAGGCTGGCTACTTCTAAACCGAAACGAGTAGCCCAACGCTCTCCCCCCCCCACCCCCAAAAAACAATCTCCTCAATTCCCCACTTTCCCACCAACCATCTCAATACAGAAAATACAATGTCAGGATATCTAGATATGGAATTGCTCCGCTTCTCGACAGCGGGCAGCGTAGACGACGGCAAGAGCACCCTCATCGGTCGCCTGCTCTACGACAGCAAGTCGATTTTCGAGGACCAACTCGAGGCCGTGGAAGAGGCTTCGCGCAACCGTGGCAACGACGAGGTCAACCTCGCGCTCCTCACTGATGGCCTCCGCGCCGAGCGTGAGCAGGGCATCACTATCGATGTGGCCTACCGCTATTTCGCGACTCCCAAGCGCAAATTCATCATTGCCGACACCCCGGGCCACATCCAGTATACGCGCAACATGGTCACCGGAGCATCTACTGCCGACCTCTCCATAATCCTTGTCGATGCCCGCCATGGTGTCCTGGAGCAGACCACCCGCCACAGCTACATCTCCTCCCTCCTAGGCATTCCTCATATCGTCGTGGCCATCAACAAGATGGATCTCGTCGATTGGAGCAAGGAGACCTACTATAAGATTATCGAGGACTACAATAAGATGGCTTCTGCCCTCGGCATCAAGAATGTTGTCTTCATCCCTATCAGCGCAAAACTTGGCGACAATGTCGTAAATCGTTCCGAGAACACCCCTTGGTACTCTGGCCCCGCGCTTCTCGAATACCTTGAGACTGTGTCTGTTGACCACAAGACGGGTGCTGGCGAGTTCCGCTTCCCCGTGCAGTACGTCATTCGCCCAATCAACGAGCGTTTCCACGATTTCCGTGGCTATGCAGGTCGCATCAGTGGCGGCAAGATTAAGCTCGGCGACAAGGTGGCAATCCTCCCAGGAGGCCGCACAAGCACCGTGAAAGAAATTCGTGAGGCCGAGAAGACATACGACGAGGCCACAGCCCCGCAGAGCGTCCAAATCCGCCTCAACGACGAGATAGACATCTCCCGCGGCAACGTGATTGTCAAAGTCGACGAGAAGCAACCCGCAGTAACTCAGGACGTCGTGGCCGATATCTGCTGGTTCAACGAGGTCCCGATGCAGACCCGCACCCGCTACGTCCTCCGTCAGGCTACCAATGAGACTATCGCAATGGTCCGCAGTGTGAACTACCGCACCAACATCGACACCCTCGCGAAGGAGACGGGAGGTTCGAGCCTCAATATGAACGACATTGCCGAGGTCGAAATCCATACCGCGCAACCCATAGTCGCCGACCTCTACTCCGAGAACCGAGTAACAGGCAGCTTCATCCTCATCGACGAGGCCACCAACGAGACCATCGGCGCGGCAATGATCAAGGCCGTAAAGTAAACCCGCCTTCCCCCTGAGCGGAACGGCAATTCACTGGTCGGGGCAGACCTCCTAGGTTCTGAAAGACACCCCCGACCAGTGTTTTATATCACAGAACGATACTGACAAAAAAGACCACAAGACACATGACGCCCCAAGAGATACAGCAAAAAATAGACGAATTCCACGCCCAATTGGATGGCAAATCGGCCGAGGAGGTCATAGCGTTCTTCGGCAAGGAGTTTAAGGGCGAAATAGCCCTCTCTTCCAGCCTGAGCTATGAGGACCAGGCCCTTACGCATATGATCGCCTCAAATCCCGAAGCCAGAGACGACTACCGTATCTTTACGCTCGACACGGGTCGCCTTTTTCCCGAGACATACCAGCTCATCGACCGCACCAATATGGCCTACGACATAAATATCGAGGTCTTCTTCCCCGACTATAAGGAGGTGCAACGTATGGTCCGCGAGGAGGGCATCAACCTCTTCTACAACAGCATAGAGAGCCGCCACCGCTGCTGCCAAATACGCAAGCTCGAACCTCTCGGCCGCGCCTTCAAGGGGCTCAAGGCTTGGGTCTGCGGCCTTCGTAAGAGCCAGTCGCTCACCCGCAAGGATATGCAACTCGTTGAGTGGGACGACAAGAATGGCCTCTTCAAGATTAATCCCCTAATAGATTGGAGCGAGGAGGAAACTATTGCTTTCGTCAAGAAAAACGGTGTACCCTACAATGTCCTCCACGACAAGGGGTTCCCCAGCATAGGCTGCCAACCTTGCACCCGCGCCATCAAGCAAGGCGAGGACGTGAGAGCAGGCCGCTGGTGGTGGGAGAGCCCAGAGCACCGCGAGTGCGGACTGCATGTGAAGTGACAATGAGTCGGCTGACACCCCCACAAAAAACGCCCACATCGGATATCCGGTGCGGGCGTCTACTTTTCTATCTTGTAGTTTCGATGCTTTCCTAGCCTTTACAATCCTTTCTCGTGATTGATGAGCGGATTGGCGTAGGCGTGCATCATCTGGTCGAGCACGTAGTCGTGGTCGGCTCCCTCGATGGCGGCAATCTTCTTGTCCGCATAGGCCAGGAAGTCTGCCTTCTGAGCCTCGGTGTAGTGGGCGGCGCGCTTGTTTGTGCCTTCTAGCACGTCGAGTGCGATGTAGTTGTTGGGGTTGAGGCTGTAGTTGGCGTAGATCTGCGCATCCACCATATTGGCGATGGCCGTAATCTGGTCATTCTTAGGCAATGACGCGATCTCGGCAAGTCCGCTGTTGATGGGTTTGCCGAAGGCGAAGTGTACGCGGCCTTTGCGTCCGTTGAGGCCTGTCGCCATGTGGGTCAGGTCCTCGTTCTTGCTCTTCTTGTAGTCCGGTTGGTCACGCTTTAGCTGATATTGGTATCCCTTGAGGGCGTCGCACGGGTCGTACTCATACGTGATTGCCACAGGCACGATGTTGAGCTCCGCAAAGTTGTCGGTGAGAGAGCCTTTGCCACTGAGGTTGAGCATCTTGAGCACCGCACCCTGAGTCTTGTCGTCGCCATCTTTAGAGCGGCCTTCGCGCTGGGCAATCCAGATATTCTGGTGTCCCTCCACAATGCGGTTGCGGATATACGCCGAGAGGTTGGCACTCGCCTCCATCATCTGACGGACGGGCAGATTGCGCTTCACTACGAACGACTTGTTGAGCTTCACGAGGTCCACAATCCAATCGTAGATGAGCAGGTTGCTGCCAATGGCAATCTCGGTGGTGTTCAGTCCCGCCTGGTCGAGCACGACGTTCATGAATGCCGAGTCGAGGATTATGTCCCTATGGTTCGACATGAAGATATATCCACCCTTGGGGTCGAGGTTCTCAAGGCCGCTGGCGGTGATGCCGTCGGTGGTGTGCTTCTCGAGCCCGCGGAGGTATGGTATGATGAACTCGTGCTGGAATTCGTAGACGGAGTGGAGGCTCTTGAGCTTGGCTACGATGGCCTCCGTCGGGATATTCGGGATGATTTTCCCGAGGATATTGATAAAATATGGGACTTCACACAGCTCCTTTATCACCTTCTCGACTTCGTGGTCGCGGTAGGGGCGTATGTCGTCAAACTGTGGGTTGTCTGTCATGGTGGTTTGTTTGTTAAGCGCAAAGATAACTCCTTTTTTATTATGAGTTGTCCCTGATGCCTATTTTGCAATGTGGGCTTTGCATTTTTATTCCTGCTCGGTGTGCGTCTGCCGTGGACTGCAATATGTTATGGTTGTGGTGCTTAGTGGGTCGAGCCCTCCGTTGGGCAATAGGCTGTATTCCCTTTCTATTTTGATGTTGCCACTGTATTTCGTCTCCACTCTCTTTGCGTCTGTCGGATTGTCTCCCTCCGACGCGTCGTATGTTGTGGCTTCCGAGAATATTATGTTGCCTGCTTCGTCGTATGTAATTCGGGTGATTACCTTGATTTCGTCGGCCGTCTCTACTTTCTCCACTTCTCGGCCTATGGCATCGTAGGTGTATTTTTCGCTGCTCAGCTCGTGCCAATTCTCATCTTCCCAAATGTAGAATGCGGCTGCGGTCTCGGCAGTTGTGGTGTCCGAAAGGGCTGCGTACGTGTGGGTATATCTCCTTTCGGGAGTCCAATTGTCGGCTCCTGCTACCTTATTATAGGTCGTGCTCTCCGTTTCGTTGCCGAGGCTGTCGCGGGCAATGGTGATTTTTGTCTGATTTCCAATGCTATCCGTTCTTATGCTTTGCGTGATACGGCCCTCAGAGTCAGTCGCGAGTGTGGTGCGCCATTGCGATGATGCTTTGTGTGAGCAGAATGTCTCTGTCTGTTCTGTCGCATGGCCAAGGCTGTCGCGTGTAAATTCTGTTGCCGCCGTGCCTGCCGGGCTGATTATGCATTCGCTCATTACGAGTCCAGCCTCATTGAATTTCGTTTTGCGCACTGCTCTTCCTTGGCTGTTGTCGACGGTCATCATTGTGTCGCGGTCCTCGGGATCGTAGTAATATATGGTGCGGCTGAGGGTCTCTCCGGCGTCGTTTTTCACCAATATGCTGTCGACTTTCAGTTTGCTCTCGTCGAAGTATGTTGGCGGGGTTGAGCATGCCGTCGTCATTGCTGCGAGGCAAGGTATTATATATTTTATGGTCTGTTTTGTTTGCTGCATCGGGTCGTTTTGTTTCTTGCTG
>CAVILU010000158.1:0-5320 GCA_963643535.1 bacterium | reverse complement strand
TTCCTTGAGTTTTCCCTCTTGCTCTTTGATCGTCTTCTCTTGTTGCATGAGCTGCGTGTCGCGGTCCTCGATGGCGCTGAAATACTCGTCCTCGACATTCATGTTTTGGCGAAGCTCGGTGTCGGCGGCTGCAGAAGTCAGGCGGTGGACTATATATTTCATGTCGTTGTCGCCCTCGTATGCATTCTCGTCTACGTTGAGGACCTGATCGCTGCCTTTGTCTTTACGTGACTGGTCGAAGATGCTGAGAACTTTAGCCAGGCGGCCACTCACAAAGTTCTTGAGCAGGGGGATTTGGACAATGATGCTGTCGTGGATCAGGCTCTCGACAAAGGGGTCCGGGACGCCTTCCGTGACTTTCACGTCGTTGTAGTCGTACACGTCGTGCTTGACGTAGAACACTGGCAGGTTTATGTCGCCGACCCTGTGGCCGAGGATGTACACGGCCACCATCGGCAGGCCATATCGGCGGCCGTCCTTGATGATGATATTGTCGTTCTGGCTATACTGCGCACCGAGATACTGCCGGAAGCGAAGAGTCTCTGTCTCGAGCCACGTCTTTTGCAGCTCTACGAGGATCAGCCTCTCGCTACCGTCCTGCTCGACAACGGTGGCGTTGAAGTCGAGACGGAAGATGGATATGCTGTCGCGGGACGTGTTTGAGTACTCGTTGCGCCTGAGCGTCACGCTCTTGACCTCTTTTTTCAGGAGGGCCGAGAGGATTGTCCTGGCTATCCGCTCGTCCTCCATGAGGTATTTGAATACCACGTCGTATATCGGGTTCGCTATGCTGACTTTCATCGTTTGGCAGTTGTGTCTTTGGGTCCTTTCCCCGACAAATATAGTTTTTTATCCGGCAATTAAAGAACATCCAAGCCAAGATATGCAATCGCATCCCATTTTCCCCCCCCAAAAAAAAATACAGTAGTGCGTGGGAGTCTCGGCAATTGTTAATTGAATAGGAATGTTATTTGTCAATTGAATAAAACAGTTACTTGTTAACTGAGAGCACAAATTTGTATATATCCAAGAATTGCTTTGTAATCTTTTCTATAGAGAAACGCTCCACATTTTTGAGGCCTTTTGTGACAAGCTCTTTGTGACGCGAAGCCATCTCTTCGTACCCACGACGGATATTATTTGGCTTAGTGGGATCTACAATCATTGCGGCTCCACCTGCCACGTCTACCATTGGCGATATGTTGCTCGTAAGCACAGGGCGACCGACAGCCTGACCTTCTATAATTGGCATTCCGAACCCCTCAAAGAGGGAAGGAAAATTGACGTAGTCGCAATTTATGTACTCTTGCAAAATTTCTTCGTCTGTTAGGTCATGTACAGCCTTGTAATTTATGCCGCTAAGAGAGAGTGCCGTCTTCTGCTCATCTGTAAGACGTCCAACAATGCGAAGCTTGCAAGGAAAGCCTTTGAGTGCTATTGCGGTGGATTCCAGATTTTTATTCTGTTTGGTGCCAATATGGAGTATCACGGGGCATTCGGCGTTTATTTCCTTGTCGTGACGAGTGTATTCGCTGCCCAGTGGGTCGTATACCGTGGCGTAGCGACCTTCCTTAAGGCTGACAATATTTAGAGCCTCTCGCTCACTTTTCTCAGATATGAAGGTTACATATGAAGCCAAAGGTAGCGTACGTATCCAAAGCAAGTACTTCTTTACGGAGCGTAGACTGAATTTCTGCTCTGTGAAGAAACAAAGGTCATGAACTGTCATAACTGTTTTTTGCTTACGTAGGAAAGGCAATAGATAGTGCTCTGTCCCTGTTATGTGTACAATATCGTAATGAGTTTGCGTTACAACGTTCTTTGCATACCGAATATTGTTCCACATTGACAAAAGGCTGTAATTTGCGCAAGGTAACTCGATGCTGTCTACATCGGCATATTTGCGCATTTCGGTTTCGATAGGCTTGAAAACCTTGCCAACCGAGAAACCCATCTTCGGGTTTCTGTTTATGAACAATACTTTCATACGACTATCCTTTATTTGACTTCAATGGCTGCCTAAATTACGGACTTCCTACTGCGCAAGATGAACAA
Source organism: bacterium (assembly GCA_963643535.1). Lineage (GTDB taxonomy): Bacteria > Bacteroidota > Bacteroidia > Bacteroidales > Marinilabiliaceae > W3P20-009. Next base: position 3,265 of record CAVILU010000158.1, on the reverse strand, counting down.
ATTCAGGCTTCTCCCGCTTGCATAGAATCCACTCATATAGCATTTTGAGTTTGCCTGCCACGGCCTCGACTGAGTATTTTGAGCGTACGAGCGTCTTGCCATTCTCGCCCATCTCAGTCAGTTCGGCGGTGCTTTTGCTAAAGGCAGCGGCAACTGCCGCATTAATAGCCTCTTGGCTGTAATCTATCCACCAACCGCAGTTGTTGTCATTCAAGTCTTTCCACGGAGACCCTTTGGTGGCTATGCAGGGGATTTCCCTCACGAGGCCTTCGACAACGACGTTGCCGAAGTTCTCAAACTCGCTCGGCATGGCCAAAACGGATAGCGATGCCAATGCACGCTCTTTCTCCTCTCCGGCTATGAAGCCTGTGAAACGAACGTTCGTGAGCTTAAGTCTCTGCACTTCACTTTTTAGGAATGCCATATACTCGTCATCTCCACCTCCAATAATCAGAAGTTCACCTTCTTGGGCTTTCTTTCCGAGGGCTGCCCATGCGTATATGATCCCTTCGACATTTTTGCGACGTGAGATGCGTCCGAGGTATCCAAGTCGGAAAACTAAGTCCTCTTTCTTGAGCGGATATTCACGCACTTCTACCGGATTGGGTATTACAGCAATAGGCGATGTGACACCCAGATCTCGGCAGTAGCGCATCTCGTCGTCGCACGTAACGTGTACACAAGCTGCGCGGTTGAGATCGCGAAGAAGGCGCAACTTGAGCGACAGTTTCTTGAAGAGAGGCTTCGACTTGGCTATATCTTGCGGATAGAGCATGCCGCGGGGCGTAATGATGTACGGCTTGTCGAGGCTGCGGGCTACGTCCACCATCGCATAGGTGTTGTAGAGCCATACACCTTGTGCCTGATAGATGTCGAAGTCGCCGCATGCACGGATGTCGCTCTTATAGTGCGGGGCATAGCCAAAGACGTGGTCGATAGGCTTCTTTGCAAAATGTGTAGGAACATCACTGCCTATTAGCTTTCCTCCATCCGACATCTCGAACATAACGATGTGGGTCTCAACGCCTGCGGCATTGAGACCCTTCATCGAGTTGTAAGAGCTATATGCCGGCCCGCCCGTCGTTACGTCCAGGCTGCCAGAGTATAGTACTTTCATCCTTATCGTTTTCTTTCTGTTACTCTGCTAACAATGACCAATAGATCATACAAGCAATAAATAAATCCGCATCTCAAATCAATGTTAATTGTCAATTGATTTCAGTCTCTGCGGAAGATGTCGCGAGTATAGACCTTATCCTTTGCGTCGTCCAGGCACGAGTCGTATCGGTTGGCTATGATCGCCTGGCTCTGAGCCTTGAAGGCCGCGAGGTCGTTTACTACTCGGCTGCCAAAGAAGGTGGAGCCGTCTTCAAGTGTCGGCTCGTAGATGATAACCTCGGCACCCTTGGCCTTGATGCGCTTCATGATGCCTTGAATGGCGCTTTGGCGGAAATTGTCGGAGTTGGACTTCATCGTGAGGCGGTATACGCCGATTACGCATGCGTGCTCGCGCTTGGCGTCGAAACTGTTGGCCTCGTCGTAACCGTAATATCCGGCTTTCTGGAGGACTGCGTTTGCGATGTAGTCCTTGCGCGTGCGGTTGCTCTCCACGATGGCCTCGATGAGGTTCTCCGGCACGTTGGCGTAGTTGGCAAGAAGCTGCTTGGTGTCCTTGGGCAGGCAGTAGCCGCCATAGCCGAAGGACGGGTTGTTGTAGTGGGTGCCGATGCGGGGGTCGAGGCCCACACCCTCTATTATGGCGCGGCTGTCGAGACCCTTGACCTCGGCGTAGGTGTCTAACTCATTGAAGTAGGATACGCGGAGAGCGAGGTACGTGTTGGCGAAGAGCTTGACGGCCTCGGCCTCTTTCATGCCCATAAATAGGGTGTCGATGTTCTCCTTGATAGCGCCTTCCTGAAGGAGGGCGGCGAAGGTGCGTGCGGCATCCTGCATCTTCTCTACATCCGTGACGGATTCGATGGCCTTGTTTTCCTCCTCAAACTCGGGGCGGTCGATAATCTTAGGGTAACCCACGATTATTCGGCTGGGGTAGAGATTGTCGTAGAGGGCCTTGCTCTCGCGGAGGAACTCGGGCGAGAAGAGCAGGTTGAGTTTCTTTGCTCCCTGCTTGGCGTACTTGAGGTAGAGACTGCGTGTGTAACCCACGGGGATGGTGCTCTTGATCACCATCACGGCATCGGGGTTGACCTCCAGTACAAGGTCGATAACCTCCTCAACGTGGCTCGTGTCGAAGTAGTTCTTTACGGGGTCGTAGTTCGTCGGGGCGGCTATTACCACGAAGTCGGCATCGGCGTAAGCCGTGCGCCCGTCGAGTGTGGCGGTGAGGTTTAGTTTTTTCTCTGCCAGGTATTTCTCGATGTACTCGTCTTGGATGGGCGATATGTGGTTGTTTATCTTGTCAACCTTCTCGGGAATTACGTCTACTGCCGTAACTGTGTGTTTCTGAGCGAGGAGGGTGGCGATGCTGAGACCGACGTATCCTGTGCCGGCTACGGCAACCTTTATATCTTCGAACTTGTTCATATTTTATGGTTAGTTCTTTTTACTTTCTGGTTTTATATTCTTATTTCCACATTGGTTTGTGGGTGGTTTGTTAACTGTTTACCTCTCTCCCATAACAACCTTTCCAATTCGGAATCGGCTGAGAATGAAGTGCGAGAGCACGCAGAGTACGATGTCGAATACGAGTAGCGAGCCCGCGCAGCAACACTCTTTTGGAAGTACAGCTTTGCCGAGCCCTATATACGCTGCGTGGAGCAAAAGGATTACGAGACTTATCTTGCCGATGTGACTGAGTGTCGTTTTTAGTAACGGAACTCGCTCGGCCAAGATTGAGACTTGCAGTGTGGCGAGAGTGAAGACTATGGGGATAACGATATCTGCCACCCACGTCCAGTTGTGCGACTTGAAGTCAAAGGTGTAGTCATACACGCCCATTGCGTCCAACGCTATCAAAATAATGGCTGTTAAAATCCACCCTCCCCTATGGCAGAATTTAACAACTTTCGAATCCTCATTCAGAAGGTGGTCTTTGAAACGGTTGCCGAGGAAGAGATATGCGAGTGCGAAGAGCATCATATCGACATTCCATGGTATCCATCCAAGTTTGCCGTCCGGTACGAAGCTTGCCAACATGTGAGTGGCTATGTAGCACAGCCCTATGATAACCGCCATGCGAGGCGCACGCTTGCTGTCCTGTGGCAAATATCTTCGCAATGCGCAGTATATCAATGTGGCGCCGAAG
>CAVILU010000157.1:0-5320 GCA_963643535.1 bacterium | reverse complement strand
CGAGAATTTTCACCTTTCTGCTTCTTTTTTGTTCGTTTGCTTGCAGCGGGGAGCAGGCGCACACTCTCCAAAGAGCTACGCTCGCCCCGATGAGCTATCCGAGCTTTGATATTTTTTCTATCGCCAGCTCGTCTTTTATTGTTATCTCGCGGCCGCTGACCTCCAGGATGCCCTCATCGGCGAAAGCTCCGAGTGTGCGGATGGCGTTGGCCGTCGTCATATTAGATAGCGAGGCGAGGTCCTCCCTCGTCATGCTGATGTTTATCTTCCGAGAGCCCGCCGCATAGCCATATTTGTCGCGGAGGAAGATCAGACTTTCCGCCAATCGGCCACGTATCTGCTTCTGAGAGAGCGATACGCTGCGTATGCGACTCAGGCGCAATTCACGCGCCAGGCTCTTTATGGCGTATGTCGCAATGTCGGGGTTCTCGCGCATCATTTCCAGAACGTCGGTGCGCGGGATGGCTATGAGTGTCGTCTCCTCTATGGTCTGCGTCGTTGCGGAATGCCGTTCTCCCGCAAGTGCCGCACGGTAACCGATCACGTCCATCGGACCGGCAAGTTTCACTATCTGCCCGCGCCCGCTTATGCCCTCTTGAGTGGTCTTGACTTTGCCGCGGACAATGAAGTATATCTTATCGGCCTTCTCGCCTATCGTGTAAATCTTGGCGGCGCGGGGCAGCGTCTGCACAGTGCAACGCTTGCGCAGCCGTGCCCGCTCTTCGTCCGTGAGATAACACAACGGCTCGCGGCGCAACTGAAGTGCCGAGTCTATGTCTATCATCTGTTTCGGGGCGTTCATCGTCTCTCTAACAAATAAAAAAATGTCACTCCCATCCACCAATTAAGTGAACAGAAGCAACGTGTGTGCCACTCCGAAACCTATATATGTGCCTATGGCATAGCCAATAAGGCCAACAGCAATGCCTGGCCCGATGACAGCCTTGTTGCCCAATGCTCCTGCCATGACTGGCACAAATGGAGGCGAGCAAAGCAATGCTATCGATGTCACGAGCGTAGTGTCGGCATCAATCCTTACAATGGCATTGAGTACCACGTGCATCACGAGCGCGCCAAGCGTGGCCACCGTTATGAATGCAAAGAAGTTCGGGTTGATATCCTCAAACATCGACGTGTTGACTTGCGACGACACCGCCACGCTGAACACCAATATGAAGAACGTCCCGGCCTCGAAAGTCCTCTTTATCTCCCTGACTCGTTTGCGCATTGCGGCCAGCACCGAAAGCAGGGATATAGCCAAGATAAACACAGCTTGGAACACGTCCGCCGTGCTGCCACAAGCCGCCACGATCGCCTTGGCTGCAAACGCTATGCCAGCACCTGCGACGACGATACCGACGGTAAGTCCCATCGCGCGACCGAGGTCTCCTAGGTTCTCCTTTCGGAAGAGCCCGAAGAAGAGCTCATCGCTATGGTCCTCAAGAGTCTCAGCATTGCCAACCTCCTTGTCGCCCTTGAAGGCCGGAAGTATGGGACTCAGGATTTTGCGCCCGAAGACAATTATAATGATGAGATATATGGCCGATACAAGTATCGAATAGCTATGACTGAGCAAATAGGTCTTGTCCGAGATGCCTAATGCTACTTTTAGCGATGCCTGGTTGGCCGTGCCTCCCGTGTAGAGCCCCGTGAGCATTCCGCCCACCTTGGCATTCTCTGGGTCTCCACCTCCGAAGAGGAAGAATCCGACAGCAATGGCAATGATGCATCCTACGATGCCGCAAACAGTAGACTTGGCAAACTGTGGAGCCAAGTGAGCCCACGAGCGCACGTCCGACGACAGCAACATCAGCGGAATGGCTATGGGTATCGATGCCGTGGCTACCAGAGTCAGCACCTCTTGCGAGCCCTCTGGCAATATCCCCGTGAGACCAACTGTGCAGCCAATGACATAGGCTATTATTATCTCGCCTACCTTGCGCAGCAAGGTGCTACGCCACGTCAGCCACATCACGAGAAGTGGAGTGGCGAGGCAGAATAGTATTATCAGCGTGGTCTGCATCAGTGTGTCTGTATGGTGGTGGTTCCGCCCCGACACGCTTTGAGCATGTCGGGGCGGAGCGCACTGCTAATTCACTTTGTGGTTGTACGTTATGGTGCCGGTCTGTGTGGCTGGCTTAGACGGGTCGGCGTTGAATTTAGCTTTCAATGCGGCTTGCTCGTCGGCTCGCCATGTCGGCGCATGCTGGATGGTTGTGCCCTTTGGCGTCACGTGGGCGGATACAACTTTGCCCGACTTGTCTACCGTGATTTCAACCACCACTTTGCCCGGGGTTTGGACGTTTACTGTCGGTACTGGCAGTGAGCCTACAAGGTTTCGGCCTGCGAGCGAGAAAGAGTTTCCGCCTCCATTGCCCGAACCATTGCCTACGCCGTTACCAATGCCGCCCGATGTTGCTCCACCTTGACCCGAGCTGCCGGTGCCGTCGCCCGACGTGCCAGTGCCGTTGGTGTTACCAAGTCCGCGACCAATGGCGCTGCTGGCCTTGGCTCTTGCCTCAGCCTGCGCTTTTGCCCTGGCTTCGGCTCTGGCTTTTGCCTCGGCCTCTGCTTTGGCCTTAGCTTCCGCTTCTGCTTTGGCTTTCGCCTCGGCAGCGGCTTTAGCTCTGGCTTCGGCTTCTGCCTTGGCTTTTGCCTCTGCTTCTGCCTTTGCCTTGGCTGCCGCCTCTTCGCGGGCCTTTATCTCGGCGTCGCGGCGGGCTTTGGCCTCAGCCTCGGCTTTCTTCTTGGCTTCGGCGAGTGCCGCAGCTTCCTCGAAGTCCTGTGTGCTCTTGCTCTCGCCGTCGGCCTTTACAGCCTCTTCCTGAGCTGGTTGCGGCTCTGCTGGGGCTGGTTCGGCGGGCGTGGGCTCCTCGGCCTCCTCTGGCTGAGCCTCATTGGAGGCCTCTGCTGGGGCGGGCTCCGCACCCTCGTTGCCTGCGCCTCCGCCTTCGTCGAAAGCGTAGTTGACGAGCAATGCCTCCTCGTTCTCCTTCGTCGCTGTCATTTTCCCGTAGAACATGAGCAGGATAAGGATTACGTGGAAGATTATAGTGCCCGTCAGGCCGTGGCCTCTGTATCTGCGTTCAGAGTTATTCTTCATCATTTGGCCCTCGTCGCCAGAATGAGTTTATACTTGTGCTTCTTCGCTATGTTCATCACCTTCACCACCTCGCGCATTGGTACTGTCTCGTCCACGTGGAGAGCAATGTACGTCTCGGGCTGCTCACCGAGCTTGGCGGTGAGGGCGGACTCTATCTCATCGTAGCTTACGCGCTTGGTCTCAATGTAGTAGCGCAAGTCGGCTGTGATGGATACCGAGGTCTGTGGTTTTGCGGACGTCTGGTTCTTGCTCTGTGGCAAGACGAGCTTGAGCGCATTGGGGTGCACAAGTGTGGACGTCAGCATGAAGAAGATGAGCAGGAGGAAGATGATGTCGGTCATCGACGACATGCTGAAGGCCGAGCTAATTTTCGATCCTCTTTTCAGTGCCATGTGTGGTCCCTCCTTATTCTTTTGTTATGCAGTAGGATCGTTGAGAAGGTCCATGAACTCCATGGTGCGCGCCTCGAGGGTGGCTACCACGCGGTCCACGCGGCTCACAAGGTAGTTGTAGGCAAAGTAGGCCACGATGCCGACGATGAGGCCGCCAACAGTGGTCACGAGTGCGGTATAGATGCCGCCAGCGAGAGAGCTGACCTCAATGTTGTTGCCGGCGGCTGCCATCTGGAAGAATGCCTGAATCATACCGGACACGGTGCCGAGGAAGCCAATCATTGGTGCGCCACCCGAGATTGATGCCAATGCGGGGAGGCCTTTCTCGAGGTTCGCTACCTCAATGTTGCCGGTGTTCTCGACTGTGGTCTGAATGTCGCTCAATGGACGGCCGATGCGGCTGATGCCCTTGGCTACGAGGCGCGCCACAGGGTTGTCGGTGCTCTCGCAAAGGGTCTTTGCGCTGTCGAGATTGCCGCTGTGGATGTAGTCTCTGATTTTGTTCATGAAGTTCTTGTCCTCCTTGAGCGCATTGCGGAGTGCTACATAACGCTCGAAGAAGATGTAGACGGCGTAGATAGACATTGCGAGCAGTACCCACATTATCCATCCGCCCGCAAAGAAGAGGTCGATGACGTTGAGCGTCTGCTCTTCTACCACCTCGCCGGCTGCGTCGGTCAGTACTTCGGCCTCTTGGCCAACTGCTTGTATCATATTTGTTTCTTGTGTTGAACTGTTATCGTTTTCTTAATCACAAATCTTCGCAAATTAAGCACTTTTTGCCGAATATTCCTACTGTTTGCCGCAGTGGCGGTCGCTTGGCGACTTCATTCGGCATCGTTGCGCCTCTTACGCAATACTGTATGCATTCGTTACCGTGTAGGCATTTAATAAGTGTGAAGTCATATAATATAGGTGTGTAACCATAACATGGGCGTAATCAATAAGCCCGGGGTGACAATCGTCACCTCGGGCTTTGCGACACTTTGATGTAGTGCGTTTGGTGTGTTGTGCTTAAGCTGCGCAATCAGTCGCCTATGCGGGCATTGGTGGCACGTCGTCGTTCGTGCTCTCGGGGAGCTCGCTCAACTTCTTGTTCTTGCTGGTGCACTTCTTGCAGATGCCATAGATGTAGAGCGAGTGGTGCGATACCTGGAATTGCTCCTGGTCCGCAGCTTGCTCAATAAGGCCTGAAATCTGGGTGTCCTGTACCTCCGACACCGATCCGCAGGCAAGGCAGATGAGATGGTCGTGGGGCTTGGCATCGTATGCGCGCTCGTACTGTGCCTGGTTTTTGCCGAACTGGTGCTTGAAGACGAGGCGGCACTCCAGGAGTAGGTCGATGGTGTTGTATAGCGTGGCACGACTGACGCGGTAGTTCTTCTCTTTCATAAAAGAGTAGAGCTCCTCGATGTCGAAGTGACCTTGGCGGCTGTATATCTCATCAAGAATTGCGAAACGCTCGGGCGTCTTGCGGTGTCCCTGGGCTTCGAGATATTTGGTGAACAGCTCTTTGACAGTTTCTCTGATGGGTTTCTTTTCCATGTTTTTTCTTTGCGTAAGCATAGATTAGATTGGTTAAAAATAGAAATTTTTATCCATACTACGCAAATATATTTCGACTATTTTTGAATAATACTCCCAAATCTTTCTTAATTGGTTGATTTTTACTGTTTTCTGAGTCCGCTAAATTGACGGCTGCACGGTGGCATACCCTATACCTTAACGCTTGCGGCGCATTCTCCAATAGAAAATATAGAGTAGGGCTCAAAAAGGTAAGGCTTGTTTCGCGGTGCGCGCACACCGTGGCGCACCGCGGAGCGGC
>CAVILU010000156.1:0-5338 GCA_963643535.1 bacterium | reverse complement strand
CAATTAACAATTTACAATTAACAAATAACAATTACTGGGGGTAATGACTTTAGGGTAATGACTTTAGGGTAATGACTTTAGGGTAATGACTTTAGGGTAATGACTTTAGGGTAATGACTTTAGGGTAATGACTTTAGGGTAATGACTTTAGGGTAATGAATTTAGGGTAATGACTTTAGGGTAAAATCACCGCGAACTGTTAACTGTTAACTGCTAACTGTTAACTGAAAAAGAGCTGTTAACTGATTCTGTTTCGTTGCTATTTTTATTTTATCTTCGTGAATTATTGCACAAAGTAAATTATAATTATAACTTTGCCGCAAAGAGTTCACAACAGTGCACAGTTCTCAGTGCACAGTGCTCAGTTAACAGTGCTCAGTTAGCGCAACCCCACGCTGGGGGCCACCGTTAATTGTCAATTGTTATTTGTTAATTGTTAATTGCAAATGAAGCGATTCTTAGCAACAGCCGCATTGATGGCAGCCGCCACGCTCGCCACCGCGCAAACCCCGACACAGTCGCCAGACACCACGGCGGCTCAAACCCTAGTCCCCGCACCGCAGGCGGAGAAAGTACGCGGCTGCGGAGGTTGCCGCAAGAACCTTATCAACGTACACGGTTTCGCCATGCTCGGGCTCCAGGCCATAGCGCAAGATAGTGAGCACTCCAGCTCGTTCGACATCAGCCTGGCACGCCTCTCGGTAGACGGCACCACGGTGGCCCGCAACGCCGGCGAATTCTTCTATAAGGCTCAGATACAAGTCAATGGCGACGTCTCCAGCGTGGCCAGCTCGGCCCGACTGACAGATTTCTTTGTCGAGTGGCGCAAGTTCGACTTCCTCCACGTCACCGTCGGCGAATTCTCCATACCCTTCACCCTCGAGAGCCCCCTCCACCCACTGGATGTGGGCTTCGCTGACAATGCCGTGCCCATCCTCAAACTCGTGGGCTACTCCGACCGCTCGGGACAGCGCAAGAGCAACGGCCGCGACATTGGCGTAGACTTCGAGGGCGACCTCTTCAAGATGAGCGACGGACACCCGTTCCTCCACTACGCCCTGGCCATTGTCAACGGACAAGGCATCAACACCCGCGACCAGGACTCCAAGAAGAACATCATCTTCCAGGCCAACCTCTCGCCCGTCAAGCCCCTCAAGCTCAGTTTCTCGGCCCTCGAAGGCAGCCTCTCGCGCACGGGTGAGTGGTACGATAGCAACGGCAATAAAAATACGGGCGACAGGCAGCTGGAGCAGCACCGCTATGCCGTGGGCGCCGAGTGGGCCGCACCATACCTCACTTTCCGCGCCGAGTATATCCACAGCACGGGTTTCGCCTTCGCCGAGCGCGAGAATGGCAGCTCGACCGACGATGCCTCCCTTGCCCCGATAGGCGATAAGGCCGACGGCGCATATGCCATGGCCCTCGTGCCCATCCTCCGCGACAAGCTCCCCGGCGCCCTCCGCCTCAAGGCACGCTGGGACCTCTATCGCCCGAGCGCATCGATGTGCACCGCGCAGACCACCACGCAGTTTGGCGTAGACTACTGGTTCACCAAGAAGATTGGCGCTGCCGTGGAGTACAGCCATGCCAACGACCGCAGCCTCGCACGCCACAACTACAATTACTACGACTTCCAAATACAGGTAAGATTCTAACAATTGACAATTTACAATTGACAATTGACAATTAGTGGAGGTTTTTGCCGTTGGTGTTTTCGATGTTGAATGTGACTGACTGCTCTCCCCGGCTTTTGTAAAAGGATCTTTTCGCCTAGCGTTATAATATTCGTTCTCAGTTTTTGGTTGATAGTTGCTGCCGCCCCGTCTTTTCATTCGGGGTGGCGGCAATTTTTTTCAGTTCACAGTTCACAGTGCACAGTTCACAGTTTTCGTGGGTTTGCTGGTGGTTTACTGTGGTGTTTTTTATTGAAAAGTGTAGTTTTTGGGGGTGATTTTATATTGAAAAGTGTAATTTTTGAGGGCTTAATTCTATTGAAAAGTGTAGTTTTTAAGGACTGAAATCTATTGAAAAGTGTAGTTTTTTGGGGTGATTTTATATGCGATACACCGAGGAGTTTGAGTAACTTATATCATCGGGCATTACCCTCGACGTGCACGCCATTTCAAATCCCCAATACCCGCTCAAGGAGTAGCGGAAAAGATTACACAGTCCACAGCGCGCTCACCAACCTTCTCACCAATGCCGATTACCATATCAAGCAGGGCATAGTGGTATCCAACGCGCGAGAGGTGACCGAGAAGAACAGCGTACTCTACCTCCCGATATATTACATCATGTTCATCTCCGCCGACAGCCTGCCCAAGGGAGCGCAGATCTACTTCTGACTCCAAAAAGGAACAATAAAAAATATCCCCGCCCCAAAAACAAAGAATAGAACAACCCCACCCTCCGACAAAGAAATCGGAAGGCGGGGTTTCTCTGTTATAACCGCGAACTGCTAACTGTTAACTGCTAACTGTTAACTGCTAACTGTTAACTGATATGGTTACTTTGCCGATATTGATGTCGATGGAGTGGCGTGCGGGAGCCGGAGCAGGATGAGGCGCGGGAGCTGGAACCACGTGGGGCGCGGGAACTGGAGCCGGATTTGGCACTGGCGCCGGGGCGGGGTGAGGGCCGTGGGCGTGGCAATCGGGTACGCAATGGTGCTGCGGGGCGCAGTGGCCGCCATGGTTGACGCCCTTGGGGGCGTGGTGTACGGCGGGCTGGGCTTGGTGATTGCCGTGCTGGTTGCCGTGGTTGCCGCCCTTGGGGGAGGACATCTCTGTACGCTCGCCGCGGGGGTTGTTGGTGGTGGCGCAGCGCTGAGCGTTGGCGTTGAGGGAGACGAGGGAGAGGGTTGCCGCGATGGCTGCTGCTATAAGGATATTGGTTTTCATGGCCTTTGTTATTTAGGGTTGTCGTATATGTTACCGGAGCCGCCGCTTGATTTTTTTAGCGTCGCTCTTGCCCTACAATATCCAATAGGCGTGCCAGTCGGGAGGCGGAGCGTGTGGTTATCGACAAAAGGGGTGTATTTGCCGACAAAGGGGAAATGTTTTTAGGCTATTTGCACTTCCACCCCGTCCATAATACCCAAACGGCCCCAAGCCCCGCAAGGAAGACCCACAGCAACGTGCTGAGGCTGCCCATAAAGGTATATATGCGGCCGGTGTGAACCTCCAGCGCCACGTTCCAAAGAGACATCGGCAGAGCCGCCATCCACTCCGGCATCGGCACGGCAGCCGAACCCGAGGAGTAGTCCACAGGCGAGCCCGCCATCCAACCGCACACGGCATGGTCGCCCACGGGTATGCCACCCTCGGCAGGCACGCCGCCCGTGTAGTAGTCGACCACCAGGCCGCGGGCCCTGCTCCAGACAAAGAGACCGCGCATGGAGCCCACGAGCCACACCCGCCCCTCGCGGCGGAAGACGTTGATTCCCATGACGCTCACGGGCGGGGCATACGCAACCTTGCGCGGCACGGCCGAGAGCGACGCCATGGAGTAGAACCCTTCGCTCGACGAGAGCAACCAGTCGCCCTCGCAAGCGTCATACCGCACGGCGCGCAGCTTGTCGGCCCACGCGTTTGGCGAGTCGAGCACACTGCCCGGCACGGGAGCCACGCGGGTGAGGACACCGAGTATCATCAGTGGCGGGCGGAGGCACCAGCCCGTGAGGCATACGAAGAGAGTGAGTACTATGGTCTTACGACCCAAGACATCGTGCCACTTATAACTATATCGGATCAGCGAAGTACGCAAGGCACTCGGGCGAGTGGCGGTCTTCGCTTGGTTTTCGGCACTATTTTTACTCTTTCGGCGCGTCGAGGGCTTGGCAAACCAAAAGATGATGCCCGAGACGTAGAGAATTATCATGAGCAGGGCCACGCAGTCCATCAAGACCTTGCCCACAGTGCCAAACATCTCGCCGCTATGGAGGGTCCAGAGAGTCCGGAAGAGCGTCACCTTGCCATCGGCATCGGCAGGCGCGGCGAGTGTCATGCGCTCAAATCGCAAATCGGGTATGGAGTCCGACGCTATGGCGCGGAAGAGGTGCGAGCGGCCGAGGACCACCACTGTGTCGGCTATTACTTCGAGGTCCGAGAGACGCTCCGGCTCGATATCTTCATTTGCGTCTTCTGATGCGGACCCGTTATTTTCGGGGGTATCATTTACCGAATAAATATCTATTTCTTGCCATTTATCTCCATTCGCACGGTAGAGAGCCGTAGTAGTGAGGCAAAGAAGGGTAGGGGAGCCACCAATGCGGGCCACGGCCATTTGGCGTACGTTGCGGCTGTCGACGCCCTCGGGCATGCCGTCCGCCAGTGGTTGGTAGTCGCGGCGGGTGGAGTCCGTACGGAAGACTCCGGCATTGCCGTAGACGTAGATGTAGCCCGCGGCTGTGTCGGCAATCTCGCCCCTCGCGAGTCCGCCGTTCCAGCTGTCGAACCTGTAGTCGGCTGGCAGCCACTTGCGGCTGACGTCGGCCCCCGCCACCGCGCCACGGTGGTTGAGGACTATTCCGCTCCAGCAGAACATTACGAGGAAGAACCCCATCACGAGGCCGAACCACTTATGGTGGCGGCGCCAAGTCTGTTTTTTCATCTTGTCTACTTCGTCTATTTCGATCTGCGAAGTTAAAACTTATCGGTCACAGTTAGCGATTAGCGGTAGAGAGTGGATGGAACTGGCGGGTGTGGAAATTATGAAAAGTTGGCAATATGACTTGTTTATTGCCGAGATTTCATAACTTTGAGACTAAATTCAGAAGCATAGAAGAGAATAAAATGGTAAGACAAGCGGACATAATAGCCTACGCACGGTCGCAACAAGAGTTCTCGCGGAACGATATGATGCGAAGTTTCAGGGAAAGCAAAATTGCATACTCAGAATCCACCATAACTTCAGCATTAATTGCACTAACAAATGTCGGCATAATACAGAAGGTCAGAAGGGGCACGTACGTCTTGGCGGAATCTGGTAAACAGCCATTTACGCCATACTACGACAATGAGATGGCGGACCTCGAAACAAAGTTGCGCACGCAGTTCCATTTTGCCCGCCTATGCGTATGGAATAGTTCGGACATAAAGCGCTTTTCGCACTACGTGGTCAACTCGGACGTCATATATGTAGATGTGGAAAGGGACGCTATGGAATCCGTATTCACGAACCTGCTCAATGCAAACCTTGCCCGCCAAGTTTACCTCAGGCCATCGAGCGACGAGTATACTTACCACATATTCGGCAAGCCGTCCATTGTAGTCCGTCCACTAATCAGCGAAGCCCCACTTATCGCATATTCGGGAGGCTCATACCGAATAGCCATAGA
>CAVILU010000155.1:0-5537 GCA_963643535.1 bacterium | reverse complement strand
GCATCTACCATGTTGAGTACTCGGAACTCATTGCTCCAATCGTTGTCGAGGCCTCTGATGTAGAGGTAATCTGGTGCGGCCAGTGGCTTGTCCTCTGCACCATCTGTAATCTCGAAGCGCAAGTTGTTGTACTCTGAGAGGTAGAGGCTAAGGGTGTATGTGCCAGCCTTGTCGATATTGAACTCTGTGGCATCGCCGAAGATCAGTTTGCCGTCGTTCTTACCGTCTGCGCCAATCTCCGCGCCGAAGGTTATATCGGTGTCGATGGCTGCTTCGTCGTTGGTGCCGGTGGAGACATTGTATACCTTGCCGGTGCCTGCAACCTTAAATTTGCTATTGGCCTTGGTGGAGGTGAAGGTGCACATCCAACGGTTCTCGCTGCGGATGTATGTCATCTCGTCCTCGACATCGCCAGTGACGTTGAGTGTGTTGATCCATGTCGCGCTCCACTGCTTGACTTCGGTGTCGTCGCTGACGTTGAGCACGGTATAGAAGCAACCAGTCTTGCCCGGGTACCAGAAGTTCCAGGAGTTTGCGTCTTTAGATGCTTTGAATTCGTTGCCATCCTCACCGACGTTACCCCAGAAAGTACCGTCGTTCTCGCATACCCAGAAGTTCTCCCAAGCTGAGGCTCCTACGAATCCGTAGTAGATTCCCTGCACGTCGGGGTTGCCGTCATTGTCCTCGTCGAGGGCGTAGAGGCGACCAGTCACTGCATCCTTGTCTTTGTTGTATATCTTGGCAATGGTGTAGTCCACCTTGTAGGGGGTGACGTAGAGCGTGATGATGTTAGACTCCTCATAGTCGACATCGTTGGTTCCGAGGGCTGTCTTGAGCCTTACGTATACCGCTGTGCGCTCGTTGTAGTTTGCGCCGAGGTTTCGGACTATGGTGTTGAGTGCCTGCACTGTGAAGGTGGCAATGCCACTGTTGACAGTCTCGGAATATGTTGAGTCGAAGCTCTCCGAGAGGGATATCTCAATAGTGTATGCGGGCATACTCTTGTCGGCCACGCCTACGGTGCTCGACCCGTGGAGGATGAGTTTGCTCTCGTTGCTCCACGTGAAGGCTATGGCTGTCTTTGCGGCGTCGTCATTGTTGAGGACGAGCTCACTCTGCGAACCGATGAGAGTGGAGGCCTCGAGACCGTCGATATATAGCTTGTCGGCGTCGGAGTCGCAGCCAACGAGGGCAAAAGCCGATGCGGCGGCTGCGAGGGCCATATATGATGTTATTCTTTTCATACTTTTATCTCTCCTTATGTGGTTTAATACTCAGGATTGCTGAGGTTGGGGTTGGCAGTGAGCTCAGTCTGAGGGATGGGGTAGTACTTATACTTCTCGTCCCTGTTCGTTGGTCCACAATCCCATCCGCCCATGAGGAACTTGCCGAAGCGGATGAGGTCTGTGCGCCTCTGACACTCAAGCTGGAACTCGCGTCCGCGCTCATTGAGCACGTCGTTGAGCGATGCGCCACTGAGGTCGGCTATGCCAGCGCGCTCGCGAACTTGGTTGATGTACCAGTCTGCACTCTCTGCGGCTCCTTGGCCTCCGCGGAGCACTGCCTCGGCAATATTGAGGTAAGCCTCGGCCGTGCGGAAGAGCGGGAAGTCGGTGTTGACACCGTAATCGGCTGTGTTGCTGGCCGTCTCGCCCTCGTCGGTGAGGTTGGTCCACTTGGTGAAGATGTAACCTTCGTTCTGATTGTAGGTGTCGCTGACGTTGAGCGTCTGATTATCGGTGTAATACATGCGGCGGACGTCGGAGTCGTAGTCGTTATAGAGACTTACGATCTGGCTTGTGGCGCGCCACATTCCCCAACCGGATGCTACGCCTACGGATGCCGGTGACTGAGTAGAGTACGCGTTAGCGCTGCCGCAAACGATGTACGATGCCGCGCCCCAAGATACGGTGCTCGTGGCGTCGCTCTCGAGGGGGAAGATAATCTCGTCGGTGCGCTTGTCGTTGTCGGCATTGAAGAGCTCGGCGTAATTGTCGTGGAGAGTGTAGCCCTCGTCGAGCACCTTCTGGCTGTATGTGATGGCGTCGGTGTTGTGCTCCGCCTGTCCGTAGACCTCAGCGTTGAGGTAGAGGCGGGCGAGGAGGCTGTATGCTGCGGCACGTGGTGCGCGGCCATACTCCTGCTCGGTGCGGCTGGGCATCTTGTCGGCAATATCCTTGAGTTCGCTCTCTACGTAGTTGAAGAGGCCTGCGGCATCAGCCACGGCGGGTACGTAAGAGCCAACCTTGTCTGCCTCGGTTACCATGGCTCCCTTGCGGAAGAGGTCGAGGACCTGCCAATATGCGAGAGCCCTCATGAAGCGAGCCTCATATACATACTCCTCAATCTGAGCCTTGTCGCTTGCCGAGAAGCCTGAAGCCTCATTAGCGTTGCGGATGAACTCGTTGCAGAGTGCCACGCTGTAGTAGAGCCAATAGTAAGTATCGGCAATCCATACGTTCTGTGCATCCCAGTTCATGTCATGAATCTCGGTGAGGTTGTCACCGCTGAGCCAGCTGAAGACGATGTCGTCGGTGCAGACCTCCTGGAGGTTGAAGTAGCAGCGCATGAAGTTCTCGCCCTTGTTGGTGGTGAGGTCGGTGCCGCCGTCGGAACCCTTGAGAGACTGTACGGAGTATATTTTTGCCAAGACGGCGCGGAAGTTCTCTACGCTCGTGTAGACGTTGGCGTCTGTGGTGTCGGTGTGCGGTACCTGGTCGAGGTCGTCGCACGAGCTGAAGAGGCCCGCCAGACCCAGCGAGGCTGCCGCAATCGCTATATGCTTGATATATTTCATCACTGTCTGTTCTGTTTAATTTTTTAGAACTCAAAGCCTACGCTGAGGGAGAAGATGCGAGGACGGGGATAGAAAGTGTCATCCACTCCATTGGGAACCTCGGGGTCTACACCCGTGTAGTTCGTCACGGTGAAGACATTCTGCACCATGAGCGACGCATTGAGATTGAAGAGGTTGCCAATCATACCGAAGTTGTAGCCGAGGGTGACGTTGTCCATCTTGAGGAAAGATGCGTTCTCGACGTAGTAATCAGAGTAATATTGGCGTGTGTTGAAGTTCGTCGCGAGATAGCTGCGATGGAGGTTGTTGAGTCGAACGTCGTTATACTTCATCGTCTCGAGCGCGCCAGTGTTCATCGCCATGCCGTTGTAGACGTAGTTGCCGATATTGCTGCGCAGGCTGGTGCTCAAGTACCAACTGTAGCAACGGAGGTTGAGCGAGAAGCCCAAAATCCAATCTGGTGCCGGGCTATGGAAACGATAGAGGTCGTCTGAAGTAATCTGGCCGTCGCCATTGATGTCGGCATACTGGCCCTCGATGGGCTTGCCGTTCTTGTCGTAAATCTGATGATAGACGTAGAACATGTAGGGCGCGTAACCCTCTGTGAGTACCTGGACTTGATGACCCGATATTGAGGGACCGGCCAGTGTGTTGGTGATCTCAGCATCCTTTACGAGGCGGAGGTTCTTGACCGTCTGAGTCTGCCATGCTGCGTTGAAAGTCATGTCGAGGCCCCAGTTCTTGCTGTTGAGGACGGTGCCGCTGATGTTGGCCTCGAAGCCCTTGCTGTCTACGTTGCCCACGTTGGTGAGCACGCTCTTGTCGAAGTTGACGCCTGCGGCGACAGGTACGGTGGCAAGGAGGTCCTCGGTCTTGCGGGTGTAGTACTCAAAGCTACCCGAGAGACGATTCGAGAAGAAGCCGAAGTCAAGACCGAAGTTCCAAGACTTGGTGGTCTCCCACTTGAGGTCGTTGACGTACGAGCGCGGACCGTAGGTCTGGATTGCCTGATTGCCAAAGGTGTAGCTGTTGGTCGAGGTGCTCTGGGTATAGAGTGGCTGGTATGCGTAGTTGCCAATGCCCTCCTGCTGACCCGTGACGCCGTAGCTGGCGCGGAGCTTGAGGTTGGTGATCGCCTCCACATCCTTGAGGAAAGACTCCTCGGTAAGTCGCCATCCGAGAGCCACGGAGGGGAAGGTGCCCCAACGGTTGTCCTCGCTGAAGCGGCTGGTGCCATCACGACGGATTGTCGCGGTGAGCATATAGCGGAAATTGAGGGTGTAGTTGAGGCGGCCGTAGTACGAGATCATCGCGTGGCGCTGGTCGGAGGCCTTGACGTTGCTCGTCACCTCGCCCTCGGCGTTCGTGATGTCGTAGGCGGGAGTGGTGGACTTCCAGAACTGGTAGTCGTAGCCGGCGGTGAAGTCAATCTTGTGCATGTCACCGTCGTTGTTGTAGTTGAGGTAGCCCGTGAAGAGCTTGTTCTTAAGCTCCTGTGGACCATATTTGTAGTCCGAGCCTTTGCTGAGGTAGCCGGAGGCCGACAGTGGATCGGTGTATACGGTTCCCTCGCCCTTGCCGTAGTCGTAGCCGAAGGTTACGTGAGCGCGGAGCTCGGGGAGGACGTGTACCTTATAGTCCACGTCGATGTTGCCGACAATGCGGTTCACGGTACTCTTGTCCTTCGTCTGCTTGAGGAGGCCGATTGGGTTGAGTGAGCCGCCAGAGACCGGGGCTGCGGAGAGCGTGCCGTCGTCGTTGGTGGAGTAGGTTATAGGCTCATTGTAACCACCGAACTGATCCTCGGTGAGGTATGTGGCGTGGATTGGCTGGGTGGGATCGTAGGTCGCCGCGTTGTAGATTGCCGTAGTCGAAGCGAAACGGTTGGTGGAGTGCGTTCCCTTGAGGCTCAGGACGAGTTTGAGGTGCTCGTCGAGCAGGGTGGGGGAAACGTTGAGCGTGCCGCTTATGCGCTGCGCGTTGTTAGTGATGAGGATGCCCTCCTGGTTATAGTAGCCTGCGGAGAAACGGATGGGTACCACTTCGGCTATGTTGGCCGCTACGGCAAGGGTGTTGTCCGTGCCGTATGTGGTCTTGAAGATGGCGTCGTTCCAATTGGTCTTCGAGCTACCCAGCATGCCCGCATTGCCAGCCTTGTTGGCCGCGTCGATGAACTCCTCGCGGCTTAGCATATCGGCGAATGTTGTTGCCTTCTGGAGGGAGTGGGTGGTGTTCAGGGTAATGTGGAGACCTTTGTTTGCGCCCTTCTTGGTTGTGATGATGATGACGCCGTTAGATGCACGGCTACCATAGATGGCGGTAGACGACGCGTCTTTGAGGACCGTCATGCTCTCGATGTCCGAAGGGTTGATGAGCGAAAGGAAGTTGCTGCTGTTGCCCGAGATGCCGCCACTCTCGAGGGGCACGCCGTCGAGGACGATAAGTGGGTCGTTGGATGCGTTGAGCGATGCACCGCCACGGATCTTGATAGTGGAGCCGTCGGTTGGAGAACCACCGTTGCTCATGATCTGGACGCCAGAGACCTTGCCGTTGATGAGCTGCTCGGGGCTGCTGATGAGGCCGAGGTTGAAGTCTTCGGCAGTGACGTTTTGTACGGAACCTGTGAGGTCGCCTTTGCGACTCGTGCCGTAGCCGATTACCACGACGTCGCCGAGGGTTTCGGAGTCCTCGACCATAATGACGTCGACAGTGTTGCCTGAGCCAATCTGGATTACCTCGG
>CAVILU010000154.1:0-5586 GCA_963643535.1 bacterium | reverse complement strand
GGATAGAGGTATCCGGCCGAAACCGAGAAAAAAGATAAAAGCGAAAAGACATAAAAATCCGACATGGAACCAATAAACATCAAGGAGTTGAACGAGCGCATCAAGAACGAGAGCTCGTTTGTTGACCTCATCTCCATGGAGATGAACAAGGTAATCATTGGTCAGAAGCACCTCGTAGAGAGCCTCATGATAGGTCTCCTCTCCGACGGTCATATCCTCCTGGAGGGCGTGCCAGGCTTGGCAAAGACCCTTGCGATCAACACCTTGGCGAAAATCATCGACGCCGACTTCGCACGCATTCAGTTCACGCCGGACCTCCTGCCTGCCGACATCCTCGGCACGCTCATCTATAGCCAGAAGACAGAGGAGTTCCAGGTCAAGAAAGGCCCCATCTTCTCGAACTTCATCCTTGCGGACGAGATTAACCGCGCCCCGGCGAAGGTGCAGTCCGCACTCCTCGAGGCCATGCAGGAGCGCCAAGTAACCATTGGCGACAAGACATACCCCATGGCCAAGCCGTTCCTCGTAATGGCAACCCAGAACCCCGTAGAGCAGGAAGGCACATACCCACTGCCCGAGGCGCAGGTGGACCGCTTCATGCTCAAGGTAATCATTGACTACCCGAAGAAGGAGGAGGAGCAGCTCATCATCCGCAACAACCTCGCCAAGAGTTTCCCGAAGCCCGACACCATCCTCAAGCCCGAGGACATCGTCAAGGCTCGTGCCGTGGTCAAGGACGTTTATATGGATGAGAAGATCGAGAAGTACATCGTGGACATCGTCTTCGCCACCCGTTACCCCGACCAGTATGGCCTCGGCCAGTTCAAGGATATGATTTCGTGTGGCGCATCGCCTCGCGCGTCAATCAGCCTCTCGATGGCTTGCAAGGCCTACGCCTTCATCAAGCGCCGCGGTTACGTGATCCCCGAGGACGTACGCGCCGTGTGCCACGACGTTCTTCGCCACCGCATCGGATTGAGCTACGAGGCTGAGGCCAACAATGTCACCTCCGAGGAGATCATCTCCGAGATTCTCAACAAGGTGGAGGTACCCTAACAGTTCACAGTTAACAGTTAGCAGTTCACAGTTTTGGCAGTTTGCAGTTGGCGGTTTTTCTGCAGGCAGTTGGCGGATTCCCCGTTGGCTGTATTTTAGGACTACTGGTTTTGCGGCTGCGGTACTGTTTTTCTGCGCAGCCTTATTTTAGATGACTTTGGCTGTTCCTTGCGTACTTTCGTGGAGTTTTCCATTCACAGGTACGCAATGGCTTGGCGCGAAAGAATAGTGTAAAACTAAAGGGATGAATGAATTAGACAGCACGGAGTTGCTCAAGCGGGTAAGGCAGATAGAGATAAAGACCCGCGGCCTCTCCAACCATATCTTCGCGGGCGAATACCATTCGGCCTTCAAGGGTCGCGGTATGGCCTTCAGCGAGGTGCGCGAGTACCAGTATGGCGACGACGTGCGCAATATCGACTGGAACGTCACGGCGCGCATGAACAAGCCGTACATCAAGATATTCGAGGAGGAGAGGGAGAACACGGTGGTTCTGCTCGTGGACGTGTCGGGCTCGCGCGAGTTCGGCACCGAGGAGCGTTTCAAGAAGAACCTGATAACAGAGATGGCTGCCACGCTGGCTTTCTCGACGATCCAGAACAACGACAAGATAGGCGTCATCTTCTTCAGCGATAAGGTGGAGCAATTCATCCCGCCGAAGAAGGGCAAGAAGCACGTGCTCCACATCATCCGCGAGCTGCTGATGTTCCACCCCACGGACCGCGGCACGGACATAGGAGAGGCGTTGCGGT
Organism: bacterium; assembly: GCA_963643535.1. GTDB lineage: Bacteria > Bacteroidota > Bacteroidia > Bacteroidales > Marinilabiliaceae > W3P20-009. Next base: position 3,778 of record CAVILU010000154.1, on the reverse strand, counting down.
ACATGACGGGCGCCATCAAGAAGCGTTGCACGGCGTTCCTCATCTCGGACTTCCTTGGCGACAAGAATTTCGAGTTGCCGCTGCGCATAGCCGGCCATAAGCACGATCTCGCGGCACTCCGCATAGCAGACCGCCGCGAGAGTGAGCTGCCAGATGTCGGCCTTATGCTGTTCCAGGATGCGGAGACCCGCCGTCAGATGTGGATTGACACGTCGAGCGCGGCCGTGCGTGCCGAATATGCGGCAAAGGCGCAGAAACGCCATGACGAGTTGGACGCCATCTTCCGCCGTTGCGCAGTGGACAATGTCGAGGTTTCGACGGGCGACGACTACGTCAAGAGCCTTCTCTCGCTCTTCAAGAAGAGAGGATAACCCCCGAAGGAGAGGATATTGATATGCATCATACCTTTAGCAAATTCAGATACACTCTTGCCCTTGCGGCAATGAGCCTCGCGAGCGCAGTCTGCTATGCCCAGCAGCCACAGATACGCGCCGAGTTGGACTCAATGAACATTATGGTTGGCGGCCAAGTGGGACTGAACGTCTCAGTGTCGGTACCCAAGGGCGCAGTCTGCCACATCCTGCAATTGCCCGACACGCTGTCGGCGAAAGTTGAGGTGGTAGAGGCACTTAAGCCCGACACCATCGATGCTGGCGACCTCATAGAATATGCACAGCGGTACCTTGTGACCTCTTTTGACACAGGACTGCACTACGTGGCGCCCATACCCGTTGTCATCATGGGCGACAGCACGCAATTCATGACACCCGAGTTTGCCTTGTCGGTGAACAACCCATTCCAGAATATAGAGGCCAACGAGCAAGGCGTAAATAAGATTTTCGACATCAACAGTGCCGAGGATGCGCCATTCGATTGGCGAGAGCTTTTGCTCTACTGGCCTTGGCTCGTGGGCGTGGTTCTCGCTATTGGCGCAATATTCCTCGGGGAGTTCCTCTACAAGAAATACGGACATAAGGAGGGCGGCAAGGAGAGTTTGCCCGCCGTACCCGAAGAGCCGTGCGAGGTGACCGCACTCCGCGAACTGGAGAGGATACGCGGCGAGAAGTTGTGGCTCCACAACCAGGTAAAAGAGTTCTACACGGACCTCACGGAGACGCTGCGCCGCTACGTAGGTGAGCGATATGGCATCCAGACCAAGGAGAGCACCTCGGCCGAGATCATGGAGCAGCTGCGCAAAGTGCTGCGCGACCAGCCGGAGGAGTCGGAGAGACTGGCATCGATACTTGAGACGGCGGACCTCGTGAAGTTTGCCAAGATGGAGCCGCTGGCCGACGAGAACGACAAGGCAATAACGGACTCAGAGACATTCATCAACAAGACCACCGAGGCGGAGAAGTCGAAGGCGGCCGAGGCGACAGCAAGTTTGTCGGAGTCCAAAGAGACAAAGGAGGAGAAAGATGCTTAGCGGAATAACATTTCAGCACCCGTGGGTGTTTCTTCTTTTGCTAATCATCCCGGCATATCTGGGATGGAGAATATGGCGTCGGCACACGTCGCACGCCACGATGCAAATATCTACAGTCGAGCCATTTGAGGGTGTCAAGCCCACATGGCGCGTAAGGTTGCGCATTCTCCCGACATTGTTCAGGCTGATGGCGTTCGCTCTCATCGTAGTGGTGCTTGCCCGTCCGCAATCGACATCGAGCCATTCGGACCACAACACCGAGGGCATCGACATCGTAATGTCGCTCGACATCTCGGGCTCGATGCGCGCCGTTGACTTCAAGCCCAACCGACTGGAGGCAGCGAAGAACGTGGCCACGAAATTCATCTCGGGGCGCCCCGATGACAACATAGGCCTCGTAATCTTCGCCGGCGAGAGCTTCACGCAATGCCCGCTGACGACGGATCACGCGGTCCTCATCAACCTCTTCAATCAGGTTCGCAATGGAATGCTCGAGGATGGCACTGCCATTGGCATGGGCCTCGCCACAGCGGTATCCCGCATCAAGGAGAGCAAAGCCAAGAGCAAGGTCATAATCCTGCTCACCGACGGTTGCAACAACACCGGATCCATAGCCCCCGAGAAGGCTGCCGAGCTTGCAAAGACCTTTGGCATAAGGTTATACACCATCGGCATTGGCACCAAGGGTGTGGCGCAGATACCAGTCCAGACGCCTTTCGGAATGCGAATGCAGGACCAGGAAGTCGACATCGACGAGGACCTTATGCGCAATATGGCCGAGAGCACCGGAGGCAAATATTTCCGCGCCACGGACAATAAGAGCCTCGCGGCCATCTACTCGGAGATAGACTCAATGGAGAAGACCATAATGGAGGTGCGCCACTACACACAGCGATCGGACGAGTATATGCCTTTCGCACTGGCTGCGCTCATATTGCTCCTCTGCGAGATCGTATTGCGCAACACCCTCTTGCGCACCATACCATAGAAACGACATACAACATTAAGAATCAACATAGTGGAATCATTTAGATTTGCGCACCCCATGGCGCTCTATCTGCTCCTGATAGTGCCCCTCGTCATCGTGCTCATGTATATCTTCCACAGGAGTCGCGCCAAAGCCCTTGAGAGATTCGGCGAGAGCGCGTTGCTGGCGCACCTCATGCCGGACTACTCGAGCAAGCGCGTGCGCATCAAGGCATGGTTGGTGGTCATAGCCATCTGCCTTCAGGTGCTCGTGGTAGCCGGACCGCAATTTGGATCCAAACTTGAGACCGTCAAGCGCAGTGGCATCGAGGTCATGATAGCACTCGACGTGTCGAACTCGATGAATGCTCAGGACGTGTCGCCCTCGCGACTTGAGATGGCGAAGATGGCGGTATCTCGACTTGTGGACAAGCTGGACGACGACAAGGTAGGCCTCGTGGTATTCGCAGGCAACTCGTACGTGCAGATGCCAATGTCGGCGGACTTCGTATCCCTCAAGATGTTTATGCAATCCATCTCGACGGGAATGGTACCGACGCAAGGCACTGCGATTGGCGCAGCCATCAACATGTGCCGCAACTCATTCTCCCAGACCGAAGGTAAGAACCGCGCCATAGTGGTGATCACCGACGGCGAGAACCACGAGGACGACGCCATCGAGGCGGCAAAAGCGGCAGCGGGAGAAGGAATTAGGGTCTACACCGTAGGCATGGGCACAAGCAAAGGAGCCCCCATACCGGTGGAGCCAGGCCAGAGCAACGCCTTCATCAAGGATAAGGATGGCAACATCGTGATATCCAAGATAGACGAGACATCGCTCGCGCAGGTGGCACAGGCAGGCGAGGGTGCATATATCCCCGCCAACAACATCCGCGGCGGCATCAACACCCTCGTGGATGAGCTTAGTGGCATGGACAAGAGCGAGATGGAAGCCAAGGTATACTCGGAGTACGAGGACCGTAGCGCATATCTTGAGGTATTAGTAGCGATATTGCTCCTCATAGACATGGCATTGCTCTCGCGCAAGAATCCCAAATTGGCGGCATTCGACATATTCACACGCAAGAAGACCTCGCCCGACATGTTCGTATCGGTACATGAAGTGAAGCCCGTCTAAGTAAAACAGGATAGAAAAGGAGAGAAAAAAATGAGACAAGCACTGAAAATAGCCATGTTCGCCCTTGCCGCTGTAACCATCTGTGGCGCAGCGGATGCGCAGAAAGAGCGCAGTCTGATCAGGGAGAGCTACAAACTATACAACGACTCGAACTACGCGGGAGCGCAAGAGGCGAGCGCGAAGGCTATGGCCGAGGCTCCGGAATCCTTCGAGGCGGCATACAACTACGCCGACGCACTCTTCAAGCA
>CAVILU010000153.1:0-5603 GCA_963643535.1 bacterium | reverse complement strand
GACTTTGCAATTGACAATTGACAAATAACAATTGACAATTATCGCCCCCCCTTGCTACAACTCCCCGTAACTGTGAACTGTGCACTGTGAACTGTGAACTGAAAAGGGCTGATATGAAATATCAATATATGATATTAACGCAAATCCCCCTCTTCAAGTTCACGTCCTCGGGTCTTCTTCAGTCGCTGACGGGGTGGTTCTCCTTTCTTCTGGGGCAACCCGTTCGTCGCTATAATCAAACTTTCCCCCAAAAACGCTCAGTGTAAATCAGTGAAATCAGTGGACAAAAAAATAAGCCCACCCCACGTATTCGTCAATAGTTATTTGCCAATTCTAAATTGTAAACTATTTTTGCGCCACAAGACAGAAGCGTGCTGGCGCACACCCCAACAAACTCCACTGCCAGCACCAAACAAATAACAACAGTGTCCGATTTCCTGACATACCTAATGACAGGCCACACCGCCGAGCAGTCGGTCGCCGTCATCGCCATCATCGTAACCCTCGGCCTCGCCCTTGCAAAACTCCGCGTCGGCGGTGTCTCGCTCGGTGTGGCTTTCGTCTTTTTTGTTGGCATCCTCGCCGGCCATCTCGGCTTCAGCCTCAACCATGATGTGCTCCTCTATTGCGAGACTTTCGGCCTCGTCATCTTCGTCTACGCCCTTGGCCTCCAGGTCGGTCCCGGTTTCTTCAACTCACTTCGCGAGGATGGCATGCGCCTCAATCTCTGGGGACTCTCGCTCATCCTCGTCGGCACTATCATGATGATTGCCTTTTGGCAGTTCACCCCCATCGGACTCCCGGAGATCACGGGTATCTTCTGCGGTGCCACCACCAACACCCCGGCCCTCGGTGCCGCCCAGCAAACACTCCAGCAGTTCGGCCTCTCGGGCGGAGGCGCGGCTCTCGGTTGCGCCATCACGTACCCATTGGGTGTCGTCGGCGTCATCCTTGCCATGATTCTGCTCCGCAAGATTTTTGTCCATGGCGACATCGAGTCCCATGAGTCGCGCTATGCCTCCGATGAGACTTTCGTTGCCCTCTTCGACGTCGTCAACCCTGGCATCAATGGCAAGACTCTCCGCGAGATCGCCGACAAGAGCCACCTCAAGTTTATCGTTTCTCGTGTCTGGCGTGGCAAAGAGGAAGTCATTGTCCCGTCGTCCAACACCATCCTTTTCGATGGCGACAGCATCCTCGCCGTGACCACCAAACGTGAGGTCTCGGCCCTCGAGATACTCTTTGGCAAACGCTCTTCTGAGGATTGGAACAAGGAGGGAATAGATTGGAATAAGGTTGATGGCAAAATTGAAAGCCGCACAATAGTCCTCTCAAACCCCTCAATCAACGGCAAACGCCTCGGCCACCTTCATCTCGCCAGCACATACGGCGTCAACATCAGCCGAGTCACAAGGGGTGACATCCGCCTCCTCGCAACCCACGAACTCCAACTCCAATACGGTGACCGCCTCACTGCTGTAGGCAAAACCGAAGCCCTGGACAACGCAGCCCAATATCTTGGCAACGCCGTGCAGAACCTCAACGAGCCAAACCTCGGCTCCATGTTCCTCGGCATCCTCCTCGGCCTCGGTCTCGGAGCCATACCCATCAGCCTCCCTGGCATCTCCATCCCCGTCAAGCTCGGCATGGCCGGCGGCCCCATCATCGTAGGCATCCTCGCTGGTGCCTTTGGCCCTACATTCCATATCATTACGTTTACCACTCGTAGTGCCAATCTTATGCTCCGTCGCCTCGGCCTCTCGCTCTATCTCGCATGCCTTGGTCTCGACGCTGGCCCCCAATTCTTCCAAACCGTCATCCGTCCCGAGGGCCTCATCTGGCTCGCCGTGGGTCTCACGCTCACCGTGCTCCCAGTCTTCATCATAGGTGCCATTTTGCTCAAGACGCATAAGTTCAGTTTCGGCACTACGTGTGGCATCCTCTGCGGCAGTATGGCCAACCCCATGGCTCTCGGCTATGCCAATGATGCCGTACATGGCGACTCGCCTTCCCTCAGCTATGCCACTGTCTACCCGCTCTGCATGTTCGTCCGTGTGGTCGTCATCCAGGTGGTACTCATAGCCTTGCTCTAAAATCTATATTCCTCACCCACCTATGAGATTTCCCCACCTCGCTCTTCTGCTGACGTCAGTAGTCATTCCGCATCTCGCTTCCGCGCAAGCCGATACCACAGATGTCTGCCGTCATGCCCTGTCGATAAGCGCAGGTGGTGGCCTCCATAGCCTCAATCCAACTACGAGCGGATCCGTCAGTAGCGACGGCCTCCGCGGTGGTGGTATTGTTTCTCTCAACTACGATTTCCTTATTGGCAACGGCTGGAGCATAGGCTCCGGCGTGGGTATCTCGTCTTATAACTCAGAGACCGAGACGACTGAGAAAGTCGTGACTAACAATGCGATAGACAAAGACGGTGAATCCTATATCCACACTCTTTCCCTCAAGAACCTCTCCGAGAAACAAAAAGTCTCAATGCTCGAAATCCCTTTCAGAGCAACATACCATACCGCCGTCTCCGAGAAAGCAATTTTCGAGGTCGGAGCGCAAACCCATCTGCTCCTGACAACCAAAGACGAATATGAGACGACAGGTGGAACCGTCACCACCACAGGCGATTATCCGCAATACAACCTCCACTTCGACAGTGATATGCCCGAGAACGGCTTCTACTCCGTCTCACCTTACTACTCGGGTTCTATCGGCCTCCGCAAGACTGGCGTAGGCATAGGTGCGAATATCGGTTTGGCGTACACATTGGGCCCCAAAATCAGTATGTCCCTCAACCTCTACTGCAAGTATACTCTGTCGGACATGAGTCCCAAAAACAAGTCCGCCTACCAGTACGACCCCGATTGCCTGTCTGCCGATGGCTACACCCCCACATACGCGAGTGCCTTAGCGACAACCAATTGTACCGAAATACACCCCATAGCGATAGGCCTCACGGCCAGCTTCCGCCTCTCTCTAGGTAGGAAAAAATCAACTGCCAAATCTGCAGCCCATATAACCACGGCGGAGCAGCCCTCAGCCCCCATCGTCCCCACGCCCCAACAGCAGCCTACGCCTCAAGAGACACCCATACCAGCGACTCCAATAGAGACCGCATCACCCGAAACTCCCCAAATCATCGAGAAACGCGACAGCATCTCCGTCCAGATCGAGGAGGACATCCAGACCATGATAGACAACGCAGGCGGCATCCGTTTCGACCTCGGCAGTGGAAATCTCGAAAGTGAGTCGGCCGCAACTGTAGCCCGCATAGCCGACCTCCTCAACTCCCATCCCAAATACAACGTCAAGGTCACCGGCCACACCTGCGACATGGGCACCCCCGAGGTCAACCACCGCATAGGTCTCGAGCGTGCCGAATCCGTAGCCCAGTGTCTCGAACAAAATGGCGTGGACGACAGCCGCATCCACGTCTTCTCCGCTGGTGACTCCCAACCCTTAGTCCCCAACGACACCGAAGCCCACCGCAAGATGAACCGCCGAGTCAAGATTACGGTGTATTACTAAAGGACCGTAATCGAGGTTCACAGGAAATAGAAATCACTTCTGCGCAATCCGTGCCAAAATCAAAATAGAAGCACAGCTATAGTAATCGGGAAATCTCATAATTGTATACAATTGCTTAGAAATGTTAGGCCGCTTCTAAGTTGCGGAAATTTTGATAGTTAGAGTAGGGGATGTTATAAACGATTGCCAATTGCCTCATCCGCCCGACTTGTGCAAATCAGGCTTTTTTTTTAGCTTTGTTGAGGATTGAACAACGTTCTCCATGCTATTATAAGGAAGTCGTTTGTTTTGGCAATGTATATTCGTAAAAGGTTAGTTATCAATAACCAAGCAGATAAACAGCTGCCTCATAGTCATAAAGGCTAAGGTGGCTGTATTTTGTCTCATTTATAAAGGATTCTAACTAATAGGACAAACAATGCAAACCTACCTCTTAGACACCCTAAACCGTCTCCGCTACTTCAGTGAGGAACTTGATGCCAAGGCCATCCTATGCAACAAAAGTTGGTGGCTCTTCAACGACAATGGCGAGAAGTCCCTCTACATCTTTATGGACAACGGTGACTTCTTTGTCACGACGAACGGGGTAGGTCTCAAAGGCCGTTGGAACTACGTTCCCGCCAACGCATCCGTTATATTGGATTTCCAAAACCAAATATCAATGTACCACCCCGTTTTTCTTGACGATAACATCCTGGCTCTCAATCTAGATGGTACCCAATCCTACTCCTTTTTTATCGACGAGAGAAGCTGTGATGGCTTCTGCCCCAAAACATTAGCCGACCTAAATGACTATTTTGAATCCAAAACAGTTATTGCCGAGCCTGAGCCATATAATCCAGAGTACGAGGCTTTTATAAAAGTCGAAGATGAATATTGGGCTGTCATAGCAAAGTGCCGAGCCTCGAATACTATACTTACGCCTTGCGTACTTTGTACTGCTTTTTCTGCCGTTTTAGCTGTGGGGACTTACATCTGTAATGCTTTGGGGGTTAGCTTTATATTTACATTGCTGTCATTGTTCTGTTTCATATACGCAATTGTTGCGGACAACTCGGTAGAAGTTCAACGGCAAAACGTAAAAAATTGGATTGCCAAAAATCCCGATAATCCAGTCTGCGACTTCCTCTGCCGTTATTACCTCTCCAACCATTTCCCTCCAACTCACCCGTAAGAAGGTATTTATTCCCATTCCTTAAGCAATAAACAAACCTAACGCAAAAGTTTTCCAGCACACACAAAAAAAACGGATGATGCGAAAACGCCACCCGTATATTAGTCGTTGCCTGTGAGACAGGGACTTAGTTCAGCCTAGCCGACTCTAGTTCCTTGTACTCCTCGCCAGTGCACGGGATGAAGATGAAAGCGTCATTAAAGATTTTGTAAATCTTGTCCCAATTTGCGTCCTTGTCCTCGAAGAGGGTGGTCAGCGTGTCTACTACCTTCCTCTACTGTCAACCTCTTCTGTTTTTCCGTAGTGGTTGCCACCTTGCTGACGGCGTTGTTTCTGCCGTTTATGTAGATGTTGGAATAGGTGTTTAGTTTCCCTTTCCTGTCATCCTCACAAGATGACACGGAAACAGTCGAGGCAAGCGCAAAAGCCGCAAAGAGTATTGTCTTTTTCATAACCTTGTTTTTCTTTCCGCAGTTTTAGCTAAATCCCCTCGTGAGTTTAATAATCAGCACGAGCGGGTTGACGCTGTCGAACGGGGAGGAGCCGAGCGACTGGAGCAAGCCGTTGGATGTGAACTTGAAGATGGCGATTCACGTTAATACCAAAGGTGTTTTCAATTGAAAATTGACAAATAACAATTGCCAGAACTCCTATCCCGCGGTGCCACGCCAACTGTGAACTGTTAACTGTGAACTGAATTAAGCTGTGAACTGAATTAAGCTGTGAACTGAATTTAGTTTCGTATATTAACTCCCGTTAACATCAGCTCTTAACTCGTTGCAACACAAACACCCCGACACCATCAATACCCCAATCCAAAAGATTTTCTCAACCTCCATGCTTGCAAATCCAAAACTTCTCCCTACCTTTGCACTCGCTTTCGGGAACGAAACAA
>CAVILU010000152.1:0-5609 GCA_963643535.1 bacterium | reverse complement strand
TGTTCATAGTCTTGTACTTGACGAACGCCTTGGAAGCGTACCATACGCCGTTGTACTTGCCGCTTTTGCCCCAAGAGTTCTTGACCATGTAATACTCCTTGCCGTTCTGATCCTTAGCGATGCCGTAGATGAGCATGCCATGGTCGTCGGTGGTCTCCCAGTTGTCATAAGCCTCCTGGCGCATCTCCTGGGTAACCTCAATCTCGGGGAGAGGACGAGAGGTGAGCTCGCGGCGCTTCTCCATATAAGACATACCGGTCCAACGAGCCATATCGCTGCCAGTGATGTCGGCACCGTGGTCGGCATCGGGGCAAACAGCAATGCCGTCGCGGGTGAAACCGGTCTCGGAGACATCGGCACCCCAAGCGAAGGTGTAACCGTTGTTTACAGCATTGTCGACAACCTGCATAAACTCGTCGATGGGGAGGTTGTAAGACATACCCCAACGCCAGTTGTCCTGGACCTCAATGACGAACTGAGAGTAGAAAGGATGGTGGGTGAATGAGGTGAGGGATACGTAGTCGTCGAGGTTGAGGCCGAGGCTCTCCTGGAACGACTTGGGAGTGTACTTCTTACCGTTGTAGGTGAACTCTGCGGGGACAGCACCGAGGTAGGTGTCGAGGACAGAGTTGAGGGACTTGAACCAAGCCGGAGAAATCTTCTTGAGCTTGCCGTCGGTGATGCCCTTTACGATGCCGTCGACCATAGGCCACATCTCAGTGAAGTTGGCGAGAGAGTCGCCGTAGAGAGTGCCGGGCAGTGGCATAGCCTCCTCGGGGAGCATACCATAGTTGCGCATGCAGTATACGGCATCGTAGAAGCTACCGCCCTCAGAGAAAGAGATGTCGCCATGGAGTCGTACGGAAGCCGTAGCGCGATCCTCATATGTCTTGTGAGCGAGGAACATCTCACAGAGGTTATACTCACCCTTGCCAAGGCGGATGAGCTCAGCCTCGAAGAAGCCAAGGCTGGAGTATGCCCAGCACGTGCCGCTCTTGTTCTGGTTCTTGATGGAGGTGATGGGGGCCTCTTTGACCGTGGTGAAGACGAAGCCCTCGTCTTTCTTCGCATTGTCGTTCTGTGCAGATGCGCTGGTAGCGAGCAAGAGCATAGCGAGCGACATGGCTGCTGTTGTCTTAATCATAAGCGTATTGTTACGTTAAACAAATAACATTAATGGTGTGAAGTTACATAAAAAACCGTTACCATAGAGCCATAAAATAGGAAAAACAGAAAGTTGCGTTGTTTTAAGGGTATATTATTTGTTAAAAAGGATAATAAACCATACCTTAGCACATCGGAAACGCTGCATGCCCCATGCGATAAGATGCGGGCGGGACTGGCGCTTCCGTTTTTTTATGTCATTTACATCCGAATAAAGGATCATAAATAAAGGATCTCTAATAAAGGACCATATAAAATACCATATATGAAAGTAGATGTTCTGTTGGGCCTCCAGTGGGGCGACGAGGGCAAAGGCAAAGTTGTCGACGTCCTGACCCCGCGCTACGCGGCCGTCACACGATTCCAAGGCGGCCCCAACGCCGGCCACACACTCGAGTTCGAGGGTCAGAAATACGTCCTCCGCTCAGTGCCCTCTGGCATTTTCCAGGGCGACAAGGTGAACATCATCGGCAACGGCGTAGTCCTCGACCCCGCCCTCTTCAAGGCCGAGGTTGAGCAACTCGAGGCATCGGGCCACGACCTCAAGAGCCGCCTCTACATCTCGCGCAAGGCTCACCTCATCCTGCCCACCCACCGCCTCCTCGACGCAGCATACGAGAGTGCGAAGGGCTCAGGCAAGATTGGCACCACCGGCAAGGGCATCGGCCCCACGTACACCGACAAGGTCAGCCGCAACGGCCTCCGCGTAGGCGACATCGAACTCCATTTCGACGAGAAATACAAGGCAGCCATCGAGCGCCATAAGAAAATCCTCAGCGACTACAACTATCCCCTCGACAAACTCCCCGAGCTCGAAAAGGCTTGGTTTGAGGGCATCGAGAAACTCAAGCAGTTCCAGTTTGTAGACAGCGAGCACTACATCAACCATCTCCTCGCCGACGGCAAGGACGTGCTCGCCGAAGGTGCGCAGGGCACCATGCTCGACGTCGATTTCGGCTCTTACCCCTTCGTAACCTCCAGCAACACCGTTTGCGCTGGCGCATGCACTGGTCTCGGTGTCGCCCCCCGCAACATTGGTGAGGTATTTGGCATCTTCAAGGCCTACTGCACACGCGTCGGCTCGGGTCCTTTCCCAACAGAGCTCTTCGACGAGACCGGCGAGACGCTCCGCAAGCTCGGCCATGAGTTTGGCGCAGTCACAGGCCGTCCACGCCGTTGCGGTTGGATCGACCTCGTCGCACTCCGCTACGCCGTGATGATTAATGGCGTATCGCAGCTCATCATGATGAAGAGCGACATCCTCGACGGATTCGACACCATCAAGGCTTGCGTAGCCTACAAGATTGGCGAGCGCGAGACCGACGAGATGCCTTTCGACATCAACGAGGGCGTCGAACCAGTATATATGGAGTTCGAGGGTTGGAAGACTCCTATGGACAAGATGACCAGCGCAGAGCAGTTCCCCAAGGCATTCAAGGACTATGTAGCCTTCATCGAGAGCTACCTCGGCGTGCCCGTCAAGATTGTCTCTGTCGGTCCCGACCGCGAGCAGACTATCGAGCTCTAAGAGCTCAACCGCACTCACTCAGTGTAGACCACAAAGAGTTTATTAGACTCACGTTTTAGGAATACATCCCGAGCCCACCACGTCGCCATGGCGGCATGGTGGGCTCGGCCTTTTATATATAAGCGACAACAAAATGGAGATAAAAGAGCAGAAGCGCGAACTCCGCCGCATGATAAGGCAAGTCAAGCCAAACCTCACGCAAGAAAAGTATATGGAGGCGGGGCGCAAACTCTCCGACGCTCTCATGGCGCGCGAAGACATCCGCAATTCCGACACGATAGTGGCATATTGGCCATTGCCCGATGAGCTGAACACCGGCCCTTTCATTATGGAGTGCGTACGGCAGGGGAAGAGAGTCTTCCTGCCTGTCATAGTGGGCAAGGAGCTCGTGTTCCGTCAGTTCACCGGGTATAAATGCCTCGCCCGCGAACCGCAGTTTGGAATTCTTGAGCCACAGGGCACTGCAGAGTTGGACACTGCTGAGGCAGGCAAAGGCGCCATAATAATAGCTCCAGGCATGGCATTCACTGCCGACGGGCGGCGCTTGGGGCGAGGCCGAGGCTTCTATGACAGGGCTTTCGCAGTCCTTGCCGAGGCCAGAAAAATTGGCGTGGGATATAACTGTCAGATTGTCCGAGACATACCCGTGGAGCCGCATGACGCCGTGATGGACGCCGTCGTGAGCATCTAAAAGTTTGAGTATATTTGTAGTTGCAAACACATATCCTTTCACGATGCAAAACATATATTCAGCACTAATATCCAAAGAGTTAGGACTGCGTCAGACACAAGTGGAGAACACCATCAAGCTCCTCGACGACGGCGCGACAGTCCCCTTCATCAGCCGCTACCGCAAGGAGATGACGGGCAACATGGACGAAGTGCAAGTAGGCGGCGTAGCCCAAAGCTACGAGAAACTCAAAGAGATTGCCGCCCGCAAGGAGACCATAATAAAGACCATCGAGGAGCAGGAGAAGATGACGCCCGAGCTCCGCAAAGAGATTGACGAGACGTGGGACTCCACACGCCTCGAAGACCTATACCAGCCATACAAACCGAAGCGCAAAACCCGCGCCACAAAGGCTCGCGAGTTGGGTCTCGAACCCCTCGCACTCGCACTTATGAGCGGCAGCGTATCCGACCCAGAGGCGGCAGCCGACAAGTACCTCACGGACGACGTACCGACCACAGAGGATGCCCTGCAAGGCGCACGCGACATCATTGCCGAGTGGGTGGCCGACCAACCCGAGGCACGCGAGGCGGCTCGCAACGTATTCCGCCGCAGCGGCGTAATCTCCACAAAACTCGCCAAAGGCAAAGAAGCCGAGGGTGAGAAGTACCGCGAATACATAGACCGCAGCGAGAACCTCGCGCGATGCCCCAGCCACCGCGTGCTTGCCATGATGCGCGCCGAACGCGAAGGTGTAATAAAGATATCCGTAGCCCCCGACGAGCCAGACAGAATAGTAGACAGGCTCAACCGCAACTACGCTCGCAACCCACGCACAGCCGGGCAAGTGGAAATGGCAATCTCGGACAGCTACAAGAGGCTCATTGCCCCCGCAATGGAGACAGAGATGGAGGCCGAAGCCAAAGAGAAGGCCGACACCGAAGCAATCAAAGTCTTCGAGACCAATCTCCGCCAGTTGCTCCTGGCCGCCCCACTTGGTCGCCACCGCACATTGGCGCTCGACCCAGGTTTCCGCACAGGCTGCAAAGTAGTGTGCCTCAACGAGCAAGGCCAGATGCTCTGCCACTCCGTGATCTACCCCCACCCTCCCCACGCAAAAGTCATGGAAGCGCAGGCTGAACTCCGCCACCTTATTGACCAATACGACATCGAGGCCATAGCCATAGGCAACGGCACGGCCAGCCGCGAGACAGAGGCCTTTGTCCGCGACTTCGACAAGGAGAAGAGGCTGCGCATATTCGTAGTCTCCGAGGACGGCGCATCTATTTACTCTGCCTCAGCCACAGCCCGCGAGGAGTTCCCCAATGAGGATGTCACAGTCCGCGGCGCGGTCTCTATCGGCCGTCGCCTTATGGACCCGTTGGCAGAGCTCGTCAAGATTGACCCCAAGAGCCTTGGCGTGGGCCAATATCAGCATGACGTGGATCAGACACGCCTCAAGCAGTCGCTCGACAATGTAGTAGTCAGTTGCGTAAACCAGGTTGGTGTAGAGGTCAACACCGCCAGCCGTCACTTGCTCACTTACGTATCCGGTCTCGGCCCGACCCTCGCAAAGAACATTGTGGATTACCGCACGGAGAATGGACCTTTCACATCGAAAGCCGAGCTCAAAAAGGTTCCGCGCCTCGGCCCGAAGGCTTTTGAGCAGTGCGCAGGCTTCCTACGCATCACTGGAGCAAAGAACCCATTGGATGCATCGGCCGTACACCCCGAGCGATATGACATAGTGAAGCAGATGGCAGCCGATGCCGGTTGCTCAGTCGCCGAGCTCATGACCGACAAGAAACGCCGCGACAGCATCAACCTCCAGAAATACGTGAAGGGCGATGTAGGTCTCCCCACCCTACGCGACATTATGTCCGAGCTTGAGAAGCCAGGCCGCGACCCGCGCGACGAGATTAAGGACTTCCATTTCGACGAGAGCGTACATACCATTGAGGATCTCCGTCCGGGAATGGAACTGCCGGGCATCGTGACGAACATTACGGCATTCGGCGCATTCGTTGACCTTGGCGTTCATACAGACGGACTCGTGCACATCAGCCAGATTGCGGATCACTTTGTCAAGAACGTATCGGATGCCGTATCGCTCCATCAGCACGTAACGGTCCGCGTTATGGACGTGGACATCGCCCGCAATCGCATCACGCTCTCCATGAAGGGGTTGTAGGACATGATAATCTGGAATCCCTGGCATGGATGCCATAAGGTGAGTGAAGGCTGCCA
>CAVILU010000151.1:0-5623 GCA_963643535.1 bacterium | reverse complement strand
ACAACATCCGTCGCAAGAGTCAGGACCTGATTAGTGCTCAGAACCATGAGATCTTAAAAATGAGTTCCAAAAACCCCAATGGCACGATATTCCAGATTATGAGAGCCTCGAGCTCGTCGGGAACTGCCATGCACAAGACGGTTTACAGTGTCGGCAAGTTCTTCGGCCACAATTTCAAGCCGTGGGGGGCCATCAAGTTCGCACGTGGCTTGGCTGTAGCTGGTAAGGTTCTCGGTGCCGTCGGCCCTTTCATCTCCGTCCTCATTGACTGGTATCAAGCCTATCAAGAAAGGAAGCGAGAGGAGCAAATGACGCGCGCTCGCCAGGAGGTTAGCCAAAACTTCAACAAGTACGCCGGCGAGGTCGAGATGGAGTTCGACAAGCAGACCAACACTTGGATTGAGCAGAACATCGATACCAAGATCAAAGAAATCGATGGCGAGATAACAGAGTTGCAAAATCTCCAGAACAGGACAAGCGAAGAGTTCAAAACCTACGAGCTCCTTCTCACCCGCACCCGTCGACTCATAGACTATATCCAAAGGTCATAGTGCAGGATGGTTGTTTGACACTCAAAAAATCGCCCCGATGCCTATCCCGCATCGGGGCGATTTTATTTATAATCCACTAAAAAGTGCTTATGCAAATCCCATTTGGCGGGGGTGACGTTAACTGTTAACTGATAAGTTTTCCCGCGCCCCAATTACACAATATCCGCCATCTGCCCTTCAGAAACTGGGATTCTGCTTTTTTATTCGCAAATCGCTGCTGTTTTCCGCTTCCCGCCCCTCTATATTTGCAATGTCATCGGAAGAGAAAGAGATGTCGATGACTTAAAAAACAAATTGTTAACAAACAAAATCAATGTCAATTATGAACAACCAGATTATTTCCTCAGACCAACTCGATTCCTACTCCAGCAAGTTCAGCGAGTCTGGTTTTTGGTCCGTTATCGCCAAGGTTTCACCTACAATAGCACGCACGGCCCTCGAACTCTATTATGTTTTGATGGAGCCTACGACTCCACTTTCCGCCAAGGCCACCATTATGGGAGCTCTCGGCTATCTCATCTTCCCGATCGACCTCATCCCAGACTTCATCCCGATTGTCGGTTGGACTGATGATGCAGCTGCTCTAGTTGCCGCCTACAAGACAGTAAAGGAGTATGTTACCCCTGCTATCAAGGCCAAGGTCGACAAGAAGCTCGGTGCTGCTTAATTTCCTCCGAAAGTCAACAAACATAATTCAATAATCGCTAAAAATCAGTCAATTATGCCAACAGTATTCCGTGTCTGGCCCAAGACCGTCAAGCGCGTCAACAATCAGGTCCTCACTCCCGAGATGTTCGTCATCGTCAACGTCCTCTCCAACGCCTCCACTCCCTTCGTCAACGGAGCACAGGAAGTCAAAGCCGCCTACCTCCGCGAGTATGGCTTCGACTACTCTCGCTCATTCTGCTCCCCCGCAGATTTCAACTTCACTAAGCTGGGGTAAAATTCAAAGTCAATCAGGTTATTAACAATATGGGTTTGAGAGGCAAGACTCCTGAGCCCCGCCTCTCAAATCTCTTATAAACTCTCTATTATGGGATTTATGGATACATTAGGGAAGCTCTCACAGCTTTGTCAGCAGACTGTCCAGGTTTATCAGCAGACTCAAGCCCAGATTAATCCTACCGGTAATAAATATAGAGACGTAGAATGTCCTAATTGTGGTAAGAAGGTTAATCAATGGACAAACAAATACAATATGAACTGGTTACCAGGGATATGCCCGGAATGCAACGCGCAGTTTCCGTACTCGATGTGCACGAAGTAGGCAAACTCTTTTGTCTGTAGTTTCCCGATTCCCGTTGTGGACTTGTGGCCCCAATCCCAGAGTCTCCTTAACTGCGACAAATAAGCGCACAAAGTGCATATCGCTGCACACCAAAGCCCAAGGCGTAAGTCTTGGGCTTTTCTCATGTACAAACATGATAAGAAATCAAATCTCAAATCCCCATTCAGCGGGGGCACCGAAGCCCCAACGCGGGCGTTGTAAGTCAGCCCGGCGGCGCGAGCCCCGGGCGTTCTTGCGAGTCCCAGGCGTTCTCACCGGCTCCTGACGTTATTACTCGCCCAGGCGTTTACCCATAGTCTCCCCCAAAAAACACAAACACACTCCGCATCAATCCCCCGCTAATCCCCTGATAACAACCACGAACGCCACAAATTCCATAATTTCCCATATCTTTGTATTTAATAAAACTGACGCCAGCGTCAAAAATATTAAATAGAGTAGGGGCCAGCCAACCTACTCTCCCCTCACGTCCGCCAACCATAGAGCGAACGCCTCCATCATGCTCTCGTGCAGCGACATCCAGGCTGTGAACTCCTTCTCCCGCCCCTTGCGCAGCATCCAACGCACGTAGGCTTCCCAATGCCCCGCGCCAGCCAGCGACTCTTCGAAATTCCACACCATCTCGCCAACGCCACCCTCGGGCATCTCGGCGTGAAGTGCTTTCTTGACCCCGCTTATTACCCTGAGCGTCAATGTGGTCTCCTCGTCTTTCGGGTCGTATCCCAATTCGGTGGCGGCACTTGCGATAGTGTTTTCCGAGCCTCCCGCAGCCACAGCCGCATGGATAAGTGAAGCGTAGGCCTCGAATGTCATTTTGCTCAGCTCTTCCACCCTCGGTCCCTTCACTTCGAGTATCATGAATTCCTCGGCATAGGGTATCCCGTCCCACGGCGCGTCGCTATGGAAGTGAATCCACGCCGTGCGGTAATAGTTTGGTGCATAGTCAGGTGCGGCCTCAATGCCCTGCATGTACATCTCAAGTGCGCCAGCAAAGTCCTCTTCGTGCATCCTTATCGTCCCGAGCTCCATCAGTAGCGCACCCGACTTCGGGAATTTCTTAAGCCCCTCTTTGTAAGCACGTACGGCATCTCCGCGCCGTCCAGCCAAGTCTAGCGCATTGCCCTCCATCTGATAAGGCAGCTCACCCATGTCCTTTTCGCCCCTTAGGCTGCGAAAGGTCTCGGCCGCTCGGGCGAACTGGTAATCTTTCATTAGCGCATAGCCTAGTTCATATCGCAATGCCGCCTCTTTCGGGTATTGGCGACACAAACGTTCGAGCGTTTCAGCAGCCTTGTCGGCCTTGCCGTTGTCGGCTTGCTCGATGGCTTTGGTTATGGCCTCCTGGTCGGCTTCTGTAATTGCCGTCTGTGCCAATGTGTTGCCTGCTATGATTATTGCGGCTGCCGCCACTATCGCCTTTAATTCTGTCTGCATCATATTGTGTGTCAGGTGCGTTGCCTGCCATTGTTACATTTCTTTCGTCAAGCCAGTTCTGTGTGACTTGAACTTGAGCAAAGCGAAAACTGTGGTAGTCGCACCAAGCTGCTAAAATTCCAAAATCAGTAAGTATCAGTGCAATCTCCGGATGAGATGTTTTGCATTTCAATCGCTAAAAATACAACTTTTCCCGCACCCTCCATCACCGCTCTTTTGTCGTGCGAGTCATTTTCCGGTCAACTGTCTCACTTTCGTATAACGAAGCACAAAAAATACGATTATCTTTGTAATGCGGTTTCGTTGTATAGTCTCGAAACGAATCCGTGAGTACCTCCATTTCTCTTTTTCTGAACTCAAATTGAAATTCGAGACAATACATTTTCTTTAATCCCAAACATGTCACAACCATATTACGAAGGCGATGTCGTCACGGGAGTGATAACTAAGGTGACTATCAACTCCGTCTACGTCAATTTCGAGGGCAACGGCTACGGCGTTCTTCGTGTTAGTGCAAATCATTCCGAGGCCGACTACTATCCCCATAGCGAGATTAAGGTGGTCATCGAGTCCGTCCGAAAGGATCGCAACGGCAACAATTTCTACACTCTTTCCACTGAGCAGCGTCGTCTTGCGTCTCAACTCCGCACGGCCTTCTCCTCTGGCCACAACCCCGGGGAGATTGTCGAGGCCGAGGTCGCGAGTGTCTCCGACAGTTGCCTCTATCTCGATGTCAATGGTTACGATGGCTTCGTCAAGAGCAGCAATGCCTTGTGGGACAAATCTTTGCCCCTCCGCTCTGTCTACAAGCCCGGCGACCGTCTGCTCGCCGTCTTCTCGGGCTACAGCCGTTCGCATGATGCGCTTGTCTTTACCCTCAAGTTCACTGATGTATTTATCTACGAGGCCGCGGCTCCTGTTCCTGCCGATGCTGATATCCATGTGGGCGACTCCGTCGACTGCACTATCACTAAGATAGATGGCAACGGAGTCTTCGTCTCTTTCCCCGACTCCGAGCATGTCGGTCTCATTGCGCCCACAAGCCTGGTACCCAGTGAGGTGGCTTCGTATAAGGTTGGCTGCACTGTGTCGTGCGTCGTGGCGCGTGTTTTCCCCATCGCCTCGTCATCCAATCTCTTTTGCCAGCTAGTTCCTTCCGCATCGCCCGAGGCGCAAACCATTAGTGCTCACGAGGATTCTTATCGTCCGTGGAAACCGTCTGTGGGTGATGCCGTATGTGCCGTGGCCATCCATGTGGCTCCCGAACGCATCTCCCTCAATCTTGGTTATAACTACGTGGGTCTCCTCGATGCCGATCGTGTCCCGGGCCGCTACACTGGTTGCTATCAGACTGGTCAAGTTGTGGTATGTGTTGTAAAACAGATATATAGGAAGAAGAACACGACCCTCTGCATAGTCTCTTCCGACGAGGTGGAGAGGTCCAATCAGTCCCTCATCGATATCTATAAGGACCGCGATAATATTGAGGCCACAGTAAAATCCGTCTCAGTCGGACATATGTTTGTAGATGTCGACGGTACCAGTGGCATTGTGCAGCGCAAGAGCATCCACCCGCATTGCAAAGATCTTACAGCCATCTTTGTGCCCGGACAGAAGATACAGGTGCAGTTCCTCTACCTGGCTCGCAATGGTGCTCTCAATTTCGCCATCAACCTCCGACCCTCGACTCCCTCTATGGCCGAGCAGCTCTCCAGGTTGTCGCTCGATTTGGATGCGCCTGCGAAGACTAATGTAGAGGTGTCTTCCAAAGATATGGATTTCGAGGACGAATATTACGGTCAGTCAAATAACGAGGATGTCGCTGATGCTCAAACCAAAGTATCCTCCGACGAGACTTACACTCCCTTCCAGTCCTTCTTCTCCTCCGTCCGCAACATTTTCCACAAAGAGGACTAGCAGAGGATCTAGATCCCAATAACCCTAAAAACACAAACGCTGCGCATCCCGCCCCAAAGGAATGCGCGGCGTTTCTCTATTCATACACCCCACTATTCCCAAACTTTGATACATCAAACCGTTTTAACTCCAATTAACAACCAACACTAACCCCCTAAGAACCAAACCCAACCGTCAATAGTCAACTATCAACTGTCGATTGTCAATAGCCCACCCCCTTGCGGTATAAAAAACTATTCCTAACTTTGCACCCGCTTTCGGAACAGAAAGGCGCAACGCTTAACGGGTTGAAAGAAAAACAAGATTTCTCTTGCGAATCTCAACAAACCCTCTTAAATTTGCACCTCGGTTCCCCGCCGCAAACACAGCGGCGCAAAGAACAGAAGCAAAGCACATTGACATATTGGAAGTGACGCACAAAAAGCCGAGGCGG
>CAVILU010000150.1:0-5625 GCA_963643535.1 bacterium | reverse complement strand
AACAATCATACTGCTGGCGTTTGTAGCCATCCTTTTCTCTTCTTCCTCATCGGCCGAAGAGCAGCGCTACATAACCACCGAGGACGGTTTGCCCTCCAATGCCGTGCGCTCCATTGTCCAGGATGCCGACGGTTTCGTGTGGTTCGGTACGGATGCCGGTCTCTGTCGCTATGATGGCATCAAGGCCCGCCTCATGGTCAATCCACTTCAGGATAACGACCAGTATGTCAGTGCTCTCTGCGTATGGGGTAGGCGTCTGCTTGTCGGCTCCAGTGCCAGTGCTTATGTCTATGATGGGGCTTCGGAGCAATTCTCTTGCCTCAGCGACAGCATCCGCGGACTCGTCACCGCTTTCTGTGTCGATGCCGACGAGAATGTATGGGTTGCAACAATGAACAATGGTCTCTACTGCTATCTCTCTCATTCCGAGACCGTAAAGCACTACGGTTTCCGTGAGACGAATGGCGTTGTTGCCACAGTCTTTGTCGATTCATCCAATCAGGTTTGGGTTCTTACTCGCCACTCTGCCGATAATGTTTTCCGTCTCAATCGCTCGCGCAACCTCTTCGAGCCTGTCGAGATGCCTCAAGGTCTCTGCGATGGCGGTATGTGCATTGCCCAGTCGCAAGAGGGCGATATCCTACTCGGCACGTGGTCCAATGGCCTGATTTCTGTCTCTGCCAATGGCGATGTGCGCCGCCTACTCAATCCTCAAACGACGGGAGTCGGCACGCATATCCATACCCTTAAGGTTGCAGATGAGTCGTTCGCCCTTATTGGCTGCGACGAGGGGCTTATCTCCTTCGATATCAAGAATCTTACGTGGAGCCGCACTACACCCTATGGTGCGGCATCCGATGCAACCCGCCGTTTTGTCTATAGCCTTATGGCCGATAGCGAGGGCGGTTTCTGGGTCGGCTCTTTCTACGATGGTGTCTCTTATTTCTCGCCTGCTGGCCAACGTTTTTCGCCAATCCAAGCCTCAGAGGGTGGTTTGCGAGGACGCATCATCAGCCGCTTTGCCGAGGGAAACGACCACCGCATTTGGATAGCCTCCGACGATGGTGGCCTCAATTGCTACGATGTCCGCAATGGCCGTTTCGTCTCTTACCCTGGCCAGGATAGGCTCTCGCAACTCAATGTCCATGGTCTGCTACCCGATGGCGACTTTCTCTGGGTCGGAACTTATGGCCATGGTCTTATCCGTCTGAATGTCAAGTCGGGAGAGATGACTGATTATCTTCTCGACGAAGGCTCTGCAAACTCTAGTTGCTACGCTGTAATGCGCGATACGCGTGGCCGCCTTTGGGCTACGTCTATGAATAGTGTGCATCTCTTCAACGAGGACAACGGCCAGTTCTCTGTCGTCTACAATTTCAATAGCATGACTGTTGATATTGTCGAGGACGACCATGAGAATATATGGTTTGCGACACAAGGCTGTGGTCTTTGGCGGTATTCGGCTTCTGGTGAGTGGAGGCAGTTCGATGCCTCTACTGGTGCAGACGATTTTCCGAGTAGTCAAGTCAATTGTGTACGTGTCGGGCCCTCTGGCCAGCTTTATGTCGCCACTCAGAATGGTCTTTGCGAGTTTGTTCCCGAGACTGGTAGTTTCCGTATGGTGAGTATCGATATCTCGAAGCATGATTTCCGTGGAATGACGGTCTATCAAGATGATTTATGGCTGACCTCCCCCGAGGGCGTTGTCCGCTACTCCCCAAATGGCGACATCCAGCTCTTTAATCGGCATGACGGTCTTCAAGATCTTCAGTTCCAACCCAATGCCTGCCACGTGGCCTCCAACGGCCAAATATGGCTGGGCCTGACTAATGGCATTGCCACCTTCACTCCCCATCGGCTGAAAGTCAATAAAGCAGAGCCCCCGGTATTCCTTACCTCGGTCCACCTTCTAGACAAGGAACTGATGTCCGGTTCCGATAAGATGCCCGCCCCACTAAGGCAGGACGGCAGCATCTCGCTTAGCCACGACGACGTGATGTTCACCATCAGCTACGCCGCCCTGAGCTACGTATCCCCCGAGAAGAATCAGTACGCCTACATTCTTGAGGGCTTCGACCAAAAGTGGCATTACGTGGGTGCTACTACTTCGGCCACTTACACCAACATCCCGCCCGGCGAATATAAGTTCCGCGTTGTCGCCACCAACAACGATGGCCTATGGTCGTCGCGTGAGTCGTGCCTCAATATCGAGGTGCGCCCACCTTTCTATTGGTCGTGGCCTGCGCGTGTCCTCTATGTTCTCTTGATTGGCGCAATCTGCTATTTCTACGTCCGCAGCCTTATCTCGCGCAACGAGAAGCGTCATCGCGAGGAACTTAAGGCAATGAGCGACAAGAAGGACCAGGAGGTGCGCGACGCTCGCCTGCGGTTCTTTACGACAATCTCACACGAGATCCGAACCCCTGTATCGCTCATTATTGGCCCTCTCGAAAATCTTATGGAGGAGTGGGGTAGGATAAGTAATCAAGTCAAAGATGCAGAGTCCGTCACCTCTACCCTCGATGTCATCAACCGCAATGCCCACCGCCTCCTGGACCTCATCAATCAGATTCTCGATTTCAATAAGGTTCAGCAGGAAAAACATAAGCTCAATTTCCGCCCCGTCTGCATCGCCCAGCTTATGAAGTCCGTGGCGGTCCGATTCGAGCCCACTCTTAAGCTCCGCAATGTCGAATTCTCGGTTGTCTACCCGTCCGAAGATTTCAAGGCTACTGTAGATGAGGAGGGCGTCACCAAGGTTCTTAGCAATCTTATGACCAATGCCATGAAGTACACCCGCAGCCGCATCTCCCTCTCCTGCCAAGTCCCGTCCGATGGCAATTTCGTCCTCGAAGTGGCTGATGATGGTCAAGGCATTTCGCCCGAGGAACAAGCAAAAATCTTCGCGCCTTTCTACCAAGCCAATGACAATAAGCCCGGTACGGGTATCGGCCTCAGCATCGTCAAGAGTCTTGTCGAGGCTCACAATGGCAATGTCGCTGTAGTCTCTCAGCCTGGCAATGGCTCTCGCTTTATTGTCACGCTGCCAATCTCTCATACGGTTGAGGATGCCGACGTCGTCTCCGAAGACCAGCAAAATCCTCAGGCTCAAGCAGAGACCTCGTCAGGCACCGATCTCCAACCTGAGCCGTCGGCCATAAATGCTGGTGCTCCTGTCCGTCCGACTATTCTTGTTGTAGACGACGACCAGGACCTTCGCAACTTCCTTGAGTCGAATTTCGCTTCGCAATACAATGTCCTGACTGCAGCTGACGGTGTCGAGGCCCTTGCCAAACTCTCCGAATCGCCTGCGGATCTCATTGTGAGTGACTGGATGATGCCCGAGATGGATGGAGCTGAGTTCTGCCGCCGTGTCCGCAAGGATATCAATATCTGCCATACGCCTTTCCTCATGCTCACTGCCAAAACCGACGACGAGAGCAAAGCAGGCAGTATGGATTGCGGTGCCGACCTCTATATCGAGAAGCCTTTCTCTATGAAATACCTTGCCGCTTCGGTCCGCAATCTTATTGAGATGCGCCGCATGCTCCAAGAGAAGTTCTCCATCTCGCCCTCCACGACGGTCGAGGAGATTGCCACATCGCCTCTCGACGATGAGTTCCTCCAAAAACTCAATAAACTCATTGAGGGGAATATGGACAACACAAACCTGAGTGTCCAGTTCCTTGCCGAGCAGATGGGCGTAAGCCGAAGCTCCCTCTTCCAGAAAATCAAGAGCCTGGCCGGCGTCACCCCAAACGAGATGATAACGCTCGTCCGACTCAAGGCCGCCGCCCGTATGCTACGCGAAAAGCGTTACCGTGTCAACGAGATCAGCTACCGCGTCGGCTACAACTCCCCCAGCTATTTCTCCAAGAGCTTCCAAAAGCAATTCGGAATGAAGCCAATGGAGTATGCTGAGGCTAAGGGGTGATTCGCTAATTTTCAATCACCGCGCTATATTTGTATGCATTAGACAGACATAAAAAAGTAAGACGACTATGCAGGCAACAGGTGTGCGGAAACTGCCGGTGGGCATTCAAACATTCTCTGAAATCAGGGAAGAGGGATATGTGTATGTCGATAAGACTGACTTGGTCTGGCGACTTGCGAATCAAGGTGCTAAGTATAACTACCTCAGTCGTCCGCGCCGTTTTGGCAAGACGTTGTTGGTGTCGACTCTCCAATCTTATTTCGAGGGACGAAAGGAGCTCTTTGAGGGGTTGAGAATTATGGAGCTGGAGACGGAGTGGCAGACGCGACCCGTCATCAGGTTGGATATGAGCCAAGCTGGTGAAAATGCCCATGAACTTCAGCTTTTCTTTGAGTCTGTTTTTGATGAACTGGAGGCTCAATATGGAGTTTCTATCAAGTCGGAAGTTTCTCTGCCGAGAAGACTTCATAATATAATTGTTGCCGCGCACAAAATGTCGGGGCAGAAGGTTGCCATCCTCATCGACGAATACGACTTTCCTCTCCAACATTTTGGGGGAACGCCAGAGCACGAGAAGTGCGCAAGCCTCTATCGGAGTGTCTTTGCAACAGTGAAAGCCGAGGACGAGCATATCCGCTTCGTCTTTATCACTGGGATAACCAAGTTCACGCAAATATCTCTTTTCTCGGCATTCAACAACCTTGTGAACATTAGTTTTGATTCTGAGTATGAGGATATTTGCGGCATATCGCAGCAGGAACTGGAAAGCGATTTCGTGCCCGAGATAGACAGATTGGCCGAAGAAAATGAATGGACCAAGGAGGAGTCGCTAAGTAAGCTGAAGGATAACTATGATGGATACCATTTCTCCAAGAAATGCCGAATTGACATTTATAACCCATTCAGTCTGATATACGCACTCGATAAAAAAGAAATATCGAGCTATTGGGCATCGTCTGGTGCCAGCACGTTGATTGCCAAATTCGTAAAGGATGCAGAAATCCGCCTGCGTGAATTTGATGGTTGCCGTATAAGTTCCGATATTATCTAGACGTCCGATGTCTCAAACGGAGGCCCTGAACTGTTCCTTTATCAATCAGGTTACCTGACAATTAAAAGCGTCAGAAATGGAGTATATACTCTTGGCTTCCCAAACAAGGAGGTTCGTCAAGCTCTCTACCGTACGGTGTTGCCAGTCTTGGCAATGCGTGTCGAGAATAATACGCAGACTGCGCAAGGTATCCTCCAATGTGACCTTATGGACGGCATCCTTCCCGAGGCCATGGATGCCCTGAAGGCTCTCATAGCCGACGTGCCCTACAGCAACAAGAAGTTGGCCTCTATGCATATGGAGGAGCGTTACCGCTTAGTCATCAGTACGATACTCAACGCAATAGGCCTCAACGTCGAGGTCGAGCGTATGCTCTCGACTGGTCGGATTGACGTGATAGCAAGCACTGCGCAATTCACCTATGTGATAGAGCTTAAACTCCAACAAAATGGAGGTTTGGAGGCTGCCGCTAAACAGATTAAGGATAATAACTACCTCGAACCATTCCGCGGCACTGGACGAAAAGTCATCGGCCTCGCCATTGAACTGGATGACCTCGGCAAGGGAATGACGGGATGGCAGGAAGTTTGTTGATGCTGCCGTAGTAAGCTAGCTTTTAAGTATGGCGTAGTTGATTAAT
>CAVILU010000149.1:0-5630 GCA_963643535.1 bacterium | reverse complement strand
ACTGTGCACTGTGAACTGCCCACCGCTCCCCTCATCTCTCCAAAATCGTAAAAAATCACAATACACCCCCTTCATACATAATATTCAACAGATATAATTCGCACTTTTTGATCTGCCGCCCCCAAAAAATCATCAATCAATAGCCAGAAATGGAAAATCAAAGAAATTTATATCCACTCAAAATAACCAACACTACCCTCAGCATTCTAAACCGCTAAACACACTAAATAACAACTTGTTAAATACTTCAAGCTGTGTGTCAAATTACTGAAAATAACCGCCATTCGCCCCTTGTTCGACTCCCATATTCAGTGTCATTTTCTCCCTTTTTTTCGACCAAAAGTATCAAACAGAAAGATAAATCATATATTTGCAGTAAAACAATAATACCAACTAATCAATTTATGAAGAATTTATTACCTGCTTCTGTAGCAGCCGCCCTCTTCCTCGGGTCGCTGTTCGCCACGGCTCAAGACCGTGGCATTACGGTAAGGGGACGCGTCGTGGACGACGACGGTCAGCCCGTCCCAGGTGCGGCTGTCGTGGTCGAGGGCACAACCTCGGGCACAGTCACCGACCTCGATGGCAACTACATCATTGTAGTCCCCAGCACAGAGAGCGCCATCAAGTTCTCTTTCATCGGTATGAAGGAGAGCCGCCAGGTTATTGGCAACCGACAGACTGTAGACGTATCCCTCGCTCCCGACAACGAGGAGCTCGATGAGGTTGTCGTTACAGCCCTCGGCATCTCACGCGACAAGAAGGCTCTCGGCTACGCCATTGCCGAGGTCGAAGGCGAGGAGATGCTCAAGAGCCGTGGTGGCCTCAACAACCCCGTCAACGCTCTCCAGGGCAAGGTGGCGGGCCTCTCTATCTCCAGCGGCTCGGGCTCTATGGGTGGCTCAAGCAAGATGCTTATCCGCGGCAACAACTCAATATCTGGTAATAACCAGCCTCTCTTCGTCATAGACGGCGTGCCCATCGAGGGCACCGACTTCAATAGCACCAGCACGGCCCGCGGCGGCGGCGGATATGACTACGGTAACCTCGTGAGCGACATCAACCCCGACGATATCGAGTCCATGACCGTCCTCAAGGGCGCCAGCGCTACGGCTCTCTACGGCAGCCGCGCATCCAACGGCGTGGTCCTCATAACCACCAAGCACGGCCGCGTGCAGCCCGGCTACGGCGTCACCATCTCCACCTCCGTTGGTTTCGAGAAGGTCAACAAGCTGCCTAAGCTCCAGAGGCTCTATGGCGGCGGCGCAAGCTCCGACTTCGAGACCATCACCATCGGCGGCGAGGATTTCCTCTACCCCGATATGAATACCGACGAGAGCTGGGGCGCTAAGTACGACGGCCAGCAGGTTGTCACATGGTACGACCTAGCCAAATGGGAGGCCGGCGGCAAGGTTGGCAAGCCCACAACAAGCGAGTGGAAGGCCCCAGAGCACGATATCGAGGACTTCTTCGAGACGGGCGTGAACGTCACCAACACCGTCTCCGTAGAGAACGCCACGAGCCGCGTCTCCAGCCGCATCTCCTTCACCAACTCTACGCTGACGGGCTACATGCCAAACAGCAAGATGACCAAGAACGTCGTCAACGCCTCCGTCAAGGGCACCAGCCCAAGCCACTACCTCACCACCGAGGCCAACATCACCTTCCTCAACCAGAAGGCTAAAGGCCGCTCCGAGACGGGCTACGGCGACAACAACGTCATGCAGAAGTTCGTGCAGTGGGGTCACCGAGAGCTCGACATGAAGCAGCTCAAGGAGATGTATGAGTTCCCCGACGGCAGCCAGGCAACGTGGAACCGCACCTCATGGGACGACCCGACGCCCGCCTACTCCAACAACCCTTACTGGAGCCGCTACAAGAACTACGAGACCGACTCCCGCAACCGCGTCTACGGCAACATCGGCGCCACCTGGGAGCGCGAGTGGCTCAAGCTCCAGTATAAAGCCAGCCTCGACTTCTTCGCCGACAAGCAGGAGGAGCGTAACGCCGTTGGCAGCCAGGAGCAGAGCGCCTACTCCGAGGTCCGCCGTCAGCAGTATGAGCTCAACCACGAGTTCCTCGCCTCCTTCAACAAGCAGTTCGGCGACGATTGGCACCTCAACGTCAACCTCGGCGCCAACATCATGCACAACCACTACACGGCCATCGCCGGCGAGAGCGTAAGCGGCATTGCCATCAGCGATTTCTACAACCTCAAGAACTCCATCTCGACGGCCGCCGCGTCCAACAGCACCACCAAGAAGAGCATCAACTCTCTCTTCGGCAGCTTCTCCGTGGCTTGGAAGAATATGCTCTTCCTCGACGGAACCGTGCGCAACGACAAGAGCTCGACTCTCCCCAGCGGCAACAACAGCTACACCTACCCGAGCCTCACCGCCAGCTGGGTCTTCTCAGACCTCATCGGCAAGAACTGGCTCACCTACGGCAAGCTCCGCGCGGGCATAGCCAAAGTCGGCAACGACACCGACCCCTATAGCCTCGTCTCGACATACAGCCAGTACACCAACGTCGACAGCTCCACCCCGGGCTACCGCCTCCCCAACACTCTCAACAACGCCAACCTTAAGCCCGAGAGCACCAAGAGCTTCGAGGTGGGCCTCGAGATGTCGTTCCTCGCCGACCGCGTAGGCTTCGACTTCACTTACTACAAGTCCACCACCACCGACCAGATCATGCCTCTCTCTGTCTCCGGCACCACCGGCTACATCTACGAGGTAGTCAACAGCGGCGAGATGGAGAACAAGGGTATCGAGCTCGCGCTCCACGGCACCCCCATCAAGAACGATATCTTCCAGTGGGATATGGGCATCACCCTCGCCAGCAACAAGAACAAGGTTGTTGAGCTCATCGACGGCGTCGACTACTACCGCCTCACCTCGGCTCCTTTCAAGGTCGAGATTGGCGCAAAGAAGGGCGACCCCTACGGATGCATCATGGGCACCAACTACGTCTACGACGAGAACGGACACAAGCTCGTAGGCGATGACGGCCTCTACCTCTACACCGACGGCAATGAGAACCTCGGTTCCATCTTCCCCGACTTCACTGGCGGCTTCTCCAACAACTTCCGCCTCTGGCGCTTCGACGCCTCTGTGCTCTTCGACTTCAGCAAGGGCGGCCACTGGTTCTCGACATCTCACATGTGGGGTATGTACTCCGGCATGCTTGAGGAGACCGCCGAGAACGGCATCCGCGAGAATGGCATCGTGGTCGATGGTTACAAGGAGGATGGCACCAAGAACGACATCGTAGCCGACGGCCAGGCATACTGCGAATGGATATACACGGGCCCCGCCGCTCAGAACGTCTTCAAGAGCGACTACATCAAGCTCCGTGAGGTAACCCTCGGCTACAACTTCCCCTTCAACGCCAAGGAAAACTTCATCCACTCTCTCCGCGTGTCGGCCTACGGTCGTAACCTCGCAACGTGGGGCCCCGACGTCAAGCACTGGGATCCCGAGTCCGCCGTCACCAGCTCAGGCAACATCCAGGGCATCGAGGGCGCTGCTCTCCCTGGCCTCGCCAACTTCGGCTTCAGCGTGACTATGAAGTTCTAATCCCCACTTTCTTTTAACTGACAACGTAAATGAAAACATCATATACCATTGCCGCCCTCGCGGCGGTCGCAGCCTCGGCCCTCTCTTCGTGCCAGGACTTGGAGGATGTAAACGTTTCGCCCAACAACCCGGAGTCCGTGCCGAGCAACATGCTCATGAACGGCGCCGAGAAGTGGATCGTCGACAATATCTACGACAACTGGTTCTCTGGCCGTCAGTGCCTCGTCTACTCTCAGCAATGGGCGCAGCGCAACTACACCGAGGAGGACCTCTACCAGATCCGCGAGAGCGTCAACAACGGCTACTTCAACTACCTCTACATGGGCGTAAGTAACCTCAACAAGGTTATCGAGCTCAACACCGACGAGGCCACAGCCACCACCAATTCGGCCTATGGCGCCAACAACAACCAGATTGCCGCCGCCCGAATCCTCAAGGCGTGGCTCCTCGGCCTCATCACGGACACGTGGGGCGCGGTGCCTTACTCCGAGGTGGCTAAGCTCGAGAGCGAGGGCATAACCTACTGCAAATACGACGATCAGGCCTCTATCTATGCCGACCTCATCAAGGAGGTGACCGAGGCAGCCGCCCAGATTGACGAGAGCGAGGATGCCTTCACCTCAGGCGATATGATTTTCTACGGCGACGCGTCTAAGTGGAAGAAGTTCGCGGGCTCCCTCAAGTGCCGTTTCGCAGTCCACCTCAGCAAGGCCGACAGCAATTGGAAGACCTACATCGCCGAGGCCCTCGAGAGTGGAGTCATGGAGAGCAACGACGACGCTGCCGCTTTCCACTACACCTCTTCCGGCACCGAGTATTGCAAGTTCTACGAGGGCTGGTATGTCGACGGGCGTAACGACTTCACCATCAACGCGCGTTTCGTAGACCTCCTGAAGGGTCAGCCCGACACGCTCAACGCCAAGAGCCACCCCTGGGAGGGCGTCTTCGACCCGCGCCTGGCTGTCTTCACCACCACCAGCACGGGCGAGTACAAGGGCTTCCCCCTGGGCGTCACCAGCGGCCAGAGCAGGTTTGTCCGCAACGGTACTCCCAACTGGTACTCCAACCCGCCCGCCCATCTCGATGCCGACTACGCGGTGCCCCTCATGACCTACGCCGAGCAGAAGTTCATCGAGAGCGAGTACAAGGGTTTCAGTGCCGACGAGTATAAGGCCGGCGTCGAGGCCTCCCTCGAGTACTGGACAGGCTCTGTCGACGACGAATATGTGGCAGCCGTCACGGGCACCGTGGATGCCGAGGCCGTAGCCATCCAGAAGTACATCGACCTCTGGACCAACGGCACCGAGGCGTGGACCGAGATCCGCCGCACGGGCTACCCCGAGCAGCTCCTCCGCCCGGGTGAGATTGCAGCCGTCTTCAGCAATGGCGGTGCGACAATAACCCGCCGCTTCGAGCCCCTCTCGGAGGTCAAGGGCGACATCATCAGCCGCGTCAAGTACCCCACCAACGAGAGCACCCTCAACGGCGCCAACTGGACCGAGGCCGTCTCCAAACTCGACGATGGCACCAACAACTACTACACTAAGCTGATCTTCGATGTCCGCACCAGCACTTACGATCATCCGGCAAACCTCTAAACAGTTAACAGTTAACAGTTAGCAGTTAACAGTTAGCAGTTAACAGTTAACAGTTACACGCGTTTCGCCCCGCCTACCGTATCTCCCTACGGTGGCGGGGCTTTTCAGTTTACAGTTATCAGTGCTCAGTTTACAGTTACTGGAGTTTTGAGGCTTTTGTTTTTAGGAATTCTTACGTAATGGAGCCCCAACGGGGCGTTGTATGCCAGCCCAGGGCGCAAGCCCTAGGGCAAAAAGAAAAACACACTCAATCAATTAACAATTAACAATTAACAAATAACAATTAACAATTACGTGCCCCCCACCGTGGGGGTGACGCTAACTGTGGACTGTGAACTGAGTACTGTGAACTGAAGGGTGGTAACGGAAACCGTGCACTGTGAACTGTGCGCTGTGAACTGAAGGGTGGTAACGGAAACTGTGCACTGTGAACTGTGCACTGTGAACTGAAGGG
>CAVILU010000148.1:0-5679 GCA_963643535.1 bacterium | reverse complement strand
CGCAATAATGATTCAGAACGACGCAATAGGTACAGCAAAACAAGAGGGCAAAGCAGAGGGTTTGGCGGAAGGCGAGGCAAAAGGTCGTGCTGAAGGACGAGTCGAAGGATTGGCAGAGGGCGCTGCCAACGCAAAATGCGAGATGGTCCTCAAACTCGCCGCTGCAGGCATGACTACGCAGTTTATAGCCCAGATAACGGGGCTCTCAGAAGAAGAGGTCATACAATTGACAATTAACAGTTGACAATTGCCGTTGACCCGCCGATAGCGAACGGTTCTTTTATCAGTGACATCCGCATTCAAAGGGAAATAAGTCTTTTGTCGGGTACGGATTTTGGTAAATTGACAATAGACAAATAACAATTGCCGTTGCCCGCGCTGACAGTGAACGGTTCTTTTATCCGTGCACTAACTTTCTCGGGCATGGACCTTTTGGCTATTGAGACGATTAACAATTAACGTGTGTTTGAGACGTAATTTTTTCTCGAATATGGTTTTCACTGATTATTTGTATCCTAAAAATCGTCTAGGAGTATCTTCCCAAAGGATTTCCCAAACGGAGTGTGGGAAATGTGGAGAAAAAATGGCATACTAAACTAATACGCATACATTTAAAAAGGCGCAGAACCGTCACTTCACAAAATAATTTAAACATGCTACCACGACATACACCAGGACACGTCAGTATCACAATCAAATTGCGACGTACAATATGGATAATCACATCGGCTATTTTATTTCGACCATTCGTGACGCCGATTTTCAGGCTTTGGAGAATTCTAATTCTTCGCCTGTTTGGCGCACATATTGACAGGAGCGCCAACATATATGCGACAGTCAAGATATGGGCTCCGTGGAATTTACAAATGGGCAAGAAATCCTGTCTTGGACCAAATGTCATTTGTTACAATCAAGACATAGTGAAGCTTGCAGATGATGCAATCGTCTCACAATACTGCTATCTTTGCACTGCAGGCCACGATTCTACTATGCAGAATACAGCTGACGATTCGCTCATCACGGCTCCCATCATATTGCACGGAAAATGCTGGATTGGCACATGCGCATTTATTGGAATGGGCGTCGAAATCGGCGAAGGAGCAATTGTGGGAGCCACGGCATCTGTCTTCAAAGATGTAGCCCCTTGGACTGTAGTCGGTGGAAACCCGGCCAAAGAAATCAAGAAACGCATTATGGTCGATAATGTAGTAACAGCAAAATAGCCAACTCCATGCAAAAGATATACGACCTCGAAGGCAAAAACAAAGCAATTTTACTATTTAAGTCCTTCGCTGCGCTTCTTATCACGTATTCGCATATGGGGATGCTCTTTCCACATTGGAATTGGCTCGTCACTGGTGGGGCTATTGGAGACGGACTATTTTTCTTCTGCTCGGGCTTCACGCTCTTCCTTGGCCGTGATGGAGGATTTGGGAATTGGTACAAGAGACGCATAAGCCGCATATTCCCATCCATTATCATGTGGGCTCTGTTCTCCTCCGTTGTTTTTGGATGGATATGGATGGCAACGGATATTATTACGACTCCCAAGTATTGGTTTATACCTTGTATTATGGTCTATTACGCAATTTTTTACGTAATCAGGCGGTTCTTAATGCAGCATATGAAGATGGTATTTTGGAGCTCCCTTATAGTCGTAGCAATAATAAGTCTCTTAGTACTCAACATGAACCAATCCGTAATGTATGCGCAAGTGTCATTCATGCGAGTTTATTACTTTATGTTTATGTTACTCGGAGCCATAACCGCCCTCGACCTCAAGAGCGAGCCCGACAAGCAGATTTTCGGAAAACTAAAGCTAATATGTGTCAACAAAGGAAGGTTAGACAGAATCAGTCTAACCAAGTCGCTCATTCTTTTCCTTGGCTCAATCATAATCTACTATGTCTGCATGGGAGTCTTCAAACTTGGGGCTTTCTGGTGCCACTTCCAGATGGTTTCGCTTTTGCCACTTCTTACGGGCATATATTTCTTCTTTATGCTCTGCAGCACCGACACGCTGCAGCGAGTCTTCGACCATCCCCTTGTTGGCAACGTAGTCTACGCCATTTCAAGTCTCACACTTGAAATTTACCTTGTTCAATATGCTGTTTTCTCTGACAGCCTTAACAACATATTCCCTCTCAACATAGTAGTAGCCTACGTAGCCATATTCGCATTAGCGTACGTGCTAAAGTGCCTATCGAACCTTTTCGCACAAGTCTTCGATAGCAAAGATCTTGACTTGCCGAAGATTTTCAAGTTATAAAAAAGCAAAAAACGAAATGTCCACAATATCAGCCATTATCCTCACAAAGAATGAGGAGAAGCACGTCGAGCGCTGCATACGGTCACTCGCCGGCGTATGCGAAGAGGTGTTCGTGGTAGACTGCTACAGCACCGACCGCACCAAAGAACTCGCCGAGAGCCTCGGCGCCAAGGTCTATGAGCACCCGTGGAAAAACTATGCAACTCAATTCAACTGGGCTATGACCAACTGCCCAATTACTACCGATTGGATTTGGCGAATAGATGCAGATGAATTTCTCGACAAAAATCTCGGACAGACAGTAAAAAACCTCACAGACACCTGTGAGGCTGATGTAAATGGTATTTACGTTCGCAAACGCATAGACTTCATGGGCCGTCCACTTTTGCACGGTGGATGGTATCCAAGTTATCACCTAAAAATTTGGAGACGAGGACATGGCGAATGTGAAAACCGTTGGATGGACGAGCACATCCGCATATTCGACGGTCGCACAATAACAGCCAAGCAAGGCGACCAGGTTGATGCAAACCTAAACAACCTGACGTGGTGGATGGAGAAGCATAATGGCTACGCAACCCGTGAGATGGCCGATATGCTTATGATGGAATATGGACTTGACGCTGCATCTCACGAAGTTGAGCCCAAGTTTTTCGGGACGGAAGAGCAACGTAAACGTTGGCTCAAAGTAAAATACATCAAGTCCCCACTATTCTTACGCCCCTTCGCCAACTTCATCTGGCGATACTTTTTCAAAGCAGGTTTCCTGGACGGAAAGGAGGGTTTCATATGGCACATTCTACAGGGCTTTACATACCGTTTCCTTGTCGACTCCAAAATCTACGAGACGAAAAAGCGATTCGGCTTCGACGACGAAAAGATAAAGGCCTGGGTGAAAGAAACATACCTCAGTTAACAGTTTTATTCAATCGACGATCCCACACAGTTAACTGCTACTATCTTAAGCAATTGTCATTGACGTTGCCACGCTGACGGTCTCTTTTGGTCGGCAAGATAATTGAAACTGTGAACTGTGCATTGTGAACTGGGAACTGATAGGAACCATTAACTTTGCACTGAGAACAGGAAAAGTGGTGAAATGGACAAAAAGTAGGCTGAAAGGGTAGTAACGTTGCCCAAATGGACAAAAAGTAGGCTGCTTTTTTCAGCTATAAATTTTGCAGAATGAACCGAATCTGTAAACGTTGCACCGCAACGCAAAACGGACCCGAGCTCTGCTGGCGAGCAACTCGGCGGGGATAACGTTGCGGCTGATTAAGTTCAAGCGAGAAGGCTGACGGCAGATCCTGCCGTCAGCCTTTTTATTTGTTATCCATGCGCATGAACTTTTGAGGCCCTATGCCTAAGAAAACGCGCATACTTTTCAATGTGTGGTCAGCCTCATCTTAAAGAAAGCTCCGGGCAATAGACGCCATAGTTGCGGCTGTCATATAGCACTTCACGTAGGCGGCAAACGCGTGCTCGCTTTCGAGATTGATCCTTCGGCTAGATACAAATTGGACTCCACACTCCTTGCATTTGTACATCTGTTTGCCATTCTTCTTGCCGTTTTTCTTAGTGTTACGGCTTTGGCAGTAGGGGCATTTCTTGTGCATGATTATAATTAAAATTAATCATGCTATTTGGTAAATTTCAATGAGATACAGCGATTTTAGCCTACTTTTGTCCATTAGGCACATTTACTCCCGTATGAAAGGCATAAAAAGTAATTTTATGGCATAATAAACTGTATATCAATGGTCCTATGGCTGTTTCAGCCTACTTTTTGTCCATTATATCGAAATTTGCAAATTCGAACTTCACAGAACTGATGATTTTACAAGTCCAGCGCAGTCACATTACAGATATTCAGCAAAACAGCAACTGTTAACTGCTAACTGTTAACTGTGTTGGCCGCACGGTCACGGAGAATCTCGGCAGAATGTTCTATTGCCCACGAGATGAGGTTCTCGACAAGGGGGAGGAGG
The DNA here is from genome assembly GCA_963643535.1 of bacterium. Lineage (GTDB taxonomy): Bacteria > Bacteroidota > Bacteroidia > Bacteroidales > Marinilabiliaceae > W3P20-009. The sequence goes on along the minus strand of CAVILU010000148.1, from coordinate 1,422 downwards.
GACACGGCTCGAGGGGTGAGTACGTACTCCACGCGGGGTGGCACCTCGGGATATACAGTGCGGGAGACATAGCCATCGGTCTCTAGAGTACGGAGCGTCGAGGTAAGGACTTTTTGAGACACGTCCGGTATGCATCGGCGGATCTCGTTGAAGCGGAGCACGCCACCATCGTGCTTCTCAAGAGTGTAGAGGACCAGGAGAGACCATTTGTCACTTATACGCGAGAGAATATTGCGGATGGGGCAATCCTTAAAAATCACATCGCTCAATTGCTTTTTCATATTCCTTTTTGTCTGTTGATTTTCAGCAAAAGTATACAAAAGTGACTAACATTCCATATCGACACCATTACAAGTTTGTTAATATAGGTTAAACGATCGTCTGCTTAGTGTTTGTCTTTCAGCAATAGTTACCAACGGGTAACTATCGCACCAATTTGTGCCTTCTTGTGGAGGTGTGGAAGAGAGGCTAATATTGCATCAGAAAAACAAACATAACAAGCAAACTCTTAAACACATAGAGACATATGAAAAAGACAATCGCAGCAATGGCAATGGGTGCCCTCGCACTCGGAGCACAGGCCAAGGGCCGAGTCGAGACCTATGACTACGAAGGCTTCCGCCTCCACGTCTACTACACCAACGACGTCATGGCCGACGCCAGCTACATCATCGAAGGCTCCGACGCCCTCGTGACCATGGAGGAACCTCTCTTCAAAGAGAACGTCACCGAGTTCGCAGAGTACGTAGCCAAGCTCGGCAAGCCAGTCTGCATGCGCATCACAGACTACCACATTGGCGACAAGGCAGACAAGACCAGCGTAATGCCCGAGGGCATGCCCGCCTTTGCCGTAGGCCCCATCTACGGCGGCATGATGAAGAGCTTCGCCCAGGCTTTTGGCGACGCCATCGTAGAGATGCCCGCCATCGAGTCCGCCGAGGTAGCTTTCGGCTCCACCCAAGAGTACGCCGGCGTTAAGTTCACATTCAACCACGGCGCATCGTCCGACTTCCCAGGTGCCAGCATCATCATCGGCAGCAAGATCTACTACACCCACTGGACTCCCGCCAAGGCCCACATCAGCCATCTCCAAATCGGCTCTATCGCCGCGGTAGACGCAGAGATTGCCGAGGCAGAGAAGTCCCTCGCATCGGGCGCCGAGCTCTTCATCGGTGGTCATGGCGGCGCAACCTCAGCCGAGAACGTCAAGTTCAAGATTGAGTACCTCAAGACCATCAAGCGCCTCGTAGCCGAGAACAAGACCCCCGAGGCCTTCACCGAGGCCCTCAAAGCAGCCTACCCTCTCCTCCCCGGTGCCGACGGACTCAACCTCCTCGCAGCAGCACTCTACAAGTAGACGCTCACGCCACTGAGGCATAAGCCTCACATACGGAAAAAGCCTCAGCCGCCAAGCAGACGAAA
>CAVILU010000147.1:3974-5723 GCA_963643535.1 bacterium | reverse complement strand
TGCTGAGTACGATCGCAATTTGCGCCAAATCAACCGCGACAAGCACTATTGGGAGCAGAAGAGGCAGAACGTCAAGGAGAACGACAAAAAGCTATCCGAAACACTCGCAAAGTACAATGAGATGCTCGACGGCATCAAGGCTGAGCGCAAGAGCATCATTGCCAAGGCAAAAGAAGAGGCGAAGGAGTTGCTGGCTCAAGCCAACAAACAGATAGAGAACACCATAAGGGAGATCCGCGAATCTCAGGCCGAAAAAGAGCGTACCAAAGAGCTTCGTCAGACCCTCGAAGAGTTCAAAACTCAGGAAGTGGAATCCGCTGATGCTGAGGACGAGAACATTGCCCGCAAAATGGAGCAAATTCGCCAGAGGCAGAACCGCCAAAAGCAACGCAACAAAGAAGTCCAAGCGCAGCAGACGGCAGAGGAGCCCAAAGAAGAGGCCGTTGACAACACACCATTGGCCCCCGGCGACTATGTGGAGATAGACAACAACAAAGGCCATGTAGGTCAAGTAATGTCCATCAAAGGCAAAGCCGCACAAGTCTCCATTGGCAACCTCGTGTCGAACATCAAGGTCGACAGACTGAAGAAAATAAGCAGCAGTGCGGCCCGCAAAATTGGCGCAGAACGAAAAGGTGGTATCGACTACTCCAACGTGGCGTCCACAGTTCGTGATAAGAAACTCAACTTCAAAGGCGAGATTGACGTACGCGGAATGAGGACAGAGGAGGCTTTGCAGGAAGTGTCTAAGTTCGTAGACGAAGCAGTGCTTTGTGAAGTGTCTCAGGTGCGTATCCTTCATGGCAAGGGCAACGGAATACTCCGGCAAATGATTCGCGAGTACCTCAATACGCAGAAATGCGTGGCAAGCGCGCACGACGAAAATGTACAGTTCGGAGGAGCCGGCATAACTGTTGTGGAGCTAGCATAACAGGTGCGAAGTGCGAAACAAGAAGTATTTTTCTTCTTTAGTACTTTAAATATTAAAGTAAAAAACTTAAATTTGCATAGCTAATAGGGCCTATACTATGGCAAGCGAGGGTAATAAATTGGCAGAAAACATAGCGAACGGAGCCTCAGTTGCTTTAATAGCAGTAATGAGGGATGCCGTTAAAAGCTTGATAAAGAAAGCTGTCGATTTAAAATCGCAAGTCAATAAGCTTCAAAAAGAAAACGAGGAGCTGAAAACCAAGTTGCAGGAAAAAGAGAATGAGGTCACAACCCTCAGCCAGCAATTGGAGAACTATAAGCTCGGCCTGACACTCCGAGGCGCAACGGCCGAAGAGACTGGCTATACTCGCAAAGAGGCTAAGAAAAAGATAGGTCAAATGGTGCGAGAGATCAATGAGTGCATTGCACTTCTCAAGCAATAAAATCGCAAATAAAACGGCTAGATATGGAAAGTTCAAACGAGGAGCGAGTAGAATTGTCGCTGACTTTGGGCGGACGGAATATCACACCAAAAGTTCCGTATAGACTGAGAAGTACGTATATGGAAGCGCAGAGCCTGTTTAACCAGAGGTTTGAAAAAATCAAAGGTAGTAGCAACGACAGGGACTACGCACTTACTGTGTTGGCGTTTGATTTTGCGGTCAATTATCTTGTAGAACGGAACACGAAAGACGACAAGGTGTTGGCCCCTGTCATGCAGGACTTGCTGGCGGACATCAAGGAGGCTCTCGAAGGTCTGAAGTAATAACTCTCATTTGATTATATAACGGCTGCGCGCCATCGATGATGGTGTGTGGT
>CAVILU010000147.1:0-3947 GCA_963643535.1 bacterium | reverse complement strand
AAAGTAGCAGGAGCCCTGAAAGGGGGTGTTCTGCAATATTTTAGCATTCTCGCACTAAAGGAATTCTGCGCATAGTTTGCGTGGATTTCCTTTAGTGCTTTTTCATATCAACCAATAATATATATAACAAACCAAGATGGAGATCCTATTGTGTGTAGGTTGCCTCATTGTTGGCGGAGTCGTCACATGGCTGATGATGACAACCGCATTCAAGAAGCGCAGCACCAAGATAATTCAGGAAGCAGAGGCGCAAGCCGAAGTGATAAAGAAGGATAAGATCCTGCAGGCAAAAGAGAAGTTCCTCGCAATGAAGGCGGAGAACGAGAAGGAGATTAACTCCCGCAACCAGAAGATGGCGGCAGCCGAGAACAAGGTGCGCCAGCGCGAAGCACAGCTCAAGACAAGCTTCGACGAGCTCCAGAAGCGTCAGCACGACCTCCAAGACGAGCAAGAGGATCTCAACCGCCAGAAGGAGTCTATCGCCAAGAAGCAGGAGGACGTAGAGAAAGTCTACAAGCAGCAGATAGAGAAGCTCGAGAGCCTCTCCGGCATATCGAGCGAGCAGGCCAAGGAGTCGCTCATTGAGAGCCTCAAGGCCGAGGCGAAGACCGACGCAATGTCCTATATCAATGATATCATGGATGAGGCGAAGATTAACGCCAACAAGGAGGCTAAGAAGATTGTCCTCCAGACCATCCAGCGTGTCGCTACCGAGACTGCGATTGAGAACTCTGTAACGATTTTCCACATCGACTCCGACGAGATTAAAGGTCGCATTATCGGCCGCGAGGGACGTAACATCCGCGCTCTTGAGGCGGCTACCGGCGTTGAGATTATTGTCGATGACACCCCAGAAGCTATCGTGCTTTCAGCATTCGACCCTATGAGGCGTGAGATTGCGAGATTGGCACTTCATCAGCTTGTAACTGATGGCCGTATCCACCCTGCCCGCATCGAGGAGATTGTAAATAAGGTTCGTAAACAAGTTGAGGAAGAGGTTATCGAGACTGGTAAGCGCACAACTATCGATCTCGGCATCCATGGCCTCCATCCCGAGCTCGTAAAGCTTGTCGGTAAGATGAAGTACCGTTCGTCATACGGTCAGAATCTTCTCCAGCACGCACGTGAGACAGCAAACCTCTGCGCCGTCATGGCATCGGAGCTTGGTCTCAATCCGAAGAAAGCCAAGCGCGCCGGCCTCCTCCATGATATTGGTAAGGTTAGCGACGAGGAGCCCGAACTTCCGCACGCAATTCTCGGTATGAAGCTTGCCGAGAAGTATAAGGAGAAGCCAGAGATTAGCAATGCCATTGGCGCACACCATGATGAGGTCGAGATGCAGACAATGCTCGCCCCTATCGTACAGGTTTGTGACGCAATCTCCGGCGCACGTCCTGGTGCACGTCGCGAGATTATCGAGGCTTACATCAAGCGTCTCAACGACCTCGAGAATATGGCAATGTCCTACCCCGGTGTCATCAAGACTTACGCAATACAGGCTGGCCGAGAGCTCCGCGTCATTGTAGGCGCAGAGAAGGTATCGGACAAGCAAGCTGAGGAGATTTCTAATGACCTCGCAAAGCGTATCCAGACTGAGATGACCTATCCTGGTCAAGTCAAGATTACCGTAATACGAGAGACCCGTGCAGTAAGCTACGCTAAGTAGCCTTAGCAAAGAGATATAAAGAAAAAGGGTGTAGATAGAAATTATCTACACCCTTTTTTATGTTGGCACTTACAAAGGAGTACGAATTCTTTAATCTTCCTCCTCTCGCAATGAATAAATATTCTGAATGTTAGCCGAAAGCTCCTTCTCGTTCAGCATATCGCGGATGACTAAAGCGACATCGTGAGGATCAAAAGTGTTTATACATCGGAGAGTCTCGTAATTCATAGGGCCGGACTCACGGAGACGAGCGATAACAGCATCACGTATTGCCGCCACTTCCGCCCTGCGCTCCTTAAATGTCTTGCGCTTATTGATGCATACATCGCAATGACCACAATCTGATGCAGAATAATCGCCAAAATACTCCAGCAACATACGGCTGCGACAAGCATAATCACATTTGCAGTAGTCTATCACATAATTCATTCTGCGCTTGGCATCACTATAACGATCTTGATAGACTGACTTAGGGAAGACCATATACTTCTCGTGCTCACGGTCGCGCAGCCACGTTATAAGCGATGTCTTCTTCTGCGGGTTATAGGATATCACGCCAATACGCGACAACTCAAGCAGCCGCTCATACACCTCCTGACGCGTGAGGTCGCACATATTACCTATTCGCTCCTCATTGATCATAGCGTACTCCATAAAGAGACCTGTGTAAAGTCGGAGCATAGCCTTGATAACAGGAGCAAGATGAGGATAGGCCTCCTCGACACGGTAAAGACGCCCGCGCTCAATGGTAATCATAGCCCTCGATTGGAACTCAATATTGGGCTCAAACTCCATATAACCAGCGCGTCCCAATATAGCCAAGGCTCCAAGAACTTGCGCGACGCTCTTTTTATTATTCCTGCAAAAATGTTCTATATCGAACTCTGCAGAATGCTCAGCGCCACAGCCGAGGCCAATCTCATTCGCATTGCAAATGCTATTGTATACGCTCACGACATAATCGAGCGAAGGAAAGCTATTGGTAAGGTTTTTCTTAAGATTTACCTCATCGAAGCCAGACCATAAGAATACAGCATACGAACGTTCGCCATCGCGGCCAGCACGTCCGGCCTCCTGGAAATAGGCCTCAAGGGATTCCGGAGCGTCGATATGTATCACGACACGCACATCTGGCTTATCGATACCCATACCAAACGCATTGGTGCAAACAATTACACGGATATTGCCCTTTGTCCATTCCTCTTGGCGGTGGTCTTTATCCTTAACGGGCAAACCCGCGTGAAAATAATCCGCAGATATACCCTCACGTTTTAGGATATCGGCATATTCTCGAGTGCGTCGTCTATTGCGCACATATACGATAGCCGAACCAGGGACGCGATTGAGAATTTGGACCATCTGCATCTCCTTATTTTCACACTGTCGGACGATATACGAGATATTCTTGCGCTCGAAACTCATCTTGAAAAGATTGGGTGTTCGGAAGCGAAGTTTCTCCATTATGTCCTTTGCGACTTTGGGTGTAGCTGTTGCCGTAAGGGCAAGGACAGGTACATCTGGCAGCAGGTCGCGCAGTTCAGCTATATGAAGGTATGAGGGACGAAAATCATAGCCCCATTGAGAAATACAATGCGCCTCATCCACGACGATCATGGAGACACGCATATTCACAACCTTATCTAAAAAAAGCTCAGACTGAAGCCTTTCGGGCGACACATAGAGGAAACGGCAAGCTCCATAGATGCAATTGTCGTAGGCTGCCAAAACCTCATCATGCCGCATTGATGAATTTACGGAGTGCGCAAGAATTCCCTTTTTGCGGAGATTGGCAACCTGATCTTTCATCAGTGCCAAAAGAGGAGTTATGACTATGCAAACGCCATCGTCCTTCGCCAATGCTGGCACTTGGAAAGTGATCGACTTTCCACCGCCTGTCGGCATAAGGCCAAGGGTATCCTTCCCCTCGCCTATCGAGTTGATGATATCCAACTGGATAGAGCGGAAAGAATCGTATCCCCAATATTGTTTTAAGACTGCAGCATAGTCCATTGCCCTACCCTATAAGTCTTAACTATAGAAAGCGGAATTAGCAAGACAGCTTCTGAGCGATCATCTCGGCGCAGAGCTCTCCATCGATAGCCGAGGACACGATGCCACCAGCATATCCGGCACCCTCGCCACAAGGATAAAGTCCCGCAAGACTCTTACTCTCGAGAGTGTCATCGTTGCGAGAGATGCGGACAGGCGAAGATGTGCGGCTCTCGACGCCGACAACAAGAGCTTCGTTGGTCACAAATCCATTAGCATGCTTGCCGAACTC
>CAVILU010000146.1:0-5725 GCA_963643535.1 bacterium | reverse complement strand
CCTCTGAGAAGATCCACGAGATTTTCACCAAGTACTGCAAGACTCACAATGATGGTGTGTTCGACGCTTACACCCCTGAGATGAAGAGCGTTCGTCACAACCATATCCTCACAGGTCTCCCCGATACCTATGGCCGTGGCCGCATCGTAGGTGACTACCGTCGTGTTGCCCTCTACGGTATCGACTACCTCATCGAGGAGAAGCAGAAGGATCTCAACAATATTGGCGACCAGGGTATGATCGACGAGGTCGTACGTCTCCGTGAGGAGGTCGCTATGCAGATCAAGGCCCTCAAGGGCATGAAGGAGATGGCAAGCATCTATGGCTTCGATATCTCCAAGCCTGCAACCAACGCTCACGAGGCTTTCCAGTGGCTCTACTTTGGTTACCTCGCTGCTGTCAAGACCCAGAACGGCGCAGCTATGTCTGTCGGCCGCGTTTCTACATTCCTTGATATCTACATCACCCGCGACCTCGCCAACGGTGTCCTCACCGAGGAGAAGGCTCAGGAGCTCGTCGACCACATGGTCATGAAGTTCCGTATGGTCAAGTTCGCCCGTATCCCCAGCTACAACCAGCTTTTCTCTGGCGATCCCGTTTGGGCTACCCTCGAGGTTGGTGGTATTGGTCAGGACGGCCGTTCTATGGTCACCAAGAACGACTACCGTTTCCTCCACACTCTCGTCAACATGGGCCCGTCTCCCGAGCCTAACCTCACTGTCCTCTACAGCAGCCGTCTGCCCAAGAACTTCAAGAAGTTCGCGGCTATGATCTCTGTAAAGACCAGCTCTATCCAGTACGAGAACGACGACGTTATGCGTCCTGTTTGGGGCGACGACTACAGCATCTGCTGCTGCGTATCCGCTACCCAGACTGGTAAGGAGATGCAGTTTTTCGGCGCACGCGCTAACCTCGCTAAGTGCTTACTCTACGCTATCAATGGTGGTGAGGATGCCAAGAGCCATGAGCAGTGTGGCCCGAGCATGCGTCCTATCGCAGGTGAGTACCTCAACTACGACGAGTTCATGCCCCGCTTCGATGTCATGATGGATTGGCTTGCTGGTGTCTACGTTAAGACACTCAACCTCATCCACTACATGCACGACAAGTACTTCTACGAGGCTGCCGAGATGGCTCTCATCGATACCGATGTCCGCCGCACCTTCGCTACCGGCATCGCTGGCTTCAGCCATGTAGTTGACTCTATCAGCGCAATCAAGTACGCTAAGGTTAAGATTATCCGCGACGAGACCGGTTTCCCCGTTGACTTCGAGGCTCAGGGCGAGTTCCCTCGCTACGGCAACGATGACGACCGTGCTGACGAGATCGCAGTATGGCTTCTCAAGACCTTCCTCGGTAAGATTAAGAAGTACCACACCTATCGCAACAGCGAGGCTACCACTTCTATCCTTACCATCACCTCGAACGTCGTCTACGGTAAGTACACCAACAACCTCCCCGACGGTCGCCGCGCTGGTACTCCTCTCTCTCCTGGTGCAAACCCTGCATACGGCGCAGAGAAGAACGGCCTCCTCGCATCGCTCAACTCGGTTGCTAAGCTCCCGTACGAGTACGCTCTCGATGGCATCTCCAACACCCAGACCATCTGCCCCAACGCTCTTGGCCACAACGACGACGAGCGTGCCAACACTCTCGTAGGTGTAATGGACGGCTACTTCAACCGTGGTGCTCACCACCTCAATGTCAACGTCTTCGGCATCGACAAGCTCAAGGACGCTATGGAGCATCCTGAGAAGGAGGAGTACGCTAACTTCACCATCCGTGTCTCTGGCTATGCCGTCAAGTTCATCGACCTTACCCGCGAGCAGCAGCTCGACGTCATCGCACGTCAGGCTCATGAGACTCTCTAAATCTCAGATATGACTTGAGGCTCGCTGAGCCTCATCCTCATACACTTTAAGCCATCAGGCGGCCCCGCACTTTCTGAGTGTGGAGCCGCCTGATTTTTTTGTTTGCATCTTTCCCTTTGTGTAGCTTCCGTTAGTTGAAGGACGCAAAAATAGCGACCTCGGCAATCTTTGTGTGCCGAGGTCGCTGTCTCTTTGTTTGTACCACTATTCAAATGGCTGTGCGTGGACGCACTTGATGTTCTTCTCTAGTTGACCGACGGAACTTGCGCCTACAAGTACGCTCGTCACGCCTTTCTGATGCAATATCCAAGCCAATGCCATTTCGGCCAAAGTCTCGTTGCGTTCGCCGGCTTTCGCGTTGAGTTGTCTCAGATGGTCGAGCAGTTCAGGCGTCAGTGCGCTGCTCTTTAGGAACTGCTCTTTTGCCATACGGCTCTCTTGTGGGATTCCGTTTAGGTAACGGTCTGTTAGCAATCCTTGTGCGAGAGGGGAGAACGAAATGAAGCCGATGCCATTTTCTGCGCAGTAGTCAAGTGTGCCATTCTCTTGCGGCTCGCGGTTTAGCATATTTAGGCGATCCTGGAAGATGAGCAGTGGCACGTCGCGCTCCCTCAGGTACTTGTCGGCAAACTTGAGGGCTTCGAGTGGCCAGCGGCTGATGCCCAGGTAGAGTGCCTTGCCTTGTCGCACGATGTCCACCATGGCTTGCAGTGTCTCCTCCAGTGGCGTATTGGGGTCGTATCGATGGCTGTAGAAGAGGTCTACGTAGTCCAAGTGCATACGCTTGAGGCTCTGGTCGATGCTCGCCATGAGGTATTTGCGAGAGCCCCAGTTTCCGTAGGGACCCTCCCACATGTCGTAACCAGCCTTTGTGGAGATGAATAGCTCGTCGCGATACGGGCGGAAGTCGTCATCCATAAGTCTGCCCATAGTCTCTTCCGCACTTCCATATGGCGGGCCATAGTTGTTGGCAAGGTCGAAGTGCGTGATGCCGTGGTCGAACGCATAATGCGTTATTGCGCGGCTCCGCTCGTAGGGGTCAACGCCGCCGAAGTTGTGCCAAAAGCCGAGGCTTATCTTGGGCAATAGCACGCCACTGCGGCCGCATCGCTGGTAGAGGGCTTCCGCATCGGCATATCGATCGGCATTAGCTTGATAGATTCCTTTGAGGTCCATATTTTTTTAGGGTTGCTTTTTATTTGCAAAGAAAAGACTTTTGACTAAAAAGCGCATACGTAAATGTTTAAATCTGCAGGAGTGTTGTTGTGCGTATACGTTTGAACCTATTATTTCGAGTCTTGAAATGCTATTCGTAGCAAAGAGATTGATTTTGTCGCCCGGAAAGGTGATGATGTCATGTATATTCAGGCCACATACCTCCTTGCCGACGAGGCCACTCGCCAGCGTGAGTTTGGTAATCTGATGAGTATCAAGGATAATTACCCAAAGATGGTGGTGAGTCTCGACGAGTGGACGAGTGGCAGTAATGTAGACGGCATCCGCCACGTCCACCTCGGCGAGTTCCTTCAGAGTTTAGACTCTATTTACCGCTCTTCCGCCGGTTGCACTCTCGGCAGAGCATCTGGCAGTTCTCGGCTGTGGTGTGGCCTCCTTTGCTCCACGGCGTTATGTGGTCGGCCTCCATCTGGTCTATGGCGAACTCCTTGCCGCAGTGGGCGCATACGCCTTTCTGTCGCTCGTAGGCGGCGAGCTTTATGGCGTCCGTGAAGGCGCGGATCGAGAGATAGCGCTCTTGGCGAGTGAAGTAATATGGGTAGATTCCTTTCTTGTTCGTGACGTCGTCGTCCAGGACGAGGCGCGCCACCTCATTGTCTATCTCGGCGGAGTCGTAGCTCTGCTTGTGATATGCATTGTAGAGGCTGCCCCAGTCCACGCCTTTCATTATCTTCTTGCGGGCCGCAGTGGGTTTTATGGTGGTGTTCACCCAGTCGATCACGCTTTTGTAGTGGAGCCATAGCTCGTTTGCGTTCGGATCGTTTTGGTGAGCTTGCATATACTCCACTATCTTGCCGCTCGATATCCAGTCTATGGCTCTCTCGAGAAGTTCCTGACGGATGGGGCTGCCAGTTACGTAATCCTTGCCAATGGCGTAGGCGGCGCAACCGTTCTTGCTGAAGTAGCGTTTTGCGTCGGCCACGAAAGGTCCGTGGTATATGGCGTTGAGGATCTCCTGGTCGGTGAGCATCTCGCCTGCTATGTTTATGCGGCGGAACCACAGCAATTTCTCGCTCGGCTCGCCCGTGCATACGTATACGCTCAGCTCGTAGTCCAGGATTCTCTTCTGCTGGTCGTCCTGGAGGTTGTTGTAGCCCAACATTTGGTCGCCAATTTTCGTGCTGAAGTTGCCGCTCACGTATTCGCATATCGAGAGCGTGCGTTGCTGGCCGTCCAGCACTTCCCACGTGCCGTCGTCGCGGCTCGCCCAGTACATTACGTTGAGCGGGAACCCTTGGTATACGGTGTCTATCACCATCTGCTGCAGCAGTGGCGAGTAGACAAACTCGCGTTGGTAGGGTGGGCGGATGTACAGGTTGCCTCCGTAGGCCGATACGCGGCCCGTCTCGTTGTCGTTTGCGTAGTCTTTTACAAGGTCGCGTATCGTTATGTTCCTTAGCTCTATCTTCATGGGTTACTGGTTTTTGCGGCGGATTAGGATTCTTGCATATTTAGGTTTTCCGTTTATTGCAACTCGTCCTCCAACTAGAAATTTTGCGGGAACGGTATATCTGTCAAGCCCAATTATCTTAAACTGATCCGGGTTGTACTTGTCCAAGAATGTGATAGGCACACCCATCACGCCATCGTAATCGCTTGGGATTTCGGAGGTCTTGTCGATGTTTATGGCATCGTAATTGTCGTAACTCGGGAACTTCTCTGGAGAATATGTCTCGTAAAGTACCATATTCTCATGGCGTTCCGCATAGTCGAGGTTTGTAAACCAGCGTACCCCTTTTACCCTGATAAACTTATTCCCCTTCTCATCTGTGCGGCTTCCTGCGGCCTCAAGTGGGTAGTCGGCTGGCACGCCAAATTCACGGTCTCCGCTGTGGATGCTGCATCCCAACCACATGGCGTTGTTTTTTATGAGTGGGAAAATCTCCTTGTATGTGACGGCATTGACATTGCCAATGATGAGGAACTTCTTCTCGTACTTTATCAGTTGAGCTACGAAGTCGCGAAAAAGAGAAAATGGCGGGTTTGTAACCACAATATCTGCTTGCTTTAGCAGTTCGATGCATTCCGGGCTACGGAAGTCGCCGTCCTTTCTGGAACTTGTGGATTCCGATTTCCTCGGGGTCGGGCACCTTGTTGCCGTTTAGGTCACCATTATATTCCAGCCAGATGGCGGCCTCCGTCTTGTTTGCGCTGAAGAGGTTCCACTCTTGGTTGCGGTAGCAGGTGGTGATGAGTTTCTTGAGGCCGAGAGCCTCGAAGTTGTATGCAAAGTAGTGGAAGAAGTTGCTGATGAACGGGTCGTCGCAGTTGCAGAGCACTGTCTTGCCGCGGAAATGGTCCTTGTAGTGCCTCAGCTCGGCCTCGATGTCGGGAAGCTGGGTGTAGAACTCATCCTTCTTACTCTTCCTGGCATCGCTCAATTGTTTTGTGTTTGCCATGTCGGTTTGATGGTGTTAGCGGCATCGCCATCAAACTCAAACGACATTATGTATGCATATCTATATCGGACACGAAGAAGGGCACAGGCCAATCCATTCGCGTCCTGCGGGAAGCCTAGGAGAAACCCGCCCGAAACTCACAGACGACCCGTGCCCCATAGGGCACAGGCATTGTCCATAATGAGTTTCGTGCGGCATTCTACGCTAAGTAGCTTACCG
>CAVILU010000145.1:775-5757 GCA_963643535.1 bacterium | reverse complement strand
AGCAAAGCGAGAGCCGTAAGGACGGCAAAAGATAGATGCTTAATCATAGTAAGGAATATTTTAACACCCGCAATTTAGGAAAAATTCCCAAACCGCGGATGCGTTTTGCCAATTAATTGTAAGTGGCGAGGTCATAAAAGAAAATCATAGCGTAGTCCACATTCCCCGTATTTTGCGGGTCGTAGTGGGAATTGTCTTGCATAAAGTGCACTCGCATAGAGTCGGCCGCTATGTTGTCAAACATAAGCGAGCGGGAATACTTGGCCGTGCCCGTGCAGTAGAACGTGCCTTGCGCAGCGTAGTTGGAAACTCCCGTATTGGTGTTTAAGTTGTGAGTAAGCACCACATTTCCCGCCGACTCTCGGTTCGTTTTCGGTGCTGTGCTTCCCTTAATTCGGTAAAGATACGTTGCCGTGTAGCCCGAGGTGCTCGCGGTATTATACGCGAGTTTGATTATAGCGACGAGCGGGTTGACCCTGAAGAAAGTAGAACCGCCCGTCAGCGACTGTAGAAGACCCGAGGACGTGAATTTGAAGAGCCGGGATTTGCGTTAATATCATATAATGATATTAACAGGGAATTTGGCGACCAGAATATCTTTTGCCAGCTAATTGTGAATTGCGAGAAATTACGCTAACTTAGCATTACACAAAATATGTAACACAAAAAGTGGAATAAAGGTAAAGCATTATGGAGAAGCTAAATAACCCGTTCGTGATATACGGATATAAGGGCGCCGACTACTTCTGCGACCGCAACTGCGAGACGGCCATAGTGACAAGCGCACTGGCCAACGAGCGCAACGTAGTGCTCATCTCACCGCGCCGCATAGGCAAGACTGGCCTCATACGCCACATCTTCGACACGATAAGCCGCAACGAGCCAGACATCACATGCTTCTACCTCGACATAAACGCCACGCGCAACCTCGGACAGTTCATTCAGTTGCTCGGCAAGACCGTGATCGGCCGCGTGGACACGTTCTCGCAAGCGGCGATGCGCAAAGTGACCTCGTTCTTCGGCAGTTACGCACCGACAATGTCATTCGACGACGCCACAGGTATGCCGACATTCTCCATAACAGTGCAGCCCAGCCAGCGCGAAGAGTCGCTTCGCCACATCTTCGACTACCTCAAAGATTCGGGGCGGCGGATATACATAGCCATAGACGAGTTTCAGCAGATTGCAGAGTACCCCGAAGACGGAGCCGAAGCCTTATTACGCTCATACATACAGTTTTTGCCCAACGTATACTTCATCTTCGCAGGCAGCAAGCAGCACGTCATGACCGATATGTTCCTCTCGGCCAAACGGCCTTTCTACCAGAGCTCGCAGATAGTAAACCTGCCGCTGATAGCACCCGACAGGTATCGCGACTTTGCCAACAGGTGGATGGAGAACAAGAAACTTGATATTAGCAATGTCGACTTTGCGCATCTATACGATGCCGTGGACGGGCAGACATGGTATGTGCAGGCAATACTCAACCGGCTCTACCAGAACGGAGCAACCATCACGGCTGAGGAGATAGACAGCGTAATAGACACTCTCGTAGACGAGCAGGAGGTGGCCTTCATCAATTACTACGAGTCGCTGACCGACAACCAAGCCGCCCTCCTTTCGGCCATAGCCGCTGACGGACGCGTCCCGTCCGTATTGACACAAGACTTCCTGCGCCGACACTCGCTCCCCGCCGCGAGCAGCGTAAGCTTGGCCCTCAAGACGCTGATAGACCGCGAGTTCGCCTATAAGTACGACGGTTCGTACGTGGTCTACGATCGTTTCTTCGGGATTTGGCTGCGGCGGCATACTGTTGGGGCTTGAGGGGGAAAAAACAGCTCCTATTCGGGAAAGCCATCACCAGATGACACTTTTTCCGAATAGGAGATTGACAGAACGGAGGGAAAGCACCTTTGTAATCGGAAACTCGGTCACTAAGTGACACAGATTTCGACGTCCTCCCTACAAATTCTCCCAAACCATAACCTCATATACCTCGCCGAGGGTCTCGGAATGGAGGTCGAGGGTGGCGCCGGGGGCGTAATATGTCACGCGACTACGGGCTGAGGAGTAGACTGTCAGGGAAGTAGTGGCGTTCACTTGGGCCGTGGACTCGCCCTCGGCGGTTATGGAGGCTGTGGCGCACGTTACTTTGCGCATACGGAGGTTGCTGCCGCTCATGAGATGAGCTGTGAGATCGCCTATTGAGCCTGTGAGGCCTATGTCGGAACTGTTTTTGGCGACTACACTCACAGAGGGGGCCGAAACTGTGACGTGGATGGACATTGCGAACTCGGCATTGAGGGAGAGGCCGGGCGACTGGAGGCAGCCACGAGAGGTGATATTGCTGCCAGACGCACCAGAGACAGAGCGCAAATTGCTGTCGCAGACCACATAAACATCTATCGCCTGGCTACGTTTGTACTTGAACTTCTCGGCATATATATCTAACGTGCCATCTTTCGATACGCATTTAACGGCCTTGGCAACAGTGGGTTCGGCCTTGACAATGCAGACAGGGAGCCCCTGCCCCACCCTCGCGGCGGCAGCCTTACTTTTCTTAAGCCGAGAGGCAACAGCGGAAGGTAACTTGTCGATGTCGGAATAGTGGACAAGCGTGACGTTGATGCGCTTGGCAACATTCACCGACTTGAATGGCTCGACATCACCGACAATGCGATACGTGAGGAGCGACTGAGCAGCAACCGCCACGGGCGCGACAAAAGCGACCACGGTGAGCATGCACAAGGCGCAAAGCCACAAGGTGAGGCTCTTTAGCCGAAGCTTGTTATACTTATCCACAGATCAGACCGATTTTACACAGTTTTCAGGGGGGGAAACTTAGAGCGCGGCGTAGTCTCGCGAATAGCGGAGCATCTGGTCGTCGTAGGCCTCATCGTATGAGATGGCGACATCAGTAATCTCCGAGCCATTGCGGACGAGCGACATCACGGGATTGACAAAGCCACTGAAAGGAGCGATGCCCAGTGCCGCATAACGGCGACGGACCTCGGCATGAAGTTCGGGCTCGATGCGTACGCCATAGTTCTCGACAAGAGCCTTGGCACCCTCATAGTCGCCCTCGCTCTTGACGCGCTGCACCTCGCGGAGCAAATCGCCAAAGAGGACGCGCAAACGCTCGTAGTCATGGATAGTGACGAAGTGCTTGCCGTCGCGGACAATCCACTCTACAGAGCCATCGGCCTGCCCCTTCTCGAGTACCCAGCGCGAAATCATGGCGCGGTTGCGCATATGCGCCTCCTCAATGTTGCGTCCCTCCTCAATTCGGGCGAGCTGGACGAGGAGACCGCCACGAAGATAAGCATCGTAGTGTGCCCAAGCCACGTCGGCGCACTCAGTGATGCCGAGCTCAGTCATCTTGGGGTCCGCCATAAAATAGAGGGCGAAGAGGTCGGCGCGCGCCTCCTCAATAGTGCTGCCATAGGCACCGAGATCGTCGAGCGACACGCCGGGACGCATCTGTCCCGAGCCGTGACCCAGGCACTCGTGGAGCTGCGTGTGGAGGTCGTCGCTGGGGCGGCCGTAGCGACGTGCGCGCTCCTTCTCCTCGTCGGTATAGGCGAACTCGCCGAGTACGGAAGGCTTCGCCGGATCTTTCTGCTGCGCCTCCTCATGGTGGGCATGGGTGATGTTGGCGAGGGATATAGATTTGGAGCCAAATTGCTCACGAATCCAATCGGCATTGGGGAGGTTGACGCCGATAGGGGTGGAGGGATAGCAATCGCCACCGAGCATCACGGCATCGATAACGTTCATCGAGACGCCACTGACACAGGGCTTGCGGAAAGCGGGATCGACGGGCGAATGGTCCTCGAACCACTGGGCGTTGGCGGCAATGAGGTCTATCTGTTTTGTGGCCTCGGCATCCTTGAGCTCGACAATGCTCTCCCACGTGCCCTTGAGTCCCATAGGGTCGTCGTAGACCTCGATGAAGCCGTTTATGAAATCAACATCGGAAGTCTTGTCGGCCACCCACGTCTTGCTGAACTCGTCGAAGGTGTCGGGATCGCCCGTGCGGTAATAGTCAATAAGCTGACGGATTGCCTTGGTTTGCAAGTCGTTGCAAGCATACTTGGCGGCCTCGTTGAGGTGGTCTATGATATGGGAGATGGCCTCGGAATACATACCGCCCGTGCGCCAAACGTTCTCTATAATCTTGCCATCGGAGTCCTTAACCAATTGGCTGTTGAGGGGATGGCGACCCGGCTGCTTATAGAAATCGGAGACCTCCTGCTGAGTGAGGCCTTTGGAATAGAAATTGACGGAACTATCGGCCACGATGTCGCCACGGGTATCCAGCGACACTTTCTTTGGCTCATATTCGGGATCGAAAATGAGGCGGCTCAGCTCGGGCGAGAGGGGCTCGGCAATGCCAGCGGCAACCATCCAAGCAGAGAGTTCGTCGGCCGAGAAGGCGGGGCGGAACTTATCGTTGCTGTAATGGTGATATGGAGAGTTGGCGAACCAAACGCGCTTGGTATACTCGGCCAGGCGGGCATCGAGATTGCCATTGGCACGCTGGTGGGTATAGACCTTTTCGAGGATGGCGCGGAGAGCGAGGCCCTGGGCGCAATTCTGATGCCAATAGATATCGCGTCCCCAGAGGGCGGCCTCACTGAGATGGTAGAGGAGGAGTTTGCGGCTGAGAGGGAGAGACTCGAAACCGTCTACGTGATATCTTAGGATTTTTATGTCGGCGAAGTTGTCTATCATGGTGTAGTATTTTTTCAGCGTATATTTTCTGCGTGAATTTATTATCACATTTTTGCCGTCAACGCCCCGAAGAGCAGAAGTGTCAAGTCCTTTTGCTCTTCAGGGCGCGGATGCTTTATGGTGTATTAGAAGATTCTACAAACCGAGTTCGCAGCAAGCGAGGAGGAAAGGACCTACGGCCTTGGGGTCGTTGTCGCGGACGGGCTCATGGATGTAGTAGTCGAAAGTGCCATCCCTCATATCCTTGC
>CAVILU010000145.1:0-765 GCA_963643535.1 bacterium | reverse complement strand
TGCCACCGAGGCCCGCCACGGCGCAGCAGGATGTGATGCTCAGGAGACCATTCTCCTCCTTGACGAAGGTGCGGACGTACTGAGAGAAAGCCTCTTCGGCAATGTCGCGGAAACTCTCGTCGATATAGCCGAGGCGGGAAGCCTTGAGCATAGAGTAGATGAACATCGCGCTGCAAGTGGACTCTACATAGTTGCCCTCGCGGCCAGGCTGGTCGAGCACCTGGTACCACATACCCGTCTCGGGGTCGCGGAAATCAAGAAGCGTCTTAGCGAGATTGCCGAGAATGGTGATGACAGAGTCGCGGCCCTCAGTGCCCTCGGGGATGAACTCAAGAGCGTCGACCATGCCCATCATGTACCAGCCATTGGCACGTCCCCAGGCATGGCGGCTCTGACCTGTGAGGCTGTCGGCCCAGAACATAGAATGGCTCTCGTCCCAAGCGTGGCGGAAGAGGTGGGTGGAGTCGTCGTAGGTATGGCGACCTACAATGATGAACTGACTTGCCACATCGGCAGCCACATCCTCATTGGCCAACTGCCCATACTCGGCAATGAATGGGGCACCCATATAGAGGCCGTCGAGCCACATCTGGTGCGGGTAGACCTTCTTGTGCCAGAGGCCGCCCTCGGCAGTTCGCGGGTGAGTCTCGTATTGCTTCATCAGGTGGCCAGCGGCGGTAAGATATTTCTGCTCGCCCGTCTTATTGTAGAGGCGGAGGAGGAGTTTGCCCGGGCAGATGTGGTCGATGTTATACTTCTCTGGGT
>CAVILU010000144.1:4819-5800 GCA_963643535.1 bacterium | reverse complement strand
CGCCTACGCGGAGCGAAGTGCTGTCTGCTGCGAGGACCACCCACTCTTCGCGCCCATCGGCATTGCGGCGGAGCACCTCGACTGTGCGGTTAATCTTGAGCTTTTCTGTGCCGTCGGCCTTCATGTCGTCGATAGGAGTCTGGAGGATGCGCTGCCAGCTGCCCCACGAAGTCGTCTTGCCGCTCTTGGTGACGGTGGCTTCCTTTACAGAACCGTCGGATGGGAGTGCAGCGGAGAATTCGGGGCTCTCGACAGTACACTCAATCTTCTGACCAGCCACCTCTACGACATCAGTCTCCGCAGATATGGCGGACGAGCCGAGAAGCGCGAGCACGGCGCGACTTGTAGACTGAGCGTCTGGCCAAGCCTCGCCACGCTTCATCAGGACGAGGTGATTGACGATGCGCTGGAGATTTTCGCTGTCTGGGTTGAGACGCTGGAGGGCAAAGATTAGCATAGCTTGCGCCTCGACCTGCTCACGGCGATGGAAGAGGCCGTCCTCGGGGATGTAGGCTGTGCCGTCCGCTGTCTGCACAAGGTTCTCTTCCAGGCTATTGACAATCTTCTTGGCAGTAATGGTCTCGCCAGCCGAGGTGAGAACTGTGGTGGCCGTCACTCGGTCGCGCATTGTCGGGTATTGCCAACGGGACTTGAGGACATCGATGAGTTGCCTTACGGTGCCGTCCATATGAGCATCCATAAAGAGACGGGCGTGGAGGGCCTCAAGAGTAGAGGTAGAGAGCATAGGCGGGCGATTGCCGTGGGCTTTCTTATTTTTCTCATACTCAGCGAGATTCTCGTTATACCATTCGAGGTCCTTGACAAGGATGGTGTCGATGCGAGGACGAGCCTTGGTAAGAATCTTGCTCACCGTGGACATGTCATCGGCATCCACAAGGCCGAGTCGCATCATCTCACAAAGAGAGGAAGCTACGCTCACCGTCATCCAATTCGAGCCCTCCATTCCGCTGAACCATGGGA
>CAVILU010000144.1:1487-4722 GCA_963643535.1 bacterium | reverse complement strand
TAGCTGGATAGACTGGAGTTTGCTGAGGTTGTCGCGCTTGGTTTTCGCAGCGTAACTGCCGCTCAAGAGGCGTACCACATCCTTGTCGTGCTTGGCGAGGCGGCGAGCCATTTGGTACCATGGCGCATTGTCAGCATCGTCGATAGTAGAGAGTTTGCCCTCGTTTTTCTTGATGTACTCTACGGCTTTCTGGACCTCGTCCTTCTGCTGGAGGAACGTGGCAATGGCTGAGCTCTCGTAGCGACCGAGGTAAGTATCCGTGCAGGGAGTCCAATTCTTGTCGAGACTCGGCAGGGCTCGGAGAACCTCGATGAAAGCGTTGCTGGTGTAGTTGAACGAGAGGAGCTTGGTCTTGCCCTCGGCGAATGGATTAGCTACGTGGTGCGCACCCTTGTCCGTGAGCGCGAAGGAGTGGCTCTCATCGACCTCGATATTTCGCTTGGCAACGGGAAGCGAGACGCGCTCGCCATCCTTGTCGCCAGTGAGGCCTGCGGCGGACTTAGCCTCGCCACGCACCTCAATATTTAGTTCATCAACGCCCTCAGGCACAACAAATTCCCAACGGGCAGAACCAGCTGCTGAGCCGTTGAAATCGACAGTCAGGCTGGGGAGGGTTGCCAATGAGCGGCCTGTCTCCTTGTCCGTGATGGAGAGCGAGACCTCGGCAGCAGTTATTGACGAGTCGGCGACTGTAATGTCCACGGGGATGGTTATCGAATCGCCCTCCGTCGCAAAACGCGGGAGACCGAGACGGACGTTGAGGGGTTTGTTGACCGTAAGGGTCTGGGTCTCCATAGCGTAACGCATCTTCTTGTCGATGGCTAAGGCTTGGAAGTTATACGTCGTGAGGTTGTCGGGCAACGTGAACTCGAATGTCGCATTGCCATTGGCATCGGGGCGCAGGTCGGGGAGGAAGAATACCGTCTCGGAAAAGTCCTTGCGGAGAGATATGGGAGATTGAGCCGCTGTAGCGTCCTCTGTTTCTACATCATCGTCGTCAATATCATCATCGTCGAAGTCATCGTCCTCATCGTCCTCAATGTCGAGTTCGTCCATATCCTCAGAGGAAGAATCTATGCGGTCTCCAACACGAACGATTTCAGAGAGCTCGATCTCGCCATCCATCCCATTGGGTTGCACACTAGAAGCCGCAAGACAGTACCTCGCTTGGCAATGCATGGGTTGCATAAGCATAAAGCGAAAACCTGCATACCCCTCAAAATCATGGAAAAAATTGCGGAAAACATCGTCACACAAACATTCATTGCAATAGTTATGCAAGTCCTCGACATTAGCAAACTTGGGACCAAGATGGTTTACGTTCACCACATTACCTACAGACAGGCGAGAGAAAGCGACTTGCCAATCGTTGGATGTATACTTGTCCAATCGGCTGTCGTACATGGAAGCGGCAATTGTAGACTCGTCACCGCCCGTGCAACTGATGGTCCACTGCTCCTTGGCTCCGGGACGAGAGTGGTCGCGGAAGGAAGAAAGCGAGAGATTAATCTCCTTGTCCTCTTTCCTGACCCTTACTGAGCTATATTCCTTATTTACCTGACCATCGCGGACAGTGATAATGGTTATTCCGACAGTCTCGCCATCTATGGCATCAGAAGGGACTTGATAAGAGACATCGGCCACTCCATGCGACAAGTCGAGACTCTTACGGAGAACAATCCGACTACGGTAATTGACGAGGACCGTGACGCAAGCATCATCCCAACCTGTGCCAACCTTGAAAGTCAATGTTTTACCACGTCCGACCTCATTCGGAGCCATGAGGAACAGATAATCCAAACCCTCCATTCTGCCGCTCTTGGCCACCGCAAGGAACTCTGTCTGCTGACGAAGTTCCGTACTGTCGAGAGCAATAGCCGTGGCCACAATCTTATAGCGACGCGCAGGGAGGTTGAGACTCGACAAGTCAATCCGCTTCTCGCCGCAGACCTCATAATCCATCTCGAAGACGGGGACAGAGGCAAGCTTCGGCTCATTGCTCGCAAAATTTGCCTTTCCGAAAACGACACTCTTCTGGCCACCGACTACGGTATCCAAAGCTTCATCTTGGTCATAATAAAAGAACCAATTCTGCGAGACAGAGAAAGCAGGACGCAAAGTAACGGGCTCATAAGGAGTCACGGTCAGGTGTACTCTGGATGAGTATGGGCGATCGTTGCTATTTTGCGAAGTGAGCGTCAGAACAGGACCGCGGCCGACCTCGGATTGATTTTCATTTTGAGCCAGAGATATATTGTAGCCCCTAGCGATCACAGTCAGTTCGGTATGTCCTTGCGTCGTTTCGCCCTTGGAATCAACCACATTGACGGTAATGGCATAGTATTCCGCGCTCGCCTTGAACGAGAAAGAGAACGCGCCATTGGCATCCGTCATAGTCTCGCCGACCACATCATCTCCTGCACGATACGCCACCTGCGCATTAGCGACAGGGAGACCAGCTGCCGACATACACTTGCCGGACACGGTAACTTGAGAGCCAGGCAACACCACATCATCGAAACCATCAAAAGTTATCGTGTTGTCGGTGCGCTTGAAGTCCTCAACATCAATGTAATTAGTAGTTTTTACGCCCTTACAGCTGCACGTAAGGCTACACTCACCCTTCATGGCATCGTCGGGCACAGTAATTTCGCCGCTCGCAGTTCCGAACTCGTCAGTTTTCAACTCGACCTTTGCGAGCTCTTTCCGGTTGGCGCCCAAGAGTTTCACAGAGCAAGTCTTACCACTTTGGAAAGGCGTAATGCGATCCTTGTAGCGACAAAAGAAATATGCCTTGAAGAATATTTTTTGCCCAGGGCGATAGATGGCGCGATCTGTTATAAGCTGCGCATTAGAAATATGATCAACATCATTGCCGCTGCGATTGGTGTTGTATTCCCAACGAAAACTTTCCCCATCCCGCTCCACCGAGATAAACGACGAGTAATGCTTATTGCTTTCATCCGAAGGGAGCTCGGCCCATCCGTCCTCATCCTTAATATCCTTACCGTCCACCTTAGCGTCCGTTGCTGGTTTACCCGTCCAGAAGTCAGAAACGAGGACACTGTTGTTTTGGTTATCCCCGACAAAGGTAGGCTTGTACGATATGCAACTGAACTGGCTATCCGAGATAGGAGTCTCACGGCCTGGCACATAGACGGCAAGAATATATCGTCCCTGCGTCGGGGCTTCGAGCTCGGTATATGCAGTTGAACAATAGATACGTCCCTTGGTC
>CAVILU010000144.1:0-1441 GCA_963643535.1 bacterium | reverse complement strand
GGGGTGAGCACATCCTCCGCTTTCATTTTGTCCGTCGTAATGCGGTAGAAACGAATAGAGACATGGGCTACGTTGCGATATGCGAGACGAAGAGGGAGATATTTGCCAGGCATCACCTGATAGGATGTATTTGCCCTCAAATCGGCCTTTTCTATTCCGTCAATCTCTTCTTGGCAGGATTTAGAAAGGCGCTTGCTGACCTTAGAATCTACAACAGAGCGGTAGAGGGCGAGAACATCATCGAGCTTAGCATCAATCTCCTCGACATTTCCTCTCGGCAATTTAGAGATCTCTTGCAAAAGAATCGACGCCTGTGCCATCTTGATCAACTCCTTTCCGAGAGCATCAGAGGGTTTCATTGCCAATAAGTCGGCCTCTAACGTAGACTTGCGGTCCGCAAAAATAGACTGCGACTTTAGTGTTACACGCAAAGCCTGCGCCCAAAACAAAGAATAGTCGTCATGAGCATTGAGCGCCGCCTTAGTCATTCTCCTCAATGCCTCAACACAAACAGGCATTCCGACAGTTGACGAAGCGAACTCCTCAGGCGAAGCTAAAAAAGCACTTAATTGCTCTTCTGTTTTGAAATAGATAGATTGAGAATAACGGAGCTCAGAACATATCGACAAACATATATAATCGAAGAGGTTGATATTTGGAATATCCACACTGTCAACAACATCCACAGCCTTAATGGCACGAAGTTCCTCCGGAGAATCAATTGCCGCAAGGCAAGCACTATCTTCGTGATTTTGAAGCCAGAGAGAGTAATTAATCATCTGACGCAAAGGGGTCCAGGCACCGTCAAGAGTCTTGCGTAGCTCTTCCTCGGGGTCTGATGTACGGCGATTGCGACGTTGGTTGACTTGAATATCTTGCTGGATAAGCTTGAGCATCCATTTGGTGTCCTTCGCCAAGGTTGCTCGTTTCTTAGCCTCCTCGATGAGGGGCTTGACAGAGAGCGGCATTTCGTCTGTGACGAGCGAATCTATTTTTTCTTTTAACTCCTTGTCTGTCATATTATTCACATTTATATCTTGCGCCCATACGCTGGCGATAATAAAGCCGATGAGCAATAGGGCTACTATGACAACGAATTTCTTCATAGATTACTTTGTGTAGTAGATGTTGTTTATTCCCATTGCAATATGCGTGCCATATTTCTTATGCTGGCGCGCCGCATACCAATAGTGCTACCTCGTGAGTTAAAAGAAAAAAAAGTGGGGAACGGATAAGTAATGCCGCCCCCCACTTAGGTAGTTATTTGCTTTCGCGGACGTCAATCTCACCGCCCGGGTTTTTAATCTCGTAGTAACTCATACGGTCGTCGCTCTCGAAGCCGCGGCCCGTAATCATTTGGCCCTTAGTGGTAATCTTTACGAATTTGTCGGAGTAGATGCGGCGGGTCTTGGTATCCCAGAACATCTGCTCAGTGTTGAGT
>CAVILU010000143.1:0-5907 GCA_963643535.1 bacterium | reverse complement strand
TGTCTGAGTTGTATCGTGTTCCGTTGCGCTCTACGTAGGTCACAAAGTAATATGTGGTGTCTGAGTAAAGTCCGTCGACGTCAACCTCGTATTTGCCTTTGCTTACTAATTTAGCTCGCAGTTCGTCTCCTGTGGTGCTGAGGTAACGTGTGTTTTGCAGCGAATATTTTATGCCTGCAATCTCCGATGTGTCGTTTTCCGCTCCGAAACGTCCTTCTATGTGTGCGCTATATGGCGTTATGGCGGTTACGCTTACCGCTGCCACAGTATCACCTTCCACTGCCTGCGGTTTTACTTCTTCCTCTATTGCGCAGTGCGTCATTGTCATGAGCAGTGCGGCTGCGGAAATCAAAATCAGTGGGAGTGACTTCATGTCGCTTTATGTTGTTTTGGTGCAGAGGATTAAAACTTGTTGCCCCCCATAAGCTGTTACTCCGAAGAGGAAGTATGTGGACGACTCCCCAAATTTAAGCTTTTTTCTTAATGCTTCTGCGGTGAGCGGATAGTTTCGGACTGCAATTGATGCCGAGGTCGTTACTTCGCGTAACTTTTTGAGGCTCTGTTTCGAGAGGTCGTATATGCCTTCGACAACGAAACTTCGGCCTGGGAAAGAAGGAATGTCAAATTGCGATGCGTAGATGTGGGTGCCATTGCCAAGCATTTTGAGCTCCATCATTTGCCCGAGTGTGGCAAACGGTCCGGCTTTCATTATGGCGGCTTGAGGTACATAGAGTCGTTCTCCGGGGTAGGGAAGACGCTGCAATAAGTCGGCTTTTAACTCTTTCTCTTCTTTGGGTGAGAAGGCAATGTCCGACATCATGTTGCCTTCCTTGTCTATCGTTACGGCATGTACTAACCTTTCCTCGTACTCGTCAATTTTCGCTTTGAGGCAAACCATTAGGTCTTTGCACTCCGAGCTGCGGCCAATGACATAAACATCAGCTACATTGCTCAACTGCGAGACCGTCAATGATATATCCAACAGTGGTGATAGTTTGATTATCACCTTTTCCCCAATCTTGAGCAGCTGCGGGCATAGTTCAGACACATCCGGCGAGCACTCGTTGAGCATAAAGACGCGTTCTCCTGTCTGCGAACGTCGCGAAGGGTCCACAAAGACTACATCGGCTGTGATGCCCTCGTCGATGCACTTCTTGACATAGTCCTCCGCACTCGAATTGACAAATGTCGTATTCTTTACGCCAAGGATTTCGTAGTTGTGCTTTGCGGCCTCGACGGCTTCCGGACTCTTGTCTACATACGTTACGCGGCTCTTCTCGAGTCCCATAAAATAGCAGTCGATGCCCAAACCTCCGGTAAGGTCAATAAGACTGTCGCACCCAAAAGTCAACGACTCGCGGAAACGTGCCAACGGCTCCGAGGAGCATTGCTGTATTGCAACAGGAAAGGGGAACAGCAGCCCGTCCTTTTCTGCCCATGTCGGTACCTTCTCTTCCAACCGGTTGTATGCGTCAACTTGTTGTGCCACAACTGATGGGCGCACCGTCGCAGACGGGCGTACCGATAGCGCAATGCGAGCAGGGTCTTTCCCCCTGTTCTCGCTTACGAGCTTCTGTTCCTCTTCTGTTAGCAATTTTACTTATCTGTAGTCTTCTTCTCCTCCATGTTGGATAGGAAGAGCAGAAGTCGGTTTGCTATGTTAGCTTCGCTCACGCCACCGTCGAAGTCGAGGGCTAGCATATTGAGCTCTGGGTATACTTCTTTGAGTTTCTTCTCGATGCCGCGCACTACGATGTGGTTTGCTATACATCCGAAGGGCTGCATGGATACCACGTTCGTGCAACCTTGCTTGATGTAGGCAATGACCTCCGCTGGCAGCAACCATCCCTCGCCAAACTGAGCTGATAGGCAAATAATCTCCTCTGCAAGTTTACTTTGGGTCTTGATGTCAATCTCGGGCTGGTAGTAGCGGAAGATTTCGGCCTCCTTGTCGAACTTCTTCTGGACCTTTGTTATGAGCGAATATGCCATGTCGATGACAATCGAGGGCACTTTGAACTTCTTGACGTAGTTCTCTTTGTTGAACTTGAAGTTGACAAAGGCGCGAAGGAAGAAGTTGTGGATGATTGGCGGAACAACTTCAACACCGTGGTCCATAAGCCAATCTGGCACGTAACGGTGCGAATATGGGTTGAATTTCAAGAAAATCTCACCTGCTACACCTGCCTTGGGATATGTGCGGTCGGTGTAGACGTCGATGGCGTTGAACTCCTCGGCGGCAGTACGCGTTAGTTTGAGGATGCCCTTGAGGTCTTTCTTCTCGACGAGAGGATTTGCTCGGCGCAGGAAGTCGTCGCGCAAAGCGCGTGCCGTGCCCTTGACTTTCTCGCGTACTGCAATGGCATGGTAGAAAATTGAAAGCCAATCGCCAAAGAATACTGAGTAGAGCACGATCGGGGCCGCCTTGAAGAGGTTTAGCTTGAAGCCTGGCTGATCCTCCTTGTCGGTGCCGGCGATGCCGATGACGGGAACTTGACTGAAACCTGCGTCAACAATTGCCTTGCGGATGAGCGACGGGTAGTTGGTTGCGCGGCACTGGCCAAGCTGAGTTACGGCTACTGCCGTCTTGTCGAGATCGTATTTCCCACTCTGGAGAGCCTTGATAAAGTCGCCTACAATGAGGGTAGCAGGATAGCAAACCTCGTTGTTAGAATACTTGAGGCCAAGGTCGTTGGACTCGGCATCTGATATTGGGAGGCTGATTACGTCGTAGCCCTCAGTCTTGAATGCCGCACCGAGCAGTGGGGAGATATATTCTGTGAAGAAGGGGGCCAAGATGGTGCGACGCTTCTTGTCTTCATCCTCGAACTTACGCGGACGGATGAAAGCCTTGACCTCAGACGATACCTCACCTCCAAACTTCAGCGACTCGATAAGTGAACGTACGCGTAGCTTCATCGAGCCGACATTGTTGATGTCGTCAATCTTGAGGAGGGTCAAACTCTTATTGTGCCTATTGAGTACCGAACGCGCCTCGTCAGTGAAGAATGCGTCGGGTCCACAGCCGAATGACGTCGTCTCAACAAAGTGGACGTTATTGCCCTGTCGAGCAGCCCACTGTGCTGAATTGAGGATTCGGTTGACGAAGGTCCATTGCTTGAGGATAAAGGTCTCTTTCTCGTTGATATTCGAGTTCCTTACAATGTCTTCGGTTACCACGTCGACTCCCAGTTTGGTGATCATTTCTGATACCTTGTGCTGGATAAGCGGGTCGGTGTGGTAAGGACGGCCTGCGAGGAGAATCACAGTGCGATGTGCGCGCTGCGCCTCTTTGAAAACTTCGAGGTTTGCCTGGCGGAGGTCGTCGCCAAATTTCTTGTATTCCTCGAGCGCAGCGGCATGGGCTGCCTTGACGACGCTTGCCGATACGTTAAATTGCTCCATAAAGCGGAGCAACTGCTTGAGCAGAAGTTTGTCGTCTTGGAAAGATATGACGGGCGAGTCAATAGGCTTCTTCGTCTTGATGACAGAGGCCACGACTTCGGGGTAGCCAATAATGATAGGGCAGTTGTAACTGCCAGTGACTGACGTGTCTTCTCGCTTTTCGTATACTACACGTGGGAAGAATATGCGATCCACTCCCTCCATTGCGTCTAGGCCATAGATGTGGCTGTGGACGAGTTTTGCGGGGAAGCAAATATTGTCGGACATCACGGAGTGTACGCTCTTCTCATACTCGATAAAGAGTGATGGCTTCGAGAGTACTACGCGGATGCCGCACTGCGTGAAGAATGTATGCCAAAATGGGAACTCCTCATACATGTTCAGCGCACGAGGAATGCCGATAGTGAAGAGCGGGGCTGGCGTGGTCTCCTCTGGCTTTGCTGCGCGGTCGAAGAGGGCGTGGTATTTCCTGACGCTCATATCTACGCCCACGTGGTCGGAGGCTTTGCCGTTGGTGAAAATCTTCTCGCACTTGTTGCCCGAGAAGTAGATGCCGCCGTTTTTGAACTTGTACTGAGTTATGCGGCACTGATTTTCACATCCATGGCATGCCAGAGCCTTCTCTTCGAAGCTTGCTGCCACGAGGAATTCTGAAACGGGGCGACCTTCTCTCTCTATGCCCTCAACTTGTTTCTGGCTGTGGAGTGCGCAACCGTATGCGCCCATGAGCTCGGGCACGTTGTTGCAGTAGACCTTGCGGCCTGTGAGGTTCTCGAATGCGCGGACAATGGAGTCGTTGCGCATCGTGCCACCCTGGAGTACGATATTTTGTCCGAGCTCCTCATAGTTCTTGAGTTTGAGAACCTTGAAGAGGCAGTTCTTGACCACGGAGTATGCCAAGCCTGCTGCAATGTCAGATACAGAGGCACCTTCGCGGAGCACCTGCTTGACCTTCGAGTTCATGAAGACGGTGCAACGTGTGCCGAGATCCGAAGGGTGTTGACTCTGGCAAGCCTTGAGTACGAAGTCGGATATCTCACATCCAAGCGTCTGTGCGAAAGTCTCGATGAATGAGCCGCAGCCAGATGAGCAAGCCTCGTTAAGCTCCATTCGGGTCAATGCGCCATGGTCAACGTAAGTCGCCTTCATATCCTGTCCACCAATGTCGAGGATGAAAGATACATCCGGACACATGGCGTGTGCTGCCACGTAGTGAGCCATAGTCTCGACCATGCCATAGTCGAGCGAGAACGCCGCCTTAATGAGGTCCTCACCGTAACCTGTTGAGCAACCTGCGGTTATGTTTACCTCAACGTGCTCCTCCTCTGCGCGCTGGACGAGTTTGCTCAGTCCGTGCTTAACCGCATCGATTGGGTTGCCGCCATTGTGCGCATAATATTTGAAGACGATTTCGCCATTCTCGTTTATCACGACAATCTTTGTCGTCGTCGAGCCGGAGTCGATGCCAAGGTAGTTGCGTTTCGTGGCGCGGCTTACGTCGACCACGGGCACGTAGTTCTTGCTCTTGTCAGCCTTCCACTCAAGATAATCCTCTTCCGACTTGAAAATCGGCATGAGGTCTACTGTTGTCTTATTGTGGTGAGTCTGGTTCTCCGTCACCTTCTTTTCTGGCGCGGGGGCGTTGAGCAATTCCTTGAGTTGCGGTACTGTGAACGGCGCATGGTCATTTACGGCAAGTGCGGTGCCCCACGCAGGGATGACATTTGCGCGCTCCTCGATGACGAAGTCCGTTTCGAGTGAGTAGCCAAAGTAATCGGCGAGTGCCTTGCGCAACGAAGGAATGAATGTGAGTGGACCACCACAGAGCAGCACTTTGGGCTTGATGTCGCAACCGTGCGACAGGGTGCTGGCCGTCTGTACGGCTACTGCTCGGAATATTGATGCCGCAATGTCCGTCTTCGGGACGTTGCGCGCTATGAGGTTCTGAATGTCGGTTTTTGAGAACACACCGCATCGCGAGGCGATGGGGTAGAGCATTGTGCTGCGCTCGGCTAGTGCGTTGAGATCCGTCACCTCCACGCCAAGGCAGAGGGCCATCTGGTCAATGAACGCACCCGTGCCACCTGCGCAGTTGCCATTCATTCGGAGGTCCGTGACCTTGCCATTCTGCAAATATACAATCTTGGCATCCTCACCTCCAATGTCGATAATCGTCGACACCTCGGGGTGCACAGTCCTTGTGAATTCTGTGGCTGCCACAACTTCTTGCACGAACGAGAGTCCGTAACGCTCAGACACACCGAGACCCACTGAACCCGTTAGGGCCAGTGTGAACTGGTCTGTATCCTTTAGCGTGTCTGTAAGTTCGGCAAGGAATGCCTCTATGGCCGCAGGAACGTTGGCCTGGTGACGACGGTATGACGAGTATATTACCTCAGCATTGTCGTTGAGAACGACAATTTTGGCCGTGGTCGAGCCGACATCGAGTCCTATTTTGTACATTAGAAGTTTGGTACGTGGGATTAGTGATATTGGCCTCGG
>CAVILU010000142.1:0-6035 GCA_963643535.1 bacterium | reverse complement strand
GTTCAATACCCCCCAATCCAACCATTACGCAAAAAAGATTCGCCCCTCAGAAACGCACTGTTTCCGAGGGGCGAATGTCGTTGTTAGTTCGTTGTTAGGAGTGCCTCCCAACCGCGTTACTCAGCCAACTGGAGCTGGAAGCTGAGGCCTACGTTGATGTTGTTTGTTGCGTAGGACGATGAGATGTACGGGTCTGTCAGGCTCTGGTCGTAGTAGAACTGGACGTTGAAGCGCTGAGTCATCGCGTAGTCGGCTGTGAACTTGATGCCGTTTGTCTTCGTGCCGCTTGCCAGCTCATTTGTGGCCTCCTCAATGCGTCGGAGGATCGTGTAGCTGTCGCGCTGCGAGAAGCCGAAGGTTAGGTTCAGCGTGTTGTTGAAGCCGCCCTCGCTATGCTTGCCGGCGAAGATCTTGACGTTGTCGAAGCGGTAACCGAGGTTGAGTGTCCACTCGTTGCTGTAGTTCTCGGTTATCTGGTTGTTCGAGACGTTGAGGCTCAAGGTTCGGCCTTTGTTGATGGCCACGTTGGCGGTCATGTTGTTCACGAAGGTTGCCGAGATGCCAATGAAGGGGCTGAATTGCTCGGCAATAGATACCGTCGTAGCGTCGAACTCGGGCACGAAGTTGTCGTCGATGTCGCGTATGTAGTTCAGACCGTCGCCACTGCGCTGCCAATCGAGGTTGGTGCTGAACTGACCAACGGAGTATTTGGAGGTGTAGCTGTGGTTGAGCTCGATGTTGCGAACCTTGTCCTTGAGGCCCTTGATGTTGTTGAGGCCGCTGAATGTCACTCTCCAGTTGGGGCTTATGGCACTCAGTTTCGGGACGAGGTCCAGGAAGATGTTGCCTGTCGAACGACCTGAGTAGGCTGCCACGAAGGCGGGTATCATGACCTGTTGCGAGGTGAGGCCGAAGCCGTCTTGTCCGCCGTCGTCGCGAAGTCCGCCCGAGCTGCTGCCGCCTGCCGCAATGCGGTTCCTTGAGAGCCTTTGCGATATGGCTGAGCGTGCGTTGAGGAACTTGTCGTAGACTGAGTAGCTCAAGTCACCGTCCTTAGAGGGCTTCTTGAAGGCCGTCTTGATGGCATTGAGGGTTATCGATGCCGAGCCGGTCTCCAGTGAGCTGTTGACGCCCTCGAATCCGTTTTGGCCGAAGACGTAGTACTCGGTGAGTCCCTTGTCTCTGCTGCGCTGGGCCGTGAGCTCGACCTTGAGGGCCTTGAAGAGCTCCACGGAGGCGCGGAACTGGATGTTTTGGCTGTGGCTCATCTCATACGGGTCGTTGAAGGTGGTGTCGGCAGTGAGCCAGCCGCGGTTGGCTGCCATCATTGCGAAGTTCCTATCCTGCATACCCGTGATGAACTTGAAGCCCGGGGCGCGGTAACCATTTATGCCAGACGTTCCGAGGAAGTGGCTGCCGGGCATGTAACCAGGCAATGTGGTTCCGTTGTTCTCTGAGTAGCTTACGCTTACGCTCTTTATCGATGTGAGGACCATAAGCGCCATGTCCTTGAAGACGTTGCGATGCTCGGTCTCGTCCTCACTTATTGTGCCTGTGACTACGATTCGGGCGTTGTCGCTGGCCATGCTTGGGGTGAAGACTGCCGTGTTGTCGTCCACCGCTCTCAGTGTGCCCTTGAGGCTGTGGCCCTTGGCATCGAAGGCGCGTGCGCTGACGTCGGAGGTCTTGAGGCTGTGGCTGATTGTCACTGGCTCGCCAGGTGTCAACTTGACGCCTCGCTGGGTGTAGTTGACCGTCTTCGCGTTGCTCTTCTTCTGTTGCTGCTGCCTCGTGTTGTTCGAGAGGTTGTAGTGGTCGTAGAGGTCGCGTAGGTACTTCGACTTGTTGTAGAGAGTTCCGAAGTTACCCATGACGTTGGCTTGCTCGGTGTTCTTGTTGCTGATGACGTTGCCCCAGTCAAAGTCTTCTGTCTCGCTGCCTCGCTCCCAGGTGTAGACGCCCTTGTAGGTGGCGTTGGCCGTGAGGAAGTTGAGGTATGGCAGTTTGTTGATGGGTACCGTCCAGTTGATGTCGACGTTGTGCTGGTAGTCCTGCACCTTGCCGAACTTGCCGATGTTGCTCCAGACGGAGTCGCGCCAGTGCTTGTACTCGTCGGGGTAGAGGTCCTTGTTGACAGGTCCGTCGGGCTCGTCAATTCGGGCGTTGACAACTGCGCTGAAGCCGAATTTGAGGTTTCGGGTGATGTTGTACCTGAAGTCGAAATATCGGTTCCAGTAGAAGTCCTTCGTTACGCTTATCGGCACCATGTAGTCGGGATTGGTGACGTTGCGCTTCTGTACCTCCTGATAGCTTCTGTCGAGGTCCCAACGGTAGCTGAGCTGCGTGGGCGACTTGTAGAAGGTTAGGTCGCGGACTAGGGCGAAGTATTTGCTGTTAAGCCCGGTCTTCTTGAAGGGCTGCACTGTCTTGGCACCTGCCGAGTAGTTGTAGCCGATAGAGCCGTTTATCTGCTTCGTGTAGTCATATTCCGTCTCTGGGTCACTCTTGTCCGTAGTGCTGATGCTGTACGTGGCCGAGAGGTTGGAGGGCGAGATCATCGTTACTTTCTTACCCTTGGCCGGCTTGACTCGGACATTGGTGAAGTTGAGGCTCTTGATGGTCTCCGAGGTCTGCGAGATCTCCTTGATGCTGTCCTCCTCATGCTTAGATGTAGCTTGAGCGAGGACGGTGCTCATGAGGACGTCGGAGTCGTAGGGGGAGTACTTAGGCATGGATGTCGTGCGGCTATATCCCGCGAAGACAGGCAAGCTGAGTCGCGAGTTTGGTCCGAGGAACTTGCCCATCTCAAGGTTTGCCGAGATGTCGAACTGCCTGTTCTCGTCCATGCTGCGCTCCGTGACACTCTGGTCTATGCTACCGAAGCCGACGCTCGAGTACTGACCCGAAGCCTGCACCGAACCGAGGTCCGCCAATCGGACTGTAGCGCGTCCGCGAGCCGCCCAACCGCCTTCCTCATTGAAGTCCGTGAGGCGCAACTCGTTGAACCATACCTCGGCATCCTTAGTTCCGGCTCCGTGGGCGCGGATACCCATCATCATGACGACGACGTTGCCCGTGCTTGGGTTACCTTTTATTCGGATGCGGTTGTTGTTGTTGTCGGGGTCGGTGATTGTGTAGACGTCTTGCAGTGTGATGCCCGAGCCGGCCTTGCGGCGTGCCTCGTTGCGAGCCAACTTGCATTCCGTGAGTGCAGATATCGGGATGTCGAGGTTGTTGGCCTCGGGCCATACTGCGTATCGGTCGGCCTCGTTGTTGCTGGAGTAGGTGCCGTGGGGCGTCACCTGCAACGGGATTTCGTACTCGTAGTAGTTGTCCTCGTAGTCCGAACCGATGCGGACGAATGCGCTTACCTGGTCATCCTCAAGTGTCGAGCCTTCCGGAGCCTCGGCGTGGATATACATCTTGAGGCGGCGGTAGTTGCGGAAGTCCATATTGAGGGTCTTGTAGACGGCGCGCGCGTCGCCATTGGCGAGGTCGGTGACCTTCATCGAGTAGGCTTGCTCATTGAGCTGGCGGAGCTGCGGGTTCGACGGGTCCACTACTCGGTCTACGCCTGGGGGCAGTACGTAGCTTACGGGGCTGCGTCGGTCGTTCTCCTCGATGTTGACGGTGGTGGTGGACATCGTTGTGGCTGCGGATGTCTGGCCGCCCTCGTCTACGAGTTGCTCGGTGAACTTACGCCATTCGCCCTTGACGAGTTCGAGGGTTGCGAGGCGGACGATGCAGGTGTCCTTGAAGCCCGTCATGAAGAGGCGGATGAACTGCATCGAGGTCATGTCGCTGATGTCGCCGACTACCTTGTCGGGCTGCGAGATAGGAATCTTGAACTGGTACCACTTGATGGTCTCGGTCTTGCCGTTGGCCAGTTTGGTCGTTGTCTCCATTTGGTCGGCAATGTAGTTCTGGCCTACCTGCATCTGCGAGGGGTGGAGCGATACGTGGTACTGGTAGTAACTCTCGTTTTCGCTGAGGGTGTAGTCGTCGTTGAGGTCCTCGTTGTCGGGGATGGAAGTGGCCGCCGTGGTGTAGCTCTCTGGCGAATATTCGCCTGGGCAGGAGTTGCCTTCGGGGTTGTTGAACCTCTTATATCGGTCGAGGATGGATACCTGGTCGCGGTCGTAGTCCGAGCCGCGGTAGTAGTGGTAGTCGTCGCCTGCTGGGTCGTTGACTATATTATTATATGCCTCTTCGCTGAGCTCGCCATTGACGTACTTCTGACGAATCATATCCATATAAGGATAGTCGGAACGATTATAGAAGTAACGCTCTTTCTCGGAGCTCATGCCATTGAGGCCCACGTCTTGCGCAAGCATGCTGGCGGGGTCTGTATTGAAGCCCTTGACGAGGCTGTTGCTCTTAGGCACGTAACCCCATACGGTGCTGTCGCAATTGAATTCCTCACCAGGCACCGGCAAGCCATTCTCATACGACTTACGCGAGTCGGGCAACACGTCCTCACTGACAGAACCGATGTGGAAGTAGAGGTCGCCACCGCGCTGCTCGTCCTGATCGTAGATGAAGGGGTCCATCATCCAGAACTCGATATACTCGATGTTGGCGTTCTCGAAGTCCGTGGTCTCCAGTTTGCGCTGGATGCCCGCCCAGTTGGACTCTGGGTTGGCGAGGTGGCCGTTGTAGTCTATGTCGGTCGAGAAGTTATACGGGCCGCGCTCGTCGGGGTAGTAGGCGAGGTTGAGCATCGTGATGTTGGTGCTCTCGCCGTAGGCGGCCTCGCGGTTGGGGTAGAGCTCGCTCTCGTAGACCTCGCGCACGTAGTGGTTGCTCTTCTGCTCCACGTCGTTGCGGATATGGCGCGGCGTGTTGGTCATATTGCGCAGGAAGAGCGGGTCGACGCTATACCATGCGAGCCTTGCGCGGTCAAATCCGGCATTGAGGTTGTTTATCTCGTTCTTGTCGGGCGTGAGCGCGCCGCTGCCTTGCGGACGGCTGGAGAGATGCCAACCGCTCCACGTCTTGATGTCGTACTTGACGCTCGATCCCTCAAAGTCGTCGATGTAGGCGGCGTTGATGGAGTTGGAGTGACCTGCAATGAGCTTTGCCACCTCACCCTCGAAGGTGATGGTGCTGGGCGTCTTGGTCGAGACGAGCGGGAGTGCGTCGATGGCGCGGGTCAGGAAGGGCAACTCGTGGGAGTAGTTGATGTTGAAACCGAGCATAGTGTTGCTGATGCTCTCTTCGCCATAGCCCACCTTGTTTGTCAGCGGTCGCTCCTTCATGTGGATGAGGGTACCGCCAATATTGAAGTCCTTGTTAATCTCGTAGTTGAGGTGCGTACCCACCATTGTTTGCGTCTGGGTGGATATGGCGGCCTCGTTCTCATACGAGATGTTGATTGCTGAGCCCGAGCTCAAGATACTCTGATTGAGGATTCGGACGCGGCCCAGTGAGTAGTCCACGGTGTAATCCACATTCTCAGTAAGCGTCCGTCCGCCAGCGGTCACGACAACCGAACCCTGGGCAATGTTATATGCGCCGAGCGATATGTCGCTGGAGTTCTGACTTTGGAACTGACCCTTAATCTTGAACTTGTTCTTCTTGGTCTGCTGCTTGGCATACACCTGCGTGCTGTCGTAGAGCGCGGTGAAGGCATATTTCTCGGCCAAAGCTGGCTCATTCTTAAGTTTCTCGGCGAGGTAAGAACCGAAAGGCTCACGCTCGGGGAAGATGATGAGGCCTCGCTTGGAGTTGACCGTCACGCCGTCCACGTAGTCATACTTGCCATCGGCGGAGACTTGGTTGTATGTGTTGAGTCGGTCGAGGTTGAGGACCTGGAGGTAGGTCTTGCCGTTGAGGCCGCCGTTGGCAGGCTTGTTGCCCTCGTTGAAGTAGTTGAGGTATGTGCTGCTGGAGTCGTTGAGGTATACGACCTCCACCTCAAATCCGTCACTCTTAATCTCGTATCCACCAAGCGAGTAGACGTTCTTCATCATGAGGTCCCAGTTCTTATACTGAGGTGTGAGCGTAGTGCCCTTAAGCATCTTGAGGTAGAGGCA
>CAVILU010000141.1:0-6139 GCA_963643535.1 bacterium | reverse complement strand
ATTTCGATTGTACTCCTCAAGAGTGACCTTTTGACCATCGCGCTCTGTGCTTAGTCCCGAGTCGAGAACGTCCAGCAATGGCTTGTCGTACTCGTCCACAAGGACAACGCAGCGCAAGCCTGTCTTGGTGCGAGCTGCCGCAAGCACGTCCTGCAGGCGGAGCCCAAAGTCGTCATATCGTTTTACTACCTCATATTTCGCCTCCCAGTCGGATAGTCGTCCTTCGATAGCTTGGGATAGGATATTTGCCTTGCTGAAATCTCCAGTACTAAAGTCGAAATGGAACACGGGGTAAGTCTTCCACTCCGTCTCAAGACTCTCTATTGCGAGTCCCTTGAAAAGTTCCTTCCGCCCGAGATAGTAATTCTCGAGCGTAGAGACGAGCAGGCTCTTGCCGAACCGGCGCGGACGGCTCAAGAAGTAAATCGAACCTTCATGAGTAAGGGTATAGACAAGTGCCGTCTTGTCTACATAAATGTATTCGTCCGAGATTAGTCTCTCGAATGATTGTATGCCTATGGGAAACTTCATTTTCAGTCCTCTGCTATATGTGGCGAGCTCGCTATTTCAGTCAGTGCGCCACTATCCACAGATAAAAATATAAAACTTCCCTCAAAACCGCAATATTTTTTGTCTCGACCCTAATAATCAGGCGCAAACACACTCTGCTTCCCCATATATTCCCTACCAAGAATTTAAAAACTTTCCCCAGTCATGTAACCGAAAAAAAATCTCCCCCCAGGCGAGCCCGCCCAGAGGGAGAAAACTATCATAAAATTCTAAACCGTAGAACTCTTAGCAGAGGCCCGAGAAGCCAACGAATGCCATTGCCATAAGGCCGGCGGTGAGCAACGCGATGGGGGTGCCCTTCATAGCCTTGGGCACGTCCATGAGCTCAAGATGCTCGCGGAGCACCGAGAAAAGAATCAGCGCAAGAGCGTAGCCCAGTGCTGTGGCAATGGCGTAGACGACACCTTTGAGGAGGTCGTATGAACCATCGGCAACACCATTACCAACGATGATGGCAACGCCAAGGATGCAGCAGTTGGTTGTGATGAGGGGCAAGAACACGCCGAGGGCCGAGTAGAGTGCCGGCGACATCTTCTTCAGGATGATCTCCACCATTTGGACGAGGGCGGCAATGACGAGAATGAAGAGAATCGTCTGCATATACTCAATGCCAAAAGCGTTGAGCACGTACTTCTGAAGCATGTAGGTCACAATGGTCGCCAAGGTGAGCACGAACGTTACCGCCGCACCCATGCCTGCCGCCGTGGACATCTTCTTTGATACGCCAAGGAAAGGGCA
Organism: bacterium; assembly: GCA_963643535.1. Taxonomy (GTDB): domain Bacteria; phylum Bacteroidota; class Bacteroidia; order Bacteroidales; family Marinilabiliaceae; genus W3P20-009. The sequence goes on along the minus strand of CAVILU010000141.1, from coordinate 4,831 downwards.
GATGCCAAGGAACTGTGACAACACGACGTTGTTCACAAAGATGGCCGAGATGGCCAAAAGTATATATTCCATAGTGCTTAAGCCTTCTTAGTTAACTTGTTTACAATGACAATGAGGTAGGCAAGCGCGATGAATGCGCCCGGTGCAAGTACGAAGGCAAGGATGCCATACTCGTCGCCCCAAAGCTTGAGACCGAAAATCATACCCGAACCCAGTATCTCGCGCACGGCACCAAGGAGGGTGAGCGCTACGGTGAAACCGAGACCGATGCCAATACCGTCGCAAAGCGAGTCGATGGCGTTGTTCTTGGCTGCGAAGGACTCCGCACGACCGAGCACGATACAGTTAACGACGATAAGCGGGATGAAGAGACCCAGCGAAGCGTAGAGGCCCGGTACGTATGCCTTCATGAGCATCTCGAGCACCGTCACGAAGGTGGCGATGATGACGATGAAGGAAGGAATGCGCACCATGTCGGGGATGAGGTTCTTGACGAGGGAGATTACGACGTTGCTGCACATGAGGACTACCATGGTGGCCAGTCCCATGCCCATGCCGTTGATCGCGGACGTCGTGGTGCCCAGCGTCGGGCACATGCCAAGGAGGAGCACGAAAGTCGGGTTCTCCTTGATGAGGCCGTTGAGGATTATCTTGAATTTATCCATGATTCTTGTTTCCTAATTGTTCGTTTAGTCTACCACGGCGCGGAGCTCGGCCGTCTCGTCAGCTATCGTGTCGGCTACTACGCCGGCAAGGCTGTCTGCCACTGCTGCCGCGGTGGTGTCGGCTACGGCCGTAGCGCCAGTGTTGGCCTCGGTGGCTGCGCCGCCAAAGATGGCGTTATACTCGATGTTGACAGCCTTGAGGAAAGCGCGGCTCGTGATGGTCGATGCCGTGATGGCGTCTACCTCACCACCGTCTTTCGATACGGTCATGTTGTTCGTGCCAGGGTTCATTCCGATGATGTTGCCCTTGCCGCCCTTCTGGAACCACTCGCCGGCTTTAGCTCCGAGGCCTGGGGTCTCGGCAGTGGCGAGGATCTCGTAACCAAGGATGTTGCCCTGGTTGTCGAAGCCAGTGAGGACTGTAAGATTGGGCGAGAAGCCTGTGACGACGGTCTTGACGGCCTTGCCTACAACCTCGCCACCAACGGCAGCGGTGTAGACGGTGAACTTGCCGTTCTCGTTCTCGATAGTCTCGGTATTGGTGACGGAGAGGTCGCCATCCTGGCCTGCGAGGATGACCTTCTTGATGCCGTCGTTGAGGGTCTGCTCCTCAATCTTGGCAATAGGATCCTTGGTCAGCTGCTGCATTACGCCGAGCAGGGCGGCCGCTACGAGGGTGACGCCCGTCAGGACGAGCACCATGTTTGGCAGAGTCGATTCTAACTTTTTCATTTTGCTATCTCCCCAAATCTTTTCGGTTTGCAGTAACGGTTAATGAGAGGCGTGACGATGTTCATCAAGAGGATGGCGAAAGACATACCCTCGGGATATGCGCCAAAGTTACGGATGAGTACCGTGATGATGCCAATGCCGCAGCCGTAGATAATCATACCCTTGTGGGTCATAGGCGAAGTGACGTAGTCCGTAGCCATGAAGATAGCGCCAAGAAGTGCGCCACCTGCAAGGATGGTGAACAGAGGGTCGATGAAGGCATCGGGGTTGCAGAGGTAGAGGATGCCTTGGAAGACGAACATCGAGCCGAGGACAGCTACGGGGATGTGCCAAGTGATAATCTTTGCGACGAGGAGGATTACGAAGCCGAGGATGAGCGCAATGGCCGATACCTCACCAAACGAGCCGCCAATGTTGCCAAAGAAAAGGTCCGATGTGGTGGGGAGGTCTACAATCTCACTCACGCTCTTGCCACTCTTGAGCGACTCCTTGAGAAGACCGAGAGGCGTGGCGCCAGTGCTGCCGTCGACAGCGTTGGGGTCTACCCACGAGGTCATCTGCGCGGGGAAGGACATGAGCAGGAACACGCGTCCGCCGATTGCGGGGTTGACGATGTTCTGACCAAGGCCGCCGAAGGTGAGCTTACATACGCCAATGGCGAAAATAGCGCCAATGACTACAATCCACCAAGAGATGCCGGCAGGCATGTTGAACGCAAGGATGAGACCCGTCACGATGGCTGAACCGTCCGTGATGGTGGTCGGAACCTTGAGGATGAATTTCTGTACGAGATACTCGACAGCCACGCATGCGATGACCGACGTCAGGATGACGGACAGCGCGCCGAGCCCGAAGAACCAGAGCGAGGTGGCGAGGGTCGGGATGAGAGCTATCGCAACGCCGTACATGTTGCGCCTCACCGTGTCGGTGGTGTGGACATGTGGCGATGGTGCTATGGTTAACTTTTCCATCTTACTATGCTGAAAGTTAAAAGCTAATGGTTTGCTATTTTGTTAATTCGGGGTGGGATTACTTGGCTTCGGTGGCCTTCTTCTCCTCCTCTGCCTTCTTGGCGGCCTCTGCTGCGGCTTTCTTGGCTGCGGCCTCGGCGCGGAGCTGTGCGCCTACGCGAGCCTTGCCTACACGGATGTAGTCGAGGAGCGGGCGTGCGCTCGGGCAAGTGAAGGAGCAACAACCGCACTCGATGCAGTCCATGACGTTCTCGGCGCGGAGGTCGTCAAATCGACCCAGCATGGAGAGCTTCGACATGAGGAACGGCTCAAGGCCCATCGGGCAAACGCCGACGCACTTGGCGCAACGGATGCAAGCCTGTGGTTCGGGACGCTTAGAGTCCTCCTTGTTCATGAGGGTTACGCCGGACGAACCCTTTACGATGGGCACGTCGAGGTTGGAGTAGGGGCGACCCATCATAGGGCCACCGCCAATGACCTTCGCGCAGTCCTCGGGCATTCCGCCGGCTGCCTCGATAAGGTTCTTGACGGGGGTGCCGATGCGGACCAGCAGGTTGCTAGGCTCGCGGAGGGGCTTGCCAGTGACGCAGACGATGCGCTCGATGAGGGGCTTATTCTTCTGGACCGCCTCGTAGATGGCGAAGACGGTGCCGACATTCTGTACCACGGCGCCTACGTCGATTGGCAATTTGCCGCTGGGTACCTGACGACCGATGCATGCGTCGATGAGCTGCTTCTCACCACCCTGCGGGTAGCGGAGCTTGAGCGGCTGGACGGTGATGCCCTCGAAGCTGGTGGCCAGGCGGGTGAGGTTCTCTATGGCGTCGGGCTTGTTGTTCTCGATGCCGATATATGCCTTGCTGACACCCAGAGCGCGCATGAGGATCTTGACACCGATGAGGATCTCCTCTCCATGCTCAAGCATCAGGCGGTGGTCAGAAGTGAGGTAGGGCTCACACTCTACACCGTTGATGATGAGGGCCTCGCACTTCTTGCCGGGAGGGACGGAGAGCTTGACGTGGGCTGGGAAGGTCGCGCCGCCCATACCTACAATGCCCATGTCCTTGACTCGGTTGATGATGTCAGCGGGCTCCATGGTTATCTCGCGGCGGATGGCGGGGCTGCGGTCGATTGACTCGTCCCACTCGTCGCCCTCGACGGTGATGGTGATGCAGGGCTTGCGGTAACCGTTGGCGTCCACGAAGTCCTCTATCTTCTTCACTTTGCCGGATACGGGCGAGTGGATGTTGGCGGAGACGAAGCCGCCGGCCTGTGCGATGAGCTGGCCAACCTTGACTACGTCGCCAGCCTTGACGATGGGTACCGCGGGCGCGCCAATGTGCTGCCCGACAGGAATCTTAACTTCTGCTGGCACCGGGAGCTCGCGGATGGAGCTGCCCGCCGAAAGCTTCATGTCGTTCGGGTGGATGCCGCCTATTTTAAATGTCTTCAACACTGTGATGTATCGTTATGTTGTTGAGGTGTTCTATGTTCTCTCTCCGCTCTTACTCTTTGGCTGCGGACTGCTGTTGCTGGGGCTGCTGTGCCTCGGCAGGCTGCTGGGGCTGCTGCTGCGCCTGTGCGGGCTGAGCCGCGGTCTCGGCTGCGGGCTTCTGCGCACCTTCGGCAGGTTTGGGAGCCGCAGGCTTGGCTGCAGGGCGGGGCGGGAAGTTGAGCTCGTGGATGGCGTGTGTCGGGCACGCGGCTGCGCACTTGCGGCACATCTTGCACTTCATGTAGTCGATGTAGGCTACGTTGTTCTCGACCGTGATGGCATCGAACTGGCACTCCTTCTGGCACTTGCCGCAACCGATGCATGCATTCTTGCAAGCCTTCATTGCCACTGCGCCCTTGTCCTTGTTGACGCAAGATACGAAGAGGCGACGGCTCTTGGGACCCTTGTTCCTAAGCTCGATGATGCTCTTCGGGCAAGCCTTGGCACATGCGCCGCAGGCTACGCACTTCTCCTCGTCAACCTCCGGAAGGCCGGTCTCATTGTTTATCTTGATGGCGTCGAACTGGCAAGCCTCTACGCAGTCGCCACAGCCGAGGCAACCGTAGGAGCAACCCGTCTCGCCAGCGAAGTTGGCCGCGAGGATCGAGCAACGCTTTGCGCCGTCGTACTCCAAATTCCTTGGGCGGGCTTCGCACGTGCCGTTGCAACGGACTACGGCTACCTTAGGTGCGCTGGCCACAACCTCCTTGCCGAGAATGCCGGCAATCTTGGCCATGACGGGGGCGCCGCCAACAGGGCAGAGCATAGTGCTGATGTCGTCGGCCTTGACGAGAGCATCAGCCATACCATGGCAGCCGGGGAAACCGCAGCCACCGCAGTTGGCTCCAGGCAGAGCGGCCTCGACCTCACCTACGCGCGGATCTTCGTATACCTTGAACTTTTGCGACACGAAGTAGAGTATCACAGCCGCTACGCAGCCCGTGACAGCCAATGCCGCAACAGTTATG
>CAVILU010000140.1:0-6142 GCA_963643535.1 bacterium | reverse complement strand
TTATAATGTTGGCTACATGGTAGATGATTGAGAAGTAGAACAGCAGGAATACGATTTTCTCACTGCTGTCCTCTCTCAGCATCCTGTTGAAGTCTACTAACGTTTCGGCCTTCTTTTCCTTAACATCTTTATTCGAGGTTAGAGAGAACATGAAAGATGCAAGATCGGCTCTGTGCCTTTGCTCCAGCATCTTTTTTAGTTCAAGTAGACCGCTGGTCTCAAGTGCCTTGGCGATGCGTTCCGTGAATAGTGTTGTTATATTCTTGCTTTCGTCAGCCACTGCGCCCCATTCATACCCGTTGCCGAATATGTTGTTCACGGCAAAGCGGAATGAGCTGATCGCCTCAATCTTGCCTTTGTTGGCAAGCACGACATCTGTTGTGCCTCCACCTATGTCGATAGTTGCGATTGAGGCCATTCCGAATTTAGCTTTGCTAAACTCGTATGGTGCCACAGATTCGGTCATCTTGGACAGACAGTTTTCTGTCTCCCCACCGAAGTACGTCTCGTATGATTCCGTCCATCTCGCCTCAAAATTGTTGACATTGGCGCGAATCATACTGATGGGGTAAAACCACGTTATCTTGGTTTTCTTGAGGTCTCCGCCCGAAAGCACTACCTTGTTTCGGATGATGAAGAATAGCGAGTCGATGTATGCCTTGATACGTTTACTGCTATTTTCGTCATTGGCCCATTTGATGTCAAGTTTTGTCTCGCTGTCTCCATTGTCTGTTAACCTATCGTAAGTTAGCTGGGCGTTGGCCATAGTAAATGGGGCAACGGGAGAGTTCCAATTGATGCTTTTCGCTTCGGACAATGCTGTTCGCAAGGGGAAAGACGAAATTTCATCTTTCCCAATTAAAACAGGAATGAACTCTTTGATGCAATGCCTATATTGCTGATCACTGGTAGCGCTCTGCCTTGACGAAAGAAAAGCCAACTGAACATCACTTGCAGTTATGTCCAAAGGCTTAGACGCAACATCTTGTGTGTTTGTCGTATATTCGATATGAGTGTTGGAAGTGCCGAGGTCGATTGCAAACGAGAATTGAGAGCTATTTATATTCTGCTTCTTGAATCGAGGTAGAATTATTCCTCGGTTTACACCTCGGTTGACTTCTATGAAGTCGACATTACTGCCTTCTACAGCGTACGACCTGACGATTGTGTCGTCTGGGGCCGAGTTTCTCTTGTAAAAATCGGATGCTATCTCATTCGCCTCGTCGCCGTAAAACTTAAGTTCAACATCCACTGGCTCGTCGCGAAAGTCAGGTGCAATTGCAACCCTGTATTTGGCCTCTTGTGGATAGTCGAATCGAACCGCTGGCATCATTGCAAAGTCGAAGTCGAAATCGTCAATATCCTCAATATGGTAGATGCGCTCATACTTGACCCTTATTGGCGCTCCGTTTCTTGTTCCCTTTACGGGTACGTTAAGAATGACCCTTGCTCCATTGCCAGGAAGTTCTTCCATTTCGAACATGGTTGTAACTTCCTCGGGTGTGAAGAATTCAAATAATTGACGCTTAATAGGCAGCAAGTACAGGTGCTTCGATTTTATGTTGTGCCTTTCGTGGTTAATGTTACCATCGAAGTAGTTATGAGAATCGATGCAATCATCATCATATCCTGTCCTCACAACCCTGTCCTCCAAGAAATCCCCAATAGTGAGGTAAGGGTGCTTCGTGCCCTCATTAGGCAGTGTGCGCTGCGAGAGTGGCCTGTCGTCTTTCTCCGGTGCTTGATCATTCTTGCCCCACAAGTTGTCCGGGGTGTATGTCAAGCCCTCATAGACCGTTCCTGCCTTAGACGGCAAAACAAGGGGCTTCTTGTCGCCATTGTATATGGTCGACTTAATCTCGAAATCGCTCGTGCCGTTGAGTGGCTTCTCGGGACGTGTGCGCATAATGAGCCCCCTCAGAATCTCAACGTTGTTGCTTTCAAACTGCAATTCTTTGTAGGTACTGAGGTCGGGTGTCCTTGCGGCTTCGTTAAGTATTTGCCTTTGGTTTACATCAAGTTTTTCAAAGGAGGCTTTGATGTAGTCGTAAACTTCAGGCACCATATCACTAACGCTTCTGCCATTGACAGTTTGCTTCATCATTATCCAAAGGAGTTTGATGAGCTCTGGGTCGCGCTTGTAGAGAGGCTGCAGTTCGGTGTCAAAAGGGAAGTCGCCATTAGCAAATTTTATCCCTGCGGACGCATAGCTAAGGTCGTTAGCTGGAGCAAAGAACAACGTTGCTGGAGAGGTCGCACCAATTATGTTCATTGGCTTAGGACCTTTCTTGTAGTTCAGTAGGTAGAATGCGCCGAAGTCATTGAAGTTATACGTCTCGGCATCCTGCTCCATGAACATCTTCAGAGTCTCTCCAATTGCTCCGCCTATGTTAGCTATGTCTTCCTTTCTGCACTCAATAATCTCGATATCGTCTTGCAACTTGTTGTAGTTGAAGAATATCTCGGCCACGTCCATAGCATCCGACACGATGCGGTGGTATTCCGTCGTGCCATCCAAGTCGTTGCTATTTACAACCTCCGCGAATGCTGTCTTAACGAGGTCAATGATGGCAAAAGGAGACGGGATGGAGGTCACCCTCATTCCCATCTGCGACCCATTGGGATCGTCTATGCCGTTTACCTCGTTTTGGCCATAGGGCTGCGTTTCGCCCCAATCCTGTATGTTGTTGCTACCTGTCTTGTGCAGTCTGAATACTTTTCCCATAGTACTGTCTTACTGAAGGAGTTTGATTTTATCGTTGACAATTCCCTGCATTACGTCGTAGACGATGTCCATAAAGCACTGTTCTTTGGTCATTCCGTCTACCTTTTTCATCTTTTCGCTCTTGTCGTTGAGCCTGTCAGTTAGGAGGTCGAAGCCTTTCGTAGCGAAAAAGCCATACTTGGCTTCGTGTCCGCGCACACTGTTGACGGGGTCTGATGCAGAGAGCTCGAACGGTGAGAAGGAGCGTTTGTTATTCTCCATCTCAGAGAGCCATTCTTTGTAGTCCGAAAGCAATCTGCTTATGTCTTCTCCGAATTCGCTCACGAGGAAGCTGCTGTCTATTCCGAGGTCTTTTGCCCATGGCTGCTTCTTTGAGTTGACATCCTCATTGAGTTTGCTTTCCGCATAACGCTCAAAGAGCATAAAACTGGTCAGCGCGGGTGCTATCACATTCCTTGTCTTGTTGGCAAGGTTCGAGAACTGCATTTGCTCTGTTATAGAATCAACACCAAACTCTTTTGTTTGAGTCTGTTCCTGACGTCTGCCGCGGCTTGCAAAGTCGAGTATAGCGAGAGCCGAGATCATCTCAACCAAATGTGCAGCGTTTTGCTGGCCTTGACCGCCTTCGCAATTGTCGTAGTTGTTGCTGGCCTCGTCGGCAATGTAGTACAGGTTGTCTATCGAGTAGTCTCCGCTTCCGCTGATATTGCGAATGTAATATGACAGGGCGGCGCGAGTCTTACCTACAAACGAAGTTGAGTTTATTGCGCTGCTCTTGTCCTCCTTGATGCTGAAGTACGGGAGGACAGATATGGCTCCAATGGGGGCGTTGCGGACAATGTCTGCGTTGCCCGACTTGCACCCGCGCAATGTCTTGAGAAGAAGAGGGAAACCACTAGCTCCTGTGCCGCCAAAGATTGAACTGATAATGAATATCTTGTCCCCTTGGGCAAAGTTGTTGGTGAATGTCATGAACTCCTTAGAGTTCGCAAATTGGTTGAGCACTACGCTGCCGACATTGGGGTTGCCCTTAAATCCGACAGTCATATCGCTTGCCAAGTTGTTCTCCGAGAAGAGCATTTTGACTAAGGCGGCTCCGCCTTTGCTTCTAACCTCTATCCCATTCAGGTCTATGAAACTCTCAAACTTCTGGCCGTTGCCATTCTTTATGTCCATAGCGTAGTTCGGAGACAATGGCTTAAGCGAAGTTTCAAAGAAACGGTTCTTTGCGGAGTCTGTAAAGTTCAGATAGTCGTGGATTCTGTTGTACCGGCGCATCAACTCTACAGTGCGGTTCTTATCTCCGCCTGCCATGTCCGGGTCAATAATTATCGGTACAATCTCGGTGTCGCTTTTGACACCTGCCGCCAGCAACATGGTCAGGGAGCGCAAAACACGTGACCCTGTGCCGCCTATGGCAAATACATATAGTTTTGGCATATTATGCTCTTTCTTTCGTTTGTTTAAGTGGTTTTGTCTTCGTTTCTCCTACCAGTGTGTAGATAATCTAGTGTGTAGATAATCCAAACGGATTAGAACGGAGTGTGTTTGCAGTTCCTGCTGCCCCACTTCAGAAGGCAAGAGAACAATACGAATGCGACGAACGACAATATGAAGTTCTCCATTCCGAAGCCGAGGCAGTTGCCGAAGGAGGGAAGGAGAGACGGGTCAGTAATGCCCAATGCCATTGCTAAGTCGCCAGAGTTAATGGCGTTGTTGCAACTTACGGTGCCTACAATCAGATTGATGAGTCCGCCAACGCATCCCGCAATAAGCCAATGCCACCAGCGGTTTGTGGTGGGACGGTTGGTAAATGGCGAGTAGTAATACAAGAAACAGACAATGAGGGTGATAATGGTCATCATCGTTCCGAGGGTCGGGTAACCTGTCTGTCCGAATATATAATAGTCTCCGCTCTCAGCATTATAACCCGCTAGGTAGTTGTCGAGGTCTTGTCCGCAGAGGCCAGAGAGCCAGTTGTATACGTAGTTACAAAAGAATTCTTCCATACCTTTTAGTTTATCTTTATCGTGATGGTTGTATAGTTTTCGTTTCCGTCAGTCAGCATGGCCTCCATGACGCCTTCCGTCAGCTCTTTAAAACCGAAAGTACGCTGCTCGTTGCCTCCTGTTCTGATGTCCCACTCGCCGCTTGTCATGCTGCATCGCTTTATCCACGATGGAGCTGTCGTTTGCGCCAAGAGGTTGATTTTTAGGTCTCCTGCAGTCATCGTTTGTGATTTGACGGTCAGAATGTAGGAGCCGTCTTTGTTTGCGCGGACATCGGTGACATTAAAATTATCGTTGCTTGTGGAGTAGTTTTCTGGGTCTGTCTTGTATTCTTCGGGCATTGCCAAGTCGCCGAGCCATGCCTTCACTTTGAGCTCGAAATTATTGTTGCGGCCGCCTACAGTTGCATTTGTCGCATGCTTGTTGTCCCTCCTGTCTATCTGGTATTGCTTCGGGTTCTGTTCGAGTCTGTACTTTACGGTTTGCGCTGTTTGCGTGAGGCAAATTGTCTCCTCTATTCCCATACTTTCAAGGTCTTTGCGTCCAATGAGGCTACGTATTTCGTCTGCACCGCCTATTGCCCAGATGTAGAATGGTCGCCTTTGTGAGATGTGGTAATTTGTCTCCTTCCACTTTCTCCCTTGTTTCTCATAATGGCCTGTAAAGAATTGGCCATCGAATTGCGCTGTTGTCTTGAATATCGCTACCGACAATCCTGCATTATCAAATATGTTCTTTATCGTGCTTTTCTCAGCGGCCGGACCGAGAGATGTGCTGGCTGTAGTGCTCGACGGACTAAAGATAAAGTCTGATGCCACGAGTGAAATGCGTCCACTTCTTGATGTGGATTTTACTACTTTCTTTAGAAGGCTTGCTATATCCGATGCCGTTGGGTCTCCTTGTCTTCCGTAGGTTTTGAAGTCGGCAAGGGTCATATTTTTCAGAATGGACGTTGGATCTCCCTCCATTGGTATTTCAATGCTGTTTATGAAGGAAAGTTCTTTACATTTCAAGCTTTGCGCAAGTTGAAAAAGCGTAAGGCGGGCATCTCTCGCGCCGGCTTCACTATTGAAGTAGCCGTTCATACTGCCCGAGTTCTCTATGTAAAGCTTGTAGTTTGTTGGGATCGTTTCTTTCTGTGTGATATTCCCTTCCTCTTCTATTTGCTGACTGCCCGCTGAAGTTCTGGAGTTGCGCCCCCCTTTTCCGTTGCAAGAGTTCAGTCCGATGGCTATCACTGCTAATAATGCTACGGCAGCTGCTACGATTTTCCCAATATTGGCATTCATCGTGAGGTCTTGGTATTTGTTTTATGGTTTTGGTTCTGCTGTGAAGAGTTATATCCGTAGGTCGCCACAAAACGGATTTGTTTTGAACCAACTGATATACTCAATAACGAAAAACAGGC
>CAVILU010000139.1:0-6160 GCA_963643535.1 bacterium | reverse complement strand
CCGATAAGCAGGGGCAAAACCCGCCACAATGCCCAAAACAACAATCACGACAAGCATGCCAATGGCCGTGCCAAACGACACCTGGAAACCATAATCGTGCAGGCCATCCGCCGTCACATTATCGAGGATTTGCAAAAAGCCTACGCCCGCGCAAATGCCAAACATTCCCGCCACAAGGGTCAAGACGACGCTCTCCGACAAAATTTGTTGCATTATGTCGAAAGGCCGGGCTCCAATGGCTCGCCTGATGCCAATCTCCGTTGTGCGCTCACGGACTGTCACCATCATAATGTTCGACACGCCGATTATGCCAGCCAAGAGAGTGCCAAGGCCAACAAGGAAGACCAAAATCCGGACACCAATGACAAGATTGTCCACCATAGAGAAAATCTCTTCAGCATCGAACAATCTGACGGCCTGCTTGTCATCGGGCGAAATGGTGTGCGCCGCCTTCAGCAAGGACTCCATTTGTGGCTTAATGTCGGACGGCTTGCAACCATCCTTAAACTTCATTGCCACTATGTCAATGACTTTACCGTAGTTATACGCCGTCTGATATACAGAGAGCGGCATTATGATTTGCTCAGCGCTATTGCCTTGGATATTTATATTTCCAACTGTCGAAATGACACCTACGACACGATAATATATGCCATCGACACGGACAAATTCGCCACACGGATCCACTCCACTGTCAAACAGAGCTTCGTAGACTCGCCTGCCAAGCACGCAGACCTTACGCCTTTCGCGCACGTCAATTTCGTTAAGCTTGCGTCCGTAGACAATTTCCTGCGCCTCAATGGCCTCATAATTCGGCAGAAGTCCTTTTACTGAGGTTGAGTATTTCCGATCCCCATGGATTGCCGTCTTGCCCCAGTCGGCCACGGTTGGGCTTATCACGTCGATGCTCGGAATATTGTTCCGCAGTAGCTCGACGTCGTCCGTCGTGAGTCTCCACCAGCGGCCTTTGCGAAAGCCCTTATACGCTTCTCCCGTACGACCGGAATAAACAAAGCAAGAGTTCGTAGCGAAACCGTCAAAGTTCTCTTGCAACAAGCCTTTGAGCCCATTGCCACCGCCCACGAGACTGACAAGCATGAAGATGCCCCAGAAGACGCCGAAGGCCGTAAGCAGGCTGCGCGACTTATTGCGCATGAGCGTGGCGAAGATCTCCTCCACCGTATCCCTGTCTATTTTCATCTCTTTGTATCTTTTTATCAGCCTGCGAGTTAGTCGGCGCGCAGGGCCTCGATGGGTCGAACTTTTACTGCTTTACGGGCCGGGATAAAGCCTGCTATCGTACCGGCAACAATGAGCGCGATTGTAGCCTCGATGGCGATAGAGATATCTACCGTAGGGTCCACAAAAGACTCAAAATTTCCGCCGCCGCCATCGCCCAATATATTATTAGCCAACTCTGTAACGCCAATCCCCGCCACCATTCCAATGTAGCCAAAGAATGTGGTTATAGCTACACTCTCAGCCATGACGAGAGCAAGAATAGACCGCGGTTTTGCACCAAGCGCCTTGCGAATGCCGAATTCGCGGGTGCGCTCCTTGACAGTGATAAGCATAATGTTGGAGACTCCGACAATGCCGCTCATAAGCGTAAAAATGCCGATCACCCAAATAGCAACTGTCAGCATATTCATCGCCTTGGACGTCTGCATCATCTGCTTCAGTCGGTTCCAAATCCATACTGCGCCATCGTCATCCGATGCGAAACGATGATTTTCGGCAATCGCGCCAAGCAACTCGGTCTCGAAAACAGCATTTGCCTCTTCCGTGTCCAAATCTTTGACTCTCAAGCTAAATTGGTCGAGCTTGTTTCCTTTGCCATAGATCAGTTGCAATGTTGTAAGCGGGGTGTAAGCTTCGTCATAGCCACTCGAATTGTCCGTCTTATAGACGCCCACGATCTGATATGCCGCACTGCCCATCTTGACGAAACGCCCAATGCCATTGCCACCTTCAAAAAGGACATCTTCCGACATTTGGCTGATGACCAATACCTTACGACGTTGCTGGATATCAATCTCGTTGAGAAAACGCCCCTTTAGGATCTCAATGCCTGCAATCTCCGACTCGTTGGGATAGGCGCCATTGAGATAAGCACTCACGTACTCTGTGCCATAGCTTACGGTCGTGGTCCCCTGATAAATCAATGCGCCGACATCCTCCACATTCTCGGGGAAAGAGGTGGCTGTAATTTTCAAATCCGAGTTGTCGAGATGTATCGGCCGCCCCTCCTTAAGGCCCTCGTATGGCTTCGTCGTCGAGCCCGGGTATACCTTCACCACGTTGAAAGCCTGCCCCGAGCTATTCCTCTCGAACGCGTGTATGAGTCCATTGCCGGCTCCGAGCAGAACAATGAGGATAAAGATGCCCCACGCTACGGCAAAACCCGTGAGCGCAGTCCTCATCTTGTTCCGCCGGATTGTGCCAACAACCTCTGTTATAATATCAAACATGCGAAAAAGTGTGATTGCGTTATTTCATATATCCGTTTTGACCGAAAGGCGACGCATCATGGTTGAAGTTCTCCTCGATACTGCCAATTAGGCCATCTTTGATGTGGATAATCTTGTCCGTCTGGTTGGCCACGCCACTCTCGTGAGTCACTACTACTATCGTCATTCCCTTGTCCTTATGCAAGTCCTTGAGTATCTCCATAACCTCAACAGAGGTCCGGCTGTCGAGCGCACCCGTTGGCTCGTCGGCCAGGATAATCTGGGGATGCGTTATCAGCGCACGTGCTATGGCCACTCGCTGTTTTTGACCGCCTGACATCTCATTGGGCATATGCATGGCCCACTCCGCAAGGCCGAGGCGGTCGAGATATTCCATAGCCATCTGATTTCGCCTCTTCCTGCCGACACCTTGATAGAAAAGCGGCAAAGCCACATTCTCCATAGCGTTCTTGAAAGATATCAGGTTGAAAGACTGAAAGATGAACCCAATCAAGCGATTGCGGAATTCAGCCGCCTTGTTTTCCGAAAGGTCTTTTACTAGGTTGCCCGCCAAGCGATATTCGCCTGAGTCATACGTGTCGAGAATCCCGAGTATGTTGAGCAGCGTGGACTTGCCAGAGCCCGATGCGCCCATGATGGAGACGAACTCTCCTTGCTCAATGTCAAGGTTGATGCCTTTGAGCACATGGAGGGGCGAGCCGTTGTCATACGTCTTGTTTATATCCCGTAGATGTATCATTGCCTATATTATTGTTTTTGTGTTATAGACTAATAGAACACCACAAAATTATATATTTTATATTACATTGCAACTTCTAGGGCAAGAAAATCTTCGCACCCGACACAATATTTCCCGCAGAGAGGACAATACAAAAAAAAGGAGCGACTCCTCTCAATCAAGGAATCGCTCTCAATATCAAGACGTTAAATTAAAGAGTTAACTTATCTCCATTTGGCATTCGGCACAATTCATCCGCACCGTATAAGTCCGCCCGTCCTCGTCGCGCAACGTTAGCGGCACCAGCTTGGCGCACTCCGGATGTTTGCGTAGGCACTTGCCGAGGGCGTTCATAATGCAATGTCTGGTAGTCATAAGTCGTTCGCCCTCAGCACCCGATCGTTCATATCCCCACTCAACGAACGTCGCACCGTGGGACTCATAAAACTTACGGGCCTCGCCATTTATGACATTTGACGACCGCACAATCTTCTCGAATGGCCACTTAGCACCATTCTCGGAGTTCCGCACAACATCTTGCGGACTGAAAGCCGCACGTCGGGCAGCAAGATGCGCCTCCAAAGCCTCGCGCCTAAGTGAATTAAGTTCCGCGGCAGGCACAAAACGCTCGGCTGCGGAATTGTCCACCGTCACGACACCCGTACTAAAGGCCGTGCCGCCCGTTTTGCAGAAAGCACGGATTATTTGCTCCCGCGAGGCACCTGTTACGCGCGCAGGTTCTGTGGCTACGGGACGCGTTGTAGTCGAGACTATCTCGTCCTCGTCGGTGGCAACAATGGTGAAATTGCCGTCAGAATACGCAATGTCGAAGTCAACAGAAAGGACTCGGCGAGTCTTGTCGGCCTTGAGGGCCTTATCAAAAGCCATGTCGGAATTGCGGAACACGGAGTCTCCTACTTTTACGCCCTTTATACTTTGGACGGTCAGTTCGGTCTTGGCCTTGTCTTGGCGCACGGTATTGACCTTCGTTCCAGTAAAATGAGACGATTGCTTGCCTATGAAGCAAAGGCCGTCGCCATTGGCAATGGGCGTTGTCGCATTCAGCGTTATATTTTCGGGAGGGCGCACTGCCGTCACTTTGCCTACTGGCTCGCCTATTGACTTGGGGGAGAGTGGTTGCCAAATATCCGACTTGCGGCCGTGAGCGAAATATTCTGTGAAGCCACGGTTGAAGCTCTTGGCGGGGTTGGGCGAGAAGCCTGCTATAACAGTGCCTTGGGAGAGACGGCTGAGCTCCTGACGGCGTTCGAGGATGGCATCAATCAGCGTACGGTAATATAAGGTGATGTTGGCCACGTAACCCGCATCTTTCAGTCGCCCCTCGATTTTGAAAGAGGAGACGCCAGCATCTATCAGGGCCTCGATATTTTCGGCCTGGTTATTATCCCTCAGGCAAAGGGGATAGGCGTGCCGCATAAGGGTCTGACCATCATGCGAAAGGACATCATAAGGGAGGCGACACGGCTGAGCACATTCACCACGATTGGCAGAACGTCCACCACGGGCAAAACTCATATAGCATTGCCCACTATAAGAGACGCACAATGCGCCATGGATAAAAGCCTCAAGTCGCACTGTCGTCTTGCGAGCAATTGCGGCAATCTCTTCAAGCGAGAGTTCGCGCGCCAGTACTACTTGACGGAGTCCGATATTTTGCCAGAAAAGAACCTTGTCCGCCGTTCTATTGTCACACTGCGTTGAGGCGTGGAGCTCTATGGGCGGCATGGAAGACACATCCAGCAGAGCGGCATCCTGAACAATCAGGACATCCACACCAATTCGGTAAAGTTCCCAAGCCAAACGACGCGCATCGGCCACCTCATTGTCAAAAAGGACAGTATTGAGAGCCACGTGCACACGACAACCATAAGTATGCGCATACTCAACCACCGACGCTATATCCTCCAACGTATTCGCAGCAGCCTTACGCGCTCCAAACTGAGGGGCACCCATATATATGGCATCGGCACCATGGTCAATGGCAGCACGAGCGCACTCGGCATCGCGGGCGGGAGCCAGAAGTTCAATTACATTTCGCGAATGAGGCAGCTTCGAGACGGACATAATAATTATAGTGTATAAGGGGAACGCAAGACTTGCTTACGAGGCAAGGCAATAAAGGAAAGACAAGAGTCGCAAAAAGCAGGAAGCCCCAAACGCAAAACTGAGGCTAAAAATTATCAGAGCTCGACGATGCTCGAAAAGAATGGAGCCCAAGGCGACTCCTTATATGCCGCCACACAACCGGCGGGCACGTGCAGGACGGCCGAACTACTGATGCCATCAAAAACAGACGTACCAAGAGGAGGCGGGACCGTTGCGAGGCACTCAACATCCACCAAGTTTCCACAACCATTAAAAGCAGTAACGCCCAAACCACGGACATCGGGCGGAATGACTATGCGGCGCAGCGATGTACACATCTCAAAAGCGCAGCCTCCCAAGTCCAGCAAACCATTAGGCAGTACGACCTCGGTAAGCGACACGCAGTCCTTGAACGCCAAAGGGTCTATCGTGACAAGAGAAACGGGGAATACAACTTCGGAAAGGGATTCGCAACCACAGAAAATGCTGCGCGGGAGCTCCATTATGCCTTCAGAGATTTCGACTTTACGGAGTCCGGTGCAACGCTCGAAAATATACTCGCCCATCGACTCCAAATACGGCGGTAACGTAACCTCCGTAAGAGAAGAGCAGCCATAGAACGCACCGTCGGAAAGTGAACGAAGCGACTTAGGCAACACGAGCGAGCGCATGTTCTTGCAGCCGTAGAAAGAGCTGTATCCAATCTGTTCGACGCCCTCTGAGATAACAAGGCTAGTAAACTCGGATGAACTCTCGTAGGCGTGGTTCTCTACCTTAAGCACGCGGTACTTATTCCAAAAATGTCCGACCGTAGCGGGTATCACGAGCTGACTGTCGGGAGTGACCTCAGCAGACTTAACGGAAG
>CAVILU010000138.1:0-6207 GCA_963643535.1 bacterium | reverse complement strand
TTCTTGATCTCTATGTATTTGCTTGTCGCCATTTATGCCAAAAACAGAAAGACTGTCGGTCTCTTATGAAGTTCTGGGAGTTTAGTCTTTTTCCAGTCCGCCACTCTGCGAGTCTCTATCAGCTCCTCTTTGCCCATAATGTCGCGGGCTACGCAAAGACGAGTTTCGGCGCGCAGTGTCGATATGAGTGTCTGGAGCATCTTGTCGTTGCGATAAGGAGCCTCGATGAAGATTTGCGTCTGATTTTCCTTCAGGCTGCGCTCCTCCATTTTGCGCAATGCTTTGGGTAGTTCGCCACCAATAGGCAGATAGCCGCTAAAGGCGAAGTTCTGCCCATTGAGGCCCGATGCCATAAGGCTCATCAGTATGCTCGACGGGCCAACAAGCGGCACTACGCGTATGCCACGTTTATGTGCCTCCGCTGCGAGGTTTGCACCTGGATCCGCCACGCCTGGGCAACCGGCTTCGCTAATCATTGCTACGTCCTGGCCCTCCTCGGCAGCTGCCAACATTTTGGCCAAGTCTGCACTGTTTGTGTTGTGTTCGTTGAGCTCGGTCATTGTGGTCTCGTCGATGTTTATTGCGTGGTCTACGCTCTTGATAAAGCGACGTACCGTGCGAATATTCTCAACGACGAAGTGGCGTACCGTGCGGAGTATGTCTGCATTATGTTCGGGAAACGTGTCGCGAGTTGGAGTCTCCGCCACGTTGCTCGGTATCATATACAGAATTCCCTTTTCCTTCTCTGCCATGTATTTAAAGGTCTTCGAGTGAATTGAGCCATGCGGCCGAAGTCGCGTCACTTGGCATTCTCCAGTCTCCTCGTGGCGAGAGGGACAGCGAGCCGACTTTGGGGCCGTCGGGCATGCACGAACGCTTGAACTGCTGAGCAAAGAATCGGCGGATGAATGTCGTGAGCCACTTTTTGATTACGGGTGTGGCATACACTCCGTCAAACGCCTTTTGCGCCATCATGAAGATGCGTTTGGGGCTGAATCCAAAGCGGAGCAGGTAATAGAGGAAGAAGTCATGCAACTCATACGGTCCCACCAAATCCTCCGTCTTCTGCTTGATCTCGCCATTCTCTTCGGCTGGCAAGAGCTCTGGGCTTATAGGTGTGTCGAGAATATCCTCAAGGTATTTCTTCGCCTCATCTGTCATTGCTGTGTCGGCAACATATTGCACAACATAGCGGACGAGAGTCTTGGGCACACCCGCGTTGACTCCATACATCGACATCTGGTCGCCATTGTACGTAGCCCAGCCAAGGGCGAGTTCAGAAAGGTCGCCTGTGCCGACTACTATGCCGCCGACTTTATTGGCAAAGTCCATAAGGATTTGCGTACGCTCGCGAGCTTGTGCGTTTTCATACGTTACGCTGCGGTCCGATTCGCTGACTCCGATATCAGCCAAGTGCTGTTTGCAGGAAGCCGTGATGTCTATCTCTTCAATTGTCACACCGAGTGACTTCATTAGCCCTACGGCGTTGTCGTGAGTACGGCTGGTGGTGCCGAAACCCGGCATGGTTATTCCCACGACATCGGTACGCGGACGTCCCATAAGGTCCATAGTCTTGGCCGCCACGAGGATTGCAAGAGTAGAGTCCAAGCCTCCCGAAACACCAATTACGGCCTTCGATGCATGGCTCGCCTCCATCCTCTGTGCCAAGCCATTGGTCTGAATGCTGAATACCTCTTCGCAATTCGCGGCTCGGTTCGCGGCGTCTGAGGGCACGAATGGATGCCTGTCAAACTTCCTCGTTATGTCGTCGGCATCAAAGTCCGTGCGGAGATTCACGTCAACAGTGCGTACGGGGTGGTTGACAGTGTCGGGCGAAGAGTAAGTCGACGTCTTGATGCGCATTGCTTCGAGTCGAATGATATCGATGTCGGCGGTTATATAGTGCGCCGATTGCTCGAAACGTTTGCCGCGGGCGAGGAGTGTTCCATTCTCGGCAATGTATGTCGCGCCGCCGAAGACAAGGTCAGTGGTGCTTTCGCCTTTGCCCGCCGATGTGTAGACGTAAGCCGATATCGTCTTGGCACTCTGCATCTTGATGAGGTCGGCTCGGTAAGCGTCCTTGCTTACGTAGTCGTTGGATGCTGAGATGTTGATTATGATCTGTGCGCCTTGGAGTGCAAGGAATGTGGATGGGGCAACAGGTGCCCACATATCCTCGCAGATTTCAATTCCGAATTTCACTCCTGTTGCAGGGCACGAGAAAATGAGGTCCGCACCGAAAGGTACTGTGGTCTTGCAAAGCGTAACCTCCTTAGGCGTGGTGGCCGTGGGCGAACTGAACCAACGGCCTTCGTAAAACTCGCCATAGGTGGGCAAGTAAGTCTTAGGTACAACACCCTTAATCTCACCTTGCGACAGTACGACAGCGCAGTTGTAGAGCCTGCCACACAATGCAATAGGCATACCTACGACGGCCGTGATGGGCATAGTCGCAGTCATGCTGACGATATTGTCGAGGGCAACTTCAGCCTCGTGCAGTAGGAATGGCTGTTGGAGCAGATCTGCTGCCGTGTATCCTGTTATTGCGAGTTCGGGCAGGGCTACGATAGAAGCACCGTCGTCCGCCGCGTGGCGCATAAGGTCGATTATCTGTTCTGCGTTCCCGTGGCAATTGCCGACATGGGTAAGTGGAGTGGCTGCGGCCACTTTCACAAATCCCATGGAGTCGCTTACTTCCTCTTGGTTGAAATCTATAAGGCCGAACATAATCTTATATTTTTAAGAGTTGAGGGTGGCGAGGAACTCTGCGTTGTTGCGAGTCTTTACCATCATGTCAACCAACTTTGTCATTACTTCTACGGGGGTCATATCCGCAATGCCCTTGTTGCGCAGTACCCACATGCGGCTGAGCGTCTCGCGGTCGTGGAGAAGGTCGTCGCGGCGTGTGCTCGACGCGTTGACGTCGATAGCGGGGAATATTCGCTTGTTGGCAAGTTTGCGGTCGAGCTGAAGCTCCATGTTGCCGGTGCCCTTGAACTCTTCGAAAATAACGTCGTCCATCTTGGAGCCCGTCTCCGTTAGTGCCGTGGCGACAATAGTGAGCGAACCTCCGCCCTCGATATTGCGTGCCGCACCGAAGAAGCGTTTTGGCTTTTGGAGCGCATTGGCGTCGACACCGCCAGTGAGGACTTTGCCAGACGCCGGTGATACCGTATTATATGCGCGAGCCAGTCGGGTGATTGAGTCGAGGAGGATCACGACGTCGTGTCCGCACTCTACCATCCTCTTGGCTTTCTCAAGTACAATGTTGGCAACCTTTACGTGGCGGTCGGCGGGCTCATCGAAAGTTGAGGCTATAACCTCGGCTTTTACCGATCGCTGCATGTCCGTGACCTCCTCTGGGCGTTCGTCGATGAGGAGAATCATAAGGTAAACCTCAGGGTGGTTGTCTGCAATGACGTTGGCAATATCCTTGAGGAGCACAGTCTTACCAGTCTTAGGCTGCGCCACGATAAGTCCGCGCTGTCCCTTACCAATAGGGGCAAAGAGATCCACAAGTCTGGTGGATACGTTGGCGCGAGGACCTACAGAAAGCTTAAACTTCTCGTTCGGGAAAACAGGCGTGAGGTTCTCAAACAATTGGCGGTCCCTAATCTGGTCGGGGCGTTTGCCGTTGATTGACTCAACCTTTACAAGGAGGAAGAACTTTTCGCCTTCGCGTGGGGGGCGCACATATCCGCATACGGTGTCACCTGTGCGGAGTCCGTAACCCCTTATCGTGTTCTGCTGTACGTAGATGTCGTCGGGTGAAGTGAGGTAGTTGTAATCAGATGAACGCAGGAAGCCGTAGCCGTCTGGCATAAGCTCCAAAACTCCTTGCGCCTTGACAATGTTGTCGAAATTGTAGTTTGCGCGGAGCTCTTTGCGCTCATTCTGCTGGTTGTTGGAGTATCCCCATTGCTGGCGGCCATCATTGTATCGGTCGTTGTAATCATATTGCGCGTTTCCGCGTTGCAGACTTTGGCTGTTGCGAGGCTGCTCTTGGACATCTACCTCCATTGCCTTTGAGCCATCAGCCTCAGCTTGCTGATTTTGACCGTATGAATCTTGTTGATAATATGTGCTTTGTGGCTCGTCAAGTTCCTGCTGGCCTACACCGTTCTCCGTTTTTTGTGAGTCGAGTCCGTCGAATACTTTGCTTTGGCCGGACGATGCGAGTTTCTCTGCCAAAGACTGCATGCCATTGGCGTTGTCCGTCTCGGGCTGAGGCTCCTGCTGCTGGTCGTCATAATACTGGTCGTCGATGCTCCGTCTTGTGCTTACGACGGGCTTTTTGTTCTTCCAGTCTTTGGCGTTCTTTGTTGTGTATGTTGTTACTTGGATTCTTTGGCGAGGTTTGCGAGGCTGTGGCTCTTGGGGCTCTGCCTCCTCCTCTATGTCGTCACTTTGGGCAACCTTAAATCTGCTGAAAGCTTTTGCTATAAGGTCCTCTTTCTCTTGTGCGCTGAGGCCTTTTTTCTCGCCGTTCTCGGCTGGGTTTTCGTTCCCTTTCGTCTCTTTTTCTGATTGTGCGGGCGCATTCCCTCCTGCCGCCTGCTCTGTCTCTAAGATTTTTTCGGTGAGCTCTTTTTTCTTGTACTGCTCAACTCTCTTGATACCGAGCCCTTTAGCTATCTCTCTCAGTTTTGGGAGCAACAGCCCTGCCAGTTCGTCTTTGCTATACATACTTAGGAGTTTACCACGAGGCCGTGGTAGTTGTTAATTTTGATATCTAACCGTCTAAAAGGATATTGTTTGTGGTCCTAACCTACATATAAATAAGGTCTGTGTGTGTTTAGCCCTTATCCCTCGGCCGCGGGGGCGATGTGTGCGTAAGTAAAATGTAGGATGCTTATTGCCTGGAGCACCAATTCTGTATGCGCAGCTCTTTAGTCTGCCGAAATCGCGCTTTTTCTTCTTTTCGCGCTGAAAGGTGTGTCGTCGGTGCTCTTCAGACACGCTAAGTTAATCCCTTTTTCTATTTATTGCAAGACGATTGCCGCCAATTGCAATCCCAAATCGAAAAAAATAAGCCCGTGCAAGCCTTTTTTTCAGCTCGCACGGGCCAATTATTATGTTTTACGGTTTTGTCTACATCTGATGCACAGGACGCAAGAGGTCCATCACCGTCTTGACGGGGGTGAAGGTCATGACAGGCACCTCTACAAACATTGTGAGCCACTTAGCCATAGCGCCGTTCCAAAGGCCAGGAAGCTCCATGCCGGTGACGTCCACGCCGTTGACGCTCTTGTGAGTCTGGAAGCAAGCGTCGTAGTCGACAAACTCCTGGAGGTCGTAACGCTTTCCGTTGCGATCCTTGAGGCAGCAGAAGAGGTCCACGGGATTGAAGTGCGTGCTGCCGTTGACAATCTCTTTGACCTTCGGATCGTCGAGATCCATCTGTGCACTCTCGACAATCTGAAGAGTCAGGATGCCATCCTTGCCCTCAACCCAGAACGGGCCGCCGCCGGGCTCGCCTTCGTTCTTTACCATTCCGCAGACGCGGAGGGGCCTGTCGAGGAACTTCGAGACGAAGTCTGCCTTCTTGGCGTTATCTGCTTTCTTGATCTCCTCTGGGACAACAATCTTGAAGTCGTTCTCGATGAGAGCAATTGCGTCGTCTGCGGCCTTAGCGTCTCCATTGTCAAGGCGCTTGAGCGTCTCGTCTACTTTATGCTTGAGGCGGAGACCGACAGCCGCGATGACTTTCTTCCAAACAGCGGCCTCCTTAAGCATACGGCCGTGCGATACGTTGTCGATATTCTTTACGAACACAGCGTCGGCATCGATGTTGCCGAGGTTGCCAATGAGTGCGCCGTGTCCGCCGGGGCGGAAGATGAGGTGGCCCTCTGCGTCGCGTGCTGGCTTGCCGTCGGTCGTGAGGCAAGGCACGTCGGTTGCGGGGGGCTGGATGCTGTAGCTTACGTCTATCTTTCCGCCGGCTTTTGCAAGCATTGCTTGGAGAGTCTGGCGGAATGCTGGCTCCATGCCTACGGGGACTGTGTAGTGCACGTGAGCGTGGCCATTGGAGATGCAATACTCCTCAGCCTCGGCAAGATGCTCCTCGGCTGCGGTGCGAGTGGTGCCGTCTGCGTATTTGTGGAAGGTTACGAGGCCTTTGGGGTGGCTGCCATAGGCAAGTCCGTCTTCGCTAAGGACGAGGCGGACGGTCTCGCCATTATCCTTGGGGTTGAGGCTCTTGAGCTT
>CAVILU010000137.1:0-6212 GCA_963643535.1 bacterium | reverse complement strand
GGCTGTGGGGGCCCGCCTTCGCGCCAGCGCCTATGTGGGAATGTGCGGGGGGGGGTGCAGAGGGGGGCGTGCCACTCGTGCAATCTGCCTCTGCGGAGTCGCCTCCTAGTACTTGATGAACTCGAAGGGGACCTCGACGATGTCAGCGTACTCGCGGCCAGCGTCCTCAATGTCCTCCTCGTCCTCATGAGAGAACCAGTTGATGGTAATCTTGTCGCTGATGTCCTCGAACTTCAGGAGGATGTCGAGGAGCATCTTGGAGGAAGCGGTATTGAAGTACTCGAGCTTGAAGTTGACATCGATATGGTCGTTGGGCTCAGCCTTGTAGGCGTCGATCCAATCCATGACGGGCTTGTAGAAGGTAGCCACGTCCTCGGGGAGCGAACGGCCGGAGATCTCGATGATATTGGCGGACTTGTCCATCTTTACGGTAGGGGTGTCGTCCGTACCTTTGATATCTAAAACATCCATTTTCTTGAAAAGTATGCTTGCGTGTTAGTTTCGTGAAATAGTGGTAATTAGGATGAAGAAGCAGTAGTCGTCGGAGAGTTCCTTGAACTGGTAGTCGATCTTGTTGCCGCTCTTCTTGGCGATATCCAGGAAGCCGAGGCCCGCGCCGCCCTTCTCAGAGAGTCGGCCCGCGATCATCTGCTGCTTGTAGAGGGCGGAGAGTTCCTCCTTGTCGAGGGAGTTGATATGCTTGAGAGTGGCCTCGATGCCCTCCCTTTTCTCCTTCTTGATGACGTTGCCCGTTATAACGTTGTAGCTCGTATCGCCGTGTGACACGAGGACGATGCCCCTACGCTCCTTTTCCTCCTCGCCCTCCATGGGGTCGGCGTGTTTGGAGATGTTCTGGAGGCACTCTACCATGACATAGAAGACCTTGCGCTGGACTTGGCTGGACTCCTCGTTTTTCACCATGTTCTTTTCGGTGAGCGCCGTGAAGGTTTTGGTAATCTCCTGTGTTACGACGCCCTCGTAGACCAAGTTAATCTCATTGGCCTGCATGGTATGATATAGCTGGTAGGCGAACTCAAGGAAATCCTTATTGGCTCCTAATTTTGTCATAAGCTTATCAGAATAAAAGTACGTAAAGGTACAACATTAATTTCGTATTGTGCAAATATGCATTGCTGTTATACGCCAAAAATGTCGAACGGTTATATTTTAGGACTTGAATTTTTCAGTGACCTTTTTTGAGGGAAAAAATTTGCGCCACGTCGGGCGGAGACGTGGCGCATGGGGAAAATGGAGTGGCGGGTCTGCCGGTGGGCAGTCGCCTGTGGTATTATGTAGGTGTCTCAAAGCGAAGTTTTAGCTGTTCGCTCGATAGCCGATGATCTCTAATTTGGTAAGACTGGATTGTAGTTTGTCCGCACGGTGGGGGGCGGCTCTAATGACGGTCATTATCTAGACGGGTGCAAAAGTATTATTTGGAATACCGAAAGAGCTTCAGGGTAGTCCGGTTTTGACGAAACGGCATTTTTCGGTGACGAGCGGAGAGGGATTTACAGTAAAAAGGGGACGACGAGCAATTAACAATTGACAATTGACAATTGACAATTACACCCCCACGCGGGGTAACGCTAACTGTGAACGGAAACGCCCGGGGCTCGCGCCGCCGGGCTGACTTACAACGCCAGCTTCGCATCGCACGGTTCTAAGCTAAACGCTAAGAACTCGTAGTGCCGTTGGGGCTACGGTCCCCCTTTCAATTGACAATTGACAAATAACAATTGACAATTAAGCCCCCACGTGCAGGGGTAACAGAAACTGTGAACTGTGCACTGCGAACTGTGAACTGAAAAAGGCCCGTCAGTCTCGCAACTGACAGGCCTTTTCGATATGTGTTTTTTTGGGGGGCATTGGGTCCCCGGTATTTCGCTTTAGAGTTTGAAGATAGCCACGGCGGTGTTGAGATCGTTGATCATGTCGCGCATCTGCATGGTGCTGGCGGCAATCTCCTCTGCGCCTGCGGCGTTCTGCTGGGTGACGCGGTTGAGGTCGAGGATGGCGGAGTTGACCTGGGCGACGCCGGAGGACTGCTCCACAGAGGCTGTGGTAATCTCCTTCACGAGGCTTGCAATCTTCTCGATGCGGGGCGTGAGCTGCTGAGTCTGGTTGTAAGCCTCCTCGGCCTCGTTGATAGAGGATGTGGCGGTGGCGTTGATGCTGTCGGCAGTCTCATGGGTCTGCTCGGCGAGGCGGCCTACCTCCTTGGCGACAACGCCGAAGCCCTGACCGTGCTCACCTGCTCGTGCGGCCTCTACGGAGGCGTTGAGGGCGAGGATATTGGTCTGGCTGACGAGGTCGTTGATATCGTTGATGTTCTTGGCGATATTCTGGATTGCCTCGAAGCTGTTGCCGCTGGCGGTGCCGAGTTTGGCGGCCATACCGGAGACCTCCTCTGTGAGTCGGTTGGTATGTACTGAGTTGTCGGTATTCTGCTGGATGTTGGCGCCCATCTCCTCCATGGAGCTTGAGATCTCCTCGAGCGAGGCAGCCTGTCGGTTGGCGGCGTTGGAGAGGCTCTCGGAGGCACCGCTTAGCTGGTTGGCGGAGTTCATGAGGGCCTCGGCTGTGTCGTGGATAGGCAGGAGGACACGGCGGATCTTGTTCTCCATCTCGCGGACGCTGGCGGCAAGCTGAGTGACCTCCTGGCATGAGTCGCGAGTCTCGATAGCCTGGGAGAGGTCGCCCGTGGCAATCTTGTTCACTCCGGCTACGAGGTCGTCAATTGGGTCGATGACCTGCCTCTGGAGGCGGACGGCGAGGAGGACGAAGACAATGGCGAAGATTATGAGCGCGAGGGGGACGAGGAAGGCCACGGAAGCCATAATGGTGTCGGTGGTCGAGGAGTCGGCCTTAATGACGATGCAGGCTACGGTCTTGCCGTTGAGGTCCTTGAGGGGCACGGCCGAGAAGTAGTAGCGATGGCCGAGCATTGTGGAGACACCCGCCCAAGGTATGCCGCGTGTGTAGCAGTTCTCGACCATCTGAGGGTCGAGGAATACACTCTCGGCATCGTATGCCTGGCTAGTGGAGACGATGCACTTCTGGCCGAGGAAGATAAAGTTCTCGGTACCGAGCTGCTCGTTGATGGACTCCGTGCTCTTAGAGTTGCTCGAGAGGTATGTGATGAGGATTACGACGCCGAGTTGGTCGTCCTCATTATTTTTGACGAGGATCGAGGTGTAGTCGGCAACCTGACCTTCGACGAAGGTGCCCGTGGCAGTGATGCGATTGGCGGCGATGGTCTTCTCGGCAATGATCTGCACTTGCTCAATGTCTACCGCTACATCCTTGAAGCTGTTGCAGACTACGACGCCCTCAGTGTTGGTGAAGATGTAGCCAACGCCCTGCGAGGCGGAGACGGACCAACGGAGTTCCTCCTCCATATTGAAGGTATCTGCCTCTTCTACAGCGTCGTAGAAGGTCTGATAGTCGTCATTGAAGAGGTCTGCGGTCATCTCGGCACCAGCATGGCGGTGTTCGAGGGTCTCCCTTGAAGTGCGCTCGATGCTCTTGAGGGTTTCGAACTGAATCTTATCCATATCGTCGCGGAGGGCTACATAGACGTAGGCGGCCACGACGACGACGAGCGCGAAGAGAATCGCGAGAGGAGCGAGGACCAGGAAGCTAATCCTTTTCTTATTGAACTTCTTCATTTAGAGAGTTTGTGAGGTTGAGCGCACGGAAAGCGCACGCTAATTTCGCAATTTTTGTACGAAAAAAAGGTATGGAGGGTTGCTTTTAACAGTTCACAGTTCACAGTGCACAGTGCACAGTTCGCGGGGCGGCCTGGGGTTCATTGTTATTATCTGCTCCGTTTTTTGGAATTTATGGCATCTCCTGTATTTGTATACGTGGGCATTACCACAGTTCAGTTAACAGTTAACAGTTAGCAGTTAACAGTTCGCGGGGCGGCCTGGGGTTATCCGTTGTTTATCTGCGCTGTTGTTTGGAACTTATGGCATCCCCTGTATTTGTATACTTGGGCATTACCACAGTTCAGTTAACAGTTAACAGTTAGCAGTTAACAGTTCGCGGGGCGGCCTGGGGTTATCCGTTGTTTATCTGCGCTGTTGTTTGGAACTTATGGCATCCCCTGTATTTGTATACTTGGGCATTACCACAGTTCAGTTAACAGTTAACAGTTAGCAGTTAACAGTTCGCGGGGCGGCCTGGGGTTCTGTCTTTGTTTGTATATGCGCTGTTTTTGGAATTTATGGCATCTCCTGTATTTGTATACGTGGGCATTACCACAGTTGTTTATATGTTTTTTGGCGGGGGGTGGAAATTTGATTAATTTTGACGGAGTAAAAACAATTCAATTGACAATTGACAATTTTTGGCCCCCCGCCTGTTGCTTATATGGCTACATAGGGTCGTCTTCTGCTCTTTTGGATACTTAGTTATTCAACTCAATTTATGCAATTACAAAAACACTGAAACATAATAGATAACACACTAAAGATTAGACAGATGGAAGAAAATAAGGAGACGCGGGCGGCGGCTAAGCCACGGCTGCACTGGTGGAAGTCGATAGCGACGTTCATGATGGTGCTCTTCACGATGCCGCTGGGCCACGCCGCAATGCTGATAATGGAGAAGACAATGTCCGCCACGGCAGTGCACTACGCGGGTTTCGCCATGGGCGCGGTGGGCTTGGCAATAGTCATATGGGGCGTCTTTACTAAGGGAGACACTCGTCAGACGCTCTGCGGCCTCTTCGGCGGACTGCTCTACTGGACGGGATGGTATGAGTTCCTGTTCCAATATTATGCCAACCGCTATGGCGTGATGGCCGAGGTCGTGAATGGCGAGGTCATAACCAAGCCGGAGTACCTCATAATGCCCGCCACGTTCGGCCTCTGGGCCATGGTGGTTACGCTCTACATCTTCTGCACCCGCACGGGCTGCTGCTGCATCAACTGGCTGCAGCGCACGCTCTTCCGCGGACGCAGGGACGAGATTGTGGCACGGCCTATGACCCGCCACGCATCTATCGTGACGTTCATGGAGCTCATCGTGATGATGTGGACGTGCTACATCCTCCTGATGTTCTGCTACGACGAGAATTTCCTTGGGGTGTGGCACCCCGTGACGTCGATTGTTGGCCTGGTGTGCCTTGCCGGGGCTGTGCTGATGTTCCGCAAGCAGTTGCGCATTGGCTCTTGGGGTGCAAACATCCGTATGTCCATCGCCACTGTCATCGTGTTTTGGACCACGGTAGAGATCCTCGGCCGCATGGATTTCTTCAAGGAGTTCTGGGTGGAGCCCGGCGAGTACGCTTTCCAGCTGGGCGGTATACTTGGCGTGTTTGTGGGCCTCGTGGTCTATATATGCGTCCGCAGCCGTAAATCAGTTAACAGTTAGCAGTTAACAGTTAGCAGTTTATATTCCCCCGCTGGCTTTTGCTGGCGGGGCTTTTTTTTTGTGACTTTACTTTCTTATCCTTTTTATACTTCGACATCTTCGACTATCTCGGCATCCCAACCACGGACTACCGCTATGACGGGGTGGAGCGTCCATCCTTTGGCCTCGGCCTCATCTTGTAGTCTTTTGTCGGCCACGTAGCCCTTGATTTGGTTGCGCGCGCCTTCGGCAATCTTCTTCACGGCGTTGTCTGTCTCGCTCCTGTGGAGGTACTTGAGTTTTATCTTGCCAGCCATTGCTCCAAAAAAGAAAAATCGATTTATATGGCGTATATAGCTAAAAAGTGGCGACGGCAAAACAAAAAAACTCCCGCCGGGCGAGGGGGAATAGCCTGCCGGGCGGGAGAAAACATAAATCCGTCTCATGAGGTGGCGAAAGGGGAATCGCCGTGCCCTCAGGGAACGCTTATCACCGGACGGGCCGTTGCCCGCGGCGCCCTTCGTCGTCACGACGTGAGGGCAAGTTTTTTCACCTCCAAATGAGAAAACAACTCTAAGTAAAACAACTCTATCTTATGATCTTATGAAGAACATTGCAAAGATATGGAGTGCTTCAGGAGGCGCATAATATTTTCAACAACTTGCCCCAGCGGGTCAATCACTCGCTGAGCTTTTCCGCGAACGGCACGATTTCTTCAATTAACAATTGACTGGCAATTAACAATTAACAAATAACAATTAACAATTTGCGTTACCCCCCAACGCGCTCTTCTCACTTACTCAAGCATACTACAACTGTTAACTGTTAACTGTTAACTGCTAACTGTATTCAAT
>CAVILU010000136.1:4128-6235 GCA_963643535.1 bacterium | reverse complement strand
GTTACCACTCGGTGCAACTCCTTTCGGTAATCATATCGCCTTTCTCCATAACTTTGCGGACAAGGCCGGCGTAGTTATCGAGGCGTGTCTTTTCGGTCACGGGAAGATCCGATTCGGGAGTGCCGACAGGGTAGACGACGTAGTTTTTGAGTTTGGTGTTTACGGGGCGGCCGACATGGAATATGGTGTACCAAGCCCCTTCGGCCGTGGCGTTATATGCGTAGTTATCCAGCGTCAGGCCTACCATAATGCCACCGTCCGTGCCGTATTTCGACATATTGGAGATTACGTTGCCCATCGAATATACAATGAGGTGTTTGAGGCTGTCTGGCGTAACGTAGATATCAATAGGCTGTACGACATGCGGATGCCCACCAATCACGTGGTCAACTCCGTGATCTATAAGCCAGCGGCCCAGAGAACGCTGCTCCTCATTCTCCTCCATCTGATATTCAATACCCCAATGGATATTTGCGATAATGAAGTCAGGCTCCATCTTCATTGCGTCGGCTATATCTTTGAGAATCTTAGGCTTGTCGATATAGTTGACAATATTGCCGCCCTTGGGCGTAAGGCCGTTTGTGCCATACGTATAGTTTAGGAGGGCAATGCGGATGCCATTGGATGTTACGATTACAGGATAACGGTTCACCCTGTCGAGAGAATCAACATACGTGCCGAGCTGAGTTATCTCGCGTTTTTGGAGCTCGGAGATTGTGCGCTCAAGGCCACTCTGACCTTTGTCCAGGCAATGGTTGTTGGCTGTCAGGAAAACGTCAAAACCGAGGTTGTGAATTTCATCGGCGTACTCGTCCGGCGCACTGAAACAGGGGTAGCCTTTGTATGGCTTGCCGCCCATCGTGACCTCGTAGTTGCAAATGCTCACGTCCGTTTTCTGAACTATGGGCTTGATGTGAGTGAAGCAGTCGGAATAATTGTAGCTATTCGTGGCGGTGTCGTAGGCCGCTGTTATTTGGCCCGTGTGCTGCATCATATCACCAATAAAGAGCATGGTTGTTTGCTTTCGCACATCCTGCGCTATCGCCCCAATGAAGGCTGCGGAGCACATAGCCAGGGTCAACATTCTCGTTTTCATCTTATTACCGAATATCTAAGGGTGTGAATATTATGAGATATAACAAAGATAAGCATAATAGCGAATTGAAGTAAAACAGTGGTCGTAAATAAATCGGTATTTTTGCCGTACAAGGGTCAAAATGAAAGCAGCTAATGGAAATTCAAACCTCGGCATACAGCACCCCCTGCGGAGCAATGCGAATAGCGACCTACGGCGGCGACCTCATCCTCTGTGATTGGGACAACGTCCAGATTCTTCGCAAGATACAGCGCATCGAAAAAGCCATCGGCACACAATTGACAGAAGGCATCTCGCCTCTGGCCACAGAGACAATGCATCAACTCGATGAATACTTCGCCGGCCAAAGGCGGCAATTTGACCTACCAATTCGTTTCATAGGCACAGACTTCCAAAAACGCGTGTGGCAATCGCTCCTCTCGATACCCTATGGCGAGACAATTACATATGCGGAGCAAAGTCGTCGCCTCGGCATCCCCAAAGCCATAAGAGCCATAGCCTCAGCCAACGGAGCAAACCCGATATCCGTTATCGCACCCTGCCACCGTGTGATAGGCTCGAACGGCAAACTGACGGGCTACGCCGGCGGACTGAACGTTAAGCAATTCCTCCTCGACCTCGAAAAGCCATCCTTGCTCACAAATTACCGAATAACATCCTCACATATTACCGAATAATCGACTCACATATTACCGAATTCAGGGCAAACGGCCTTGAATGTCAGACCCCGAAAGACATAAGTTAGCAATATCAAATTTTCAGACATACGATGTCCACACAAACCACCATATTCCACCCCAAGATCTTCACGACAAAAACACTGAGCTCGCATTTCACAAACCCCTTTGCATA
This sequence comes from bacterium, assembly GCA_963643535.1. Classification (GTDB taxonomy): domain Bacteria; phylum Bacteroidota; class Bacteroidia; order Bacteroidales; family Marinilabiliaceae; genus W3P20-009. Next base: position 4,287 of record CAVILU010000136.1, on the reverse strand, counting down.
CCGTCCATCTCCCGAATGCGAGGAGGCGGCGGCTGACGTGCGTAAATATATCGAGGGGGAGCATAGTGAATGGGCAGAGGAACTGGACCGCGGAAAAATGCTGGGAGTGCTGGTGTGCCGCGACACACACGGCGATACGGGCTTCTTAGCTGCATTCAG
>CAVILU010000136.1:0-3999 GCA_963643535.1 bacterium | reverse complement strand
GCGGGACTCTCGGCGGGTCGCTCACGCATGAATGGTTTGTGCCGCCTGTGCTGGATTATGAGCGTCCCGATGGCGTTTTCAAGACGGAGGAGAATGAGATTTCGCAGATAAACAAGCGGATATCAGAGATTAAGAGTTCAAAGGATTATGAGGAAGCCCAAAGAAATCATTCTGCCGTAAAAAACGATGCTGAACAAGATATTGCGCACCTCAAGCAGCAACTCGAAACCCACCGCAAAGAGCGTCGTCAAGGTCGCATAGAGAGCCCGGAATTGGCAGATTACTTTGACCGCCAGAGTGCGCACGAGAAGGCAGAATTGAAGAGGAAGCAAAAATGGTGGAATGAGCAGATCAAGACGTGCGAAGAGGAGTTGGCGAAACTCACGAAAGAGATCTCTGACCTTAAAGCAGAACGTGTGCGACGGTCGAATATCCTGCAGCGGTGGCTATTTAGCCGGATGAGGCTGCATTGCGCAGATGGGTCTGTAGTCAGCGTGCATGATATTTTTTTGAGAGATACACATACCGTGCCGCCTTCTGGTACAGGAGATTGCTGTGCGCCTAAGTTGCTAAATTACGCGTTTGCCAATGGGCTTGAGCCTGTCTCTATGGCCGAGTTTTGGGTTGGCGCATCGCCTCGCGGAGAGATCCGCATTGATGGGCAGTTCTACCCTGCATGCCAACAGAAGTGCCACCCGATTCTCCGTCGGATGTTGGAGAACTCAGTCTATGCGCCATCGTCGGACGATTTTCTTCAAGAGGAGCTTTCTGCGGCCGTTTCCGACAAACTTGAGATAATATACGAGGACGATTGGATTATCGCCGCAAACAAGCCTTCAGGACTCATAACAGTGTCCGCAAACCCCAAAGTTGACTCTTTAGATAGTCGAGTAAAAGCAAAATATCCCAATATCACAGGCCCCGGCTACGTTCATCGCCTCGACCAGCCAACCAGCGGCATAGTACTCTTCGCCAAGACTAAGGATGCGCACAAGCATATGCAATCCCTCTTCGAGAGCCGCATGGCCAAGAAACGCTACGTTGCCATCCTAGAAGGCGAGCCCAAGCAAAAGAGTGGCGAGATAAATCTGCCCATAATCCCCAATCCCGACGACCGTCCCCGCCAAATGATAGATTTCGTGCGAGGGAAAAAGGCCGTGACGCTCTACGAGGTAATCAGCAGCGAGACAACCGATGGCAAAACTCAAACTCGCACCTATTTCTACCCTCAGACAGGCCGCACGCACCAATTGCGAGTCCACGCAGCAAGCCCATTGGGATTAGGTTGCCCAATCGTGGGCGACAACCTCTACGGCCATCTCGGCAAACGCCTAATGCTACATGCCGACCGCATTGAGTTTATCCACCCCTTTACTGGTGATGTCGTGGTTATTACATGTCCTCCTGAGTTTTAAGGGGGAAAAAGCAAAAATGATAACAAAGAACGCCCGCACAACTGATAAAAAGCTGTGCAGGCGTTTTTTATAAAATAATGTACAGTTACCGAACTTTTCGATTGCGCCGGTAACGTGCAATTAACGGCCGCGGCGGAAAGTTGAGAGGCCGCGCCTCGAGGAGATGACCTTCTTACGGGCGAACTTATGGCGACTCTGCGGACGCTGCTTCTCTGTGAACCTCTCTACGTGGTTACGATTGAAGGTATAAGTGCCACCAATGCGGAGAGAGAAATTCTTGTAGAGGTCGCCGAGGTCGAAGGCAATGTTGCCATTGAGGACGATGCCGGGCATAAGATTGTAGGTTGCGCCAATCTTTGTATAGACCTCAACTCGTGAATGCTCAAAGAGATAACGCTCAATGCGGGTGCTCGATGAGAGACCAGAGGAGTCTGGGGCTACATACTGCTCGTTGTAGTTACCGTAGTTGAAACTCGTTGTGCAGCGGAGTACATAATCGAGTTTCTTGGGAAGAATGTTGCCCTTGAGACCGATGTTGAAGGCGGTAATTCGCGTATTGGGGAATGCGGCAAAGAGCTGCATATTACCATCGGAATATGTACCTACGGTGCGGCGGGTGTGCATAAGCGGATTACCCATTGAGAGGCCTCGGCGTGTCCAACCTTGGCGGTAGAGCTTGTTGTCGAGATACTGAACTCGGCCACCGAAATCCTTACCGTCGTTGTAAGTATCCTTAAGGAAGTTTACGAGGTCGTTCTTGGTGTTAATTATGCCGTGCTCGGCCTCCCAAGCTGCCATATCCTCTTCACGAAGCTCATCAGCCTTTACTTGACCTACATCCTCGTCCGTGAGGAGGTCGGTGTAGATATATGAATATCCGCCGTCCTGATTAGGAATAACAGGGAGATTCAAAGTATTGCCGCCCTGCCACTTGGTGGACATGAACTCTAGGTTCACCTCACTAATATGGGGGAAGTTATCTACAAGGAAGTTAAGACCGATAGTGAAGTCCTTAGCTTTCTTGCCGAAGAGCGCACGGCTCTGGCCATCGGCATGGGGACGCTGGTAATAGAGCTTACCCTCACCCCATGGGGTCTCGAAGTCAAAACCGAAGTCCCACATACCTTGGTTAGCACCGACAGGGGTAACCTGCTCAATCTGGAACTCAGAGTCATAATAGACGTCAGCGGTACCCTTCTTGCCAAAGATCGTCTTGCCAACATTTCGGGGAATGCGGTAACCCTCAGGAGTGATACCACCCATGAGAGCACTATGGTACATACCAATGTAAGGCTTCACGAACCACTGCGCACAACGCACATAGAAGAACTTCTCGTGGAGCATAATGTCATCGGTAACCGTCTCATCGCCCTCGTCATCCATACGGCCGAAAGAGAAACCGAAACGCAAGTCGAAAGCATTGGGGGCATTGAAGCCACGCGCGCTGAGAAGCGTAAGGGGAGCCCAATAGTCCATAATACCGAGCCAGATACGAGGAACGGCGTGGGCGTTGTTGCTCATGAGATAGGTACCAATAGAGAGGTCTGTATTAGTCTCAAGGGGAGTATACTCCTCAAGACCGATGCGGATCTGCCCCATCAGGAAGCTGAATTTCACGAAAGCCTCGTTGACCATAATTCGCTTATTGTCTGTCGAGACTTGTGCACGGACACCGGCATCGAAGTGGAACCTCTCGTCGCCGAGATAGTGCGTGTAATAGGCACCACCCATATAGCCGAACTCGCCGAGCTTGTATTGTGTGTAGTGCCCCCACTCGTTACTATAGCTGAGCAGAGGGCGGAGCTCCTTGTTCGAGCCTACTGACGACCAGGCCCCGAGAGTGAACGTGAAAGCGTCCATATTCGTGAGGTTCTGACCAATGCCGTAGTCCATTTCCTGGGCTGGTTTGCCCATACCCGTACCGCGCAACCTTTGCGCCGAAGCGCAAAGGGTTGACATGGTACCAATGAGGATGAGTGCGTATGTCGTTAGTTTCATGGTCTAATATGTTTCAGCCTTGACAATCCTAGTGAATGAGAACTCTCTCGGCATGACGGCCAGTGACCTTGATGTAGAAGCCGGGGAAGCTGGGCTTGAAGTCCTCGCCCTCGCCGATGTAGCGACCCTCGAGAGAGTAGTACTTCGGGATGAGAGGCTGCCTCATATGGTCGTTGACCTTGATGTGAACATCAACATCGATAGGTACACCTACAAGGATGTAGTTGCCAGCCTTATCACCCGTGAGGGCAATGTCGATTGTCACAGTGCGGTCGCCAGCCTTGGCATTGTCAAGCTTAGCGGAGGTTACGACTGCCTCTACCTCACCGAGGTCGGGAGTGAGGACTCCATCGAGGCCTGGGAGGTGGATGAGGTTGCTGTCGATATCGTGAGAGCCATTCTCCTGACGGCTGTCTACGACAATGTCACCAGCAAGGGTTACAGCAATCGGGGTAACCTCAACCTTAGCGGTAAGTTCATAGTTGTCGAGCTTGTAGAAGTCGGCACGAGGACCAGTGAGCTTAACCGTGACGTAGGCGGTGCGAGTGCCTGCGTTAGGATCGTCGATGTAGGCTACGTCAACCTC
>CAVILU010000135.1:0-6349 GCA_963643535.1 bacterium | reverse complement strand
ATTATGTCCATTTCGTCGCGGTATGTGCGTGCAATCTCTGTCGCATGGCCGCGGTGCGTTGTGTGGACAATACGAAAGTCAATCTCGTTGGTATCGGTGCGCTCTTTGATCTCTTTTTCAATTATCTTTTTCCGTCCGACTCCTGAGCGAGGGTTGACGACGTATAGAACACGTTTCTTCATTTTGTGATGTGTTTGAATGGAGAAATATGAAGTGTCTTCAACTGCAAATGTAGCCAAATTTTATTACGAAACTTACCCCTCGATGTGCGTTTTTAGCCCGTCATATCCGAGCCGCATGTTGGGCGGCAGTGTCGCTTCTACATCTGCCATTGGCGGCATTTTATGACTTATGTGTGTGAGGTATGTGTGGTTGGCTCCGATGCGTGTAGCTACGTCAATAGCTTGGCTTAGGGACATATGTGATGGATGAGTGAAAGGGCCGAGTGCATTGATTACAAGTGTGTCTACGCCTTGCGCTTTGGCTATAGTCTCTTCTGGCACTTGGCTTGCGTCTGTTATATATGCCAATGGGCCAATGCGAAATCCTATGATGGGTAGGCGGCCGTGGATTACAGGAAGTGTGGTAATCTCAATCCCGGCAGCGGTGAATTTGTCCGTTGTTATCTCATTAAGGTATATTACGGGGGAGCCGGGGTATGGGGTGGCGGCGAACGCATAGTGAAGATTTCGTTTCACTGCCTCTATGACATTTGGTTGCGCGAAAAGGTTTACACCGTGTCCTGTGGTGTAGTTTAGTCCTCGTACGTCATCGAGTCCACCGACGTGGTCGTAGTGTTCGTGGGTCAATAGGATGGCATCTATCGTCTCGGCCCCGCAACGCAAAATTTGCTGGCGAAAGTCGGGGCCTGCGTCAATTAATATCGTTGGTCCGTTTTCTATGTTTATGAGGGCTGAGGAGCGCAGTCGCTTGTCTTTGGGATCGTTGGAACTGCATGTGGCGCAGTGGCATCCTAAGACAGGTACACCGGTGGATGTGCCCGTCCCGAGAAATGTGAGCTCGATGTTCATTTTACTTCGTCGTTTGAACCCATCATCTGTAATTTGTTGTCTCCCGCGAATATTTGACTTGTGCGGTCAAAGAATGAGGATGGCATTGTGGCTGCCTCGATGTTTTTGCACATTGCGAATGCGAAGTCGTCAATGCGCTCTACTTTTCGAGGTATGGCCACGGATTGCAATCCGCACCATGCGAATGCGCCATAGCCAATCTCCTTTAGGTTTTGTGGAAGGTCAATATTTTTAAGTTTTGCGCACCCTAAGAACGCTTGATTTCCAATAACCTCAATATCATCGTGGAAGTCGACTTCCTCAAGGCTTGTGCAGTCGGCAAATGTGCCTGGGCTTATCTCTTTTGTTTCAGTGGGTATGGATATTTTTTTTAATGCAACGCAATCTGCAAATGCATCCTCACCAATGTGTGTCGTTGCATCGCTGAGAGGGGCATTCCGCAGTTTTGTGCAATGAGCAAAAGCCAAATCGCCAATTGACACTACTTCTGCGAAATCTGCGTCCTCGAGATTTTCGCAATCCAGGAAAGCTTGGTTCCCGATTTTTGCGGGTCCGCATACCTTTATCTTTTTTAGGTTGTTGCATTCGCGAAACGCGGAGTCCATTATCTCAAAAACAGTCCCAGCCTCACTACGTTCTACGACTATGCTTTCCAATCCGTCGCAATGAGTAAAAGCCGAGTTCCCGATTCCTTTTATGCGTGCAGGTATATGCAATTCCTTTTGCCCCGAATGAGGAATGTGGAACAAGACAACCCCGTTTTTTGTTAGAAGTCCGTCTGCGAATTGCAATTTGCTGCCTACTTCGATCTCAATCTCTTTCAGGTTGTCTAATCCCGCAAATGTTGAGCCGTCAATCTCGTCCAATTCTTTGGGTATGGCTATCTTTTCAACATTTTTGCAAAGAGATAATGCCGCAGGATTGATTATTGAGATAGAGTGAGGCAGACATAGAGTTTTGCCAACTACGGCATATGGAAGAACGAGCACAAGTCCGCCTGTCGCCGAGTCAATAATGCAGCCGTCTTTGGTAGCAAAGGAATCGCCAAGCCTGATTTCTTTTAAGATATGGCATCCTTTGACCATTTCTGGTGACAACTCTTTATAAGACTTCGGAAATTCAATAGTCTGAAGAGCAGTGCAATCGGCAAAGGCTCCTTTCCCGATTGTTTTTACTGTGTCCGGTATTGAGATATTTGCGAGTCGTTCACACCCCATAAATGCGAACTCACCAATCTCTTTCAGTCCATCTGGTAAATCTATCGTGGTGAGATTTCTACAATTGGCAAAGGCGTAATCTTCGATTTTGTGCAAGCTGGCGGGCAAAGAAACGCTTGCCAGCCCTTCGTTTCCGCAGAACTGGCCAATAGTGATGACTTCTGTGCCCTCTTCTATCTTTAGTATATTATCGTTCCCCTCTTTTGCCATTTGGGCTACTGTTCGTCAGAAGCTTCCTCCTTAGTTATGTCCGCTGTGGTCATTCTCGCCACCCTTATAATGTCTTCCGGGGATACAAGCACCATGACTCCGCGCTGGCCGGCACTCACTGTTATGCTTTCCCAATTGTTTACTGACTGGTCTATATACGTCGGGTAATGCTTCTTCATTCCGATGGGCGAGCAGCCGCCTCTTATGTAGCCTGTGTTCTCGAGTAGGTCTTTTACGTGGAGCATCTCAGCCGATTTGTTGCCCGATGCCTTGGCGGCTTTCTTGAGGTCCACGGTCTTGTCGCTCGGCACTACGCACACAAAGAGACCGCTCTTGTCGCCACGCAGTACAAGAGTCTTGAAGACTCGGCCATATTCCAGTCCAAATTGCTCCGCCGCATGGGTGGCGTTAAGGTCATCCGGGTCGAAGTCGTATGCCTTAATCTCATAATGTACTTTCTCCTTGTCTAGGATGCGTGCAACGTTTGTTTTGGGTGTCTTCATCTGTTTCTGTTGCTAAATGAACTTTTTTCATCCCAAATATAGTGATTTTGCACGATATGTGTGACTTGTTTTTATGCAGTACAGGTGCTTTTATTCATAATTATGTTTCATTTTTGGCGGTGTCGTGTCTCCTGTTTGCCCTGTTTACATATATGCGCTAAGTGTTGCATTATTGATTATCTCCAATTTTCTCCGACTTTTGTAACGTGCTGTCAGTGAAAAGGTTTCGTTTATAACTTAATTTAACTGCTTTGGGCGTTTTTTATGTGTCTATGTTGATGATAATATCTACTTTTGGGCCGTCTCCAATAGAAAAACAACAATATACAAGAACAGAAATGAAAACGAGTTGGTCAAAGTCACTACCTATTTTTCTCGTGATTTTCTTCGTTGGCGTAATGGCCAATGCTCAAGTTGCAAAGATGCAAGCACTCTACCTTTTTCAGTTTGCAAAGAATGTGGGTTGGCCCGAGGCTGACGCAAACAAGGACTTTGTGGTTGCCGTGGTTGGTGACTCAGAGGTCGCATCAGAACTCCGCAGCATCGCGTCCAACAAGCGTGTCGGCAGTAGGGCTATTGAAATTCGTGAGGTGAACTCTGCCAAGGATCTCGATGGCGTGAGCATAGTTTACGTATCAAGCAACAAGGCATCGCAGCTTGGTTCTTACTATTCGTCTCTTTATAATAAGCCAACGCTCCTCGTGAGTGGTGAGAAGGGTCAGTGTTCGAACGGCGCTTCGATATCATTCTGCAAAATTGCAGGTAACAAACTCGGTTTTGAGGTCTCTGAGCGCAACATCAAGAAGTCTGGTCTCAGCATCACGCCCAAGTTGCTCAATCTCGGTAAATCTGTCGGTTAGTCAGAGGTCTTTAAGTGAGTCGTAAGCGGCATCATATACAAAATATAGAAAGAGGCTTTCGGGCCTCTTTTTTTGTGCTGTTACGTAATCGTGTCGTTCAAACTCGCTTATTCCGTTTCTTTATGGTATACGTGACTACGCCCCATACCCTAAAATCGTCAGCATTCGTGATTTCGATAGGCGCATATTTGTCGTTAGCAGGATAAAGCATAAGCTTGCCGTTCTCAATCCGCAGGTATTTAATGGCAAACTCGCCATCGACAAAGCAAACAACTAAGTCTCCTTCCCTTGCGTCAAGCGATTTGTCTATAACAATAATGTCTCCCTCGTCAATTCCGGCATCCCGCATTGAGTCTCCAACCACGCGACCATAAAAGGTGCTGGCTTTATGGCGAATAAGTGCTTTGTTCAAGTCTAGGCCAGTCTCGATGTAATCTTGTGCCGGGCTGGGGAAGCCAGCGTGGATTCCTGCATCTGCAAAGTCGAGATTTAGCTCACTGTCGGTTTCTGCCGACAAGATATCAAGTTCTTTCATCTCCAAAAATAAAAATCCGCTCCGTCAGCTTTCTCTTTTGTTGCTGACGGAGCGGCTTGTAGTTTTATCCTACAGGAAAGCCTGAGAGATTATCGCCTTGCGACCTCATTAAGCACAGCCAGCTTTTTGTTCAGCTGAGCGACTTCGGCCTTAGCCTTGGCAATCTTGCTCTTGTACTCATTGACGAGTTTCTCGGCGTTCTTAGACTTAGAGAAGAAGTTTATGTTGTTCTCAAGAGTCTCTGCGGCCTGCTCTGCCTGCCTGATCTGGGACTGGAGATGAATCCTCTCTTTCTGAATCTTGTCACCACCCTCGGCAGCCATAGCCTCAACCTTGCCACGGTAACGTTCCACCTCGGCGTCGGCTTTGTCTATATTGAGCTTGTCGTAGTGCTTGTTGACTAACTCAGAGAACTTCTTGCCGATTGCGTTGAAGTCCTTGCTTGGCACCATGCCGATGGCATTCCAACGTTGCAGGAAGCCCTTGAGGTCGCTGAGGTGCTGCTCGTCACTCTCGGGAGTCTGATAAGCTTCGAGGTCGGCAATAACTTGCTCTTTCTTGTGCAAGTTCTCAGTCATTTCGGCCGTCTCGCCATCTTTTTGGCTCTGCCTGTTGTTGAAGAACGTATCGCACGCATTGCGGAAACGACGCCAGATGAGTTCTGATTGGCGATGTGCCACGGGGCCAATCTCCTTCCACTCTCGCTGTAGCTCAATGAGGTAATCGGATGTTTTGCGCCAATCGCTGCTGTTCATTACAGCCTCGGCTTTTTCGCAAAGAGCCTCCTTGAGTTTATAGTTGCTTGCGTACGTCTCGTCCTGTCCCTTGTAGAAACTCTTCCTTAGAGCATAAAGTTGGTCAATGGACTTGCGGAAACGTGCGTAAATCTCGTCATTGACAGCCTTCGGAGCGAAGCCGATAGACTTCCATTTGGTGACGAACTCCTGCGCTTTGTCTGCGAGAGCCTCGAAGTCCTTTCGGCTGCTTCTCTCGACTCCTACGAAAGCCTCAACCTCCTCACAGATGGCGAGTTTCTTTTCGTAGTTCTCCTTCTCTTTGTCGCGCTCCTCGGCAACAAGCTTGCGGAATTTCTTGGTGATATTGTTGGCAGCTTCGCTGAAACGAGCCCAAATCTTATCACTCTCCTCGCGTGCTACTGGACCTACAGCCTTCCATGCGTCCCTAAGCTTCTGGACTTGGTTGTATGCCTTGCGGATGGAAGTCTCTGAATCGAGAGCCTCGGCCTGTTCACAAAGCTTCTGCTTCTCAATCAGGTTGCGTTTGTGGTCGAGTTCACGGAGCTCGCGCTCTATATTCAGTTTGCTGAAGAATTCATCGGTGAGAGCCTTGAAGTCCTTGTTCAAACTTCTCTGGCTCGAAGGTATGTGACCAATGTTCTTCCACTTTGTAACGATGTCGCGTACCGTGCGGAGCAAAGACGAGGCATCGCTGTTTTCAAGGCTCTTTACAACCTGCTGGAGTTGCTCAATGAGCAAGTGCTTCTCCTTTGCGTTTGCCTCCATCGCTTTGCGCGCCTCTTCCTTCTCGGCCGCTACGGCAGCCTCGAATACTTCGAGGAGTGAGCGAATTTCCTTTTCTGTCGCGCTCTGCTCTGCTACGACTTTTGCGGGCTCGGGCTCAGCCTGTTTCTCGCCTTCGGCTGTTTCCTCCGTTTGCTGCTCGCCATCGGGAGTGGCCTGAGCCTCTGCCGGGTGGCGTGTGTCAATCTCGGCTTTGATGGCCGCGATGGCTTCGCGTGCGGGCCTTGCTGGGCGAGTCTGGGCAATCTCTTTGAGGTAGTCCAGAATCTGTTCGTCTGTCATCTCCTTGAGTTCCTCGGCCGTGTGGACGTTGAATGCCGGGGCTGCATCTTCCTGCTGGTCCGCATTGCCTTCCTCTTGAGCTTCTGCAATAGCTTTGACCATGTCCTCTGTGTCTACCTCGGCCGGTTGCGATGCCTCTTCGGCTGTTACATGGCTCACACCGTCGAGCG
>CAVILU010000134.1:2897-6359 GCA_963643535.1 bacterium | reverse complement strand
CGATTATCGAGACCCGATTAACGATAACAACAAACGTTTCGTTATCCACATTATGCCCAAGTACAATATAAAATAACTCCAATATGCGTGCGCAAATACTAATCCTTTTGACCCTCGTCGCCCTCTGCGCAACATCTTGCGAGAGTACTACTCGTCGTGGTAATGCGCATAATGGCGAGGCAACAAGTCAGCAACGCACGACACCCAGCAGGGGCGGAGGGAGACAAAGTACAACTCGCCGCCCCCGAAATGCGTCGCCTCAGCAGATTGCGGCCGCACAGGAGGAGATTAAGGCTGCGGGGGTCGAAACTAAGCCAACTACAGTAGCTAGTTCTCGCCGTCCGCAAATAGGAAAGCAGACAACGTCTAACGGGCAAAAGATGACGGGTTCTGAGATTTTCGAGAGATATAATCCCGCCGTCTTTATGGTATTTACTGACGACGGATACAACTCTTACCAAGGTTCTGGTTTCTTCATTTCCTCAGCTGGTTTGGCGTTCAGCAACTACCACGTTTTTGAGGGCACATATCAGTCACACGCACGGATTAAGACATCAGACGGAAGGAAGTATTCCGTAAAGGAGATTATATACTCGGATGCAGACAAAGATGTTATCTTGTTCAGTGTTGACGGTGGAGGAAAGAGTTTCAGATATATTCCCACGTCGGACCGCACAATTAAGGTCGGCGACCATATCTTCACCATCGGTTCGCCTCGCGGCTACGAGAATACTCTCTCGGATGGTATGATCTCACAACTCCGAACGGAGAGTAAGTACGCCATTCAGATTAGCGCACCTATCGACCACGGAAGCAGTGGTGGCGCACTGATTAACGAGTATGGCGAGGTGATTGGCATCACTTCCGCCGGGCGAGATGACTCGGGAGCCAATCTCAACTTTGCTATTGACTTGCAGGAGTTGCTTTGGGAGATGCAGTGAGTGTTTTTGTAGCTCGACCAACATCCCCCCCATAGTAACAAAAGTAATAATCACGACACTCTGAAGGTGGATGCGATAGTCATTGCACCGAACTACAGCCTCTTGGTCAGCAGAGCCGTCGACGGCATCATCCACAGGGTTCGGAGGCCGGACTTTAGTCTGAATGACGCCTGCGCCACAGGGCAATTACAGATATTATTTCACTATGCGGCTAACGGCCTCCACCGTATCGGATGGGGAAAAATCCTCAAACAAATTGGATATCACCTGTTTTTTACACATTTTTGCGAAAGGATACTAGCGGGCCTCACCAGGCTGCCGTTTCGGAAACCAAGTAAACTCATTAAAACCAAATACAAACCTCAAGACACTAGAATGAAAGCAGAAGCAGGAAAGGCTTGCCTTGCGAACGGGGACGAAGCCAGAAAAGATCCTGGCGGAGAGGAGGCCACTTCTGATAATTTTGATTTTAAGCCTATTAACCCTCAGGTGCAGGAGAAAAAGATGTTCCGCAATGTTTTCTCCTTTAGTGGCAGAATCAGAAGGAAAGAGTTCATCATCAGCTACGCGGTTATCTTTGTACTTGGCGCTATCGAAGGTTTCACAAACGCGATATACATCTCTCTCGGGAGTCAACCGCCTGCTATTTTAAATGCCATCATATGCGCAACCTCTGTGGTTATGCTTTTCCAAGTCTGGAAACGCCTTCACGACATAGGGCTCAGCGGGTGGATTGGGTTGTTGCAACTCATCCCAATCCTCAACATAGTATTCGATATCTTTCTCATGGCAAAGAAAGGCGATGAGTTCGAGAACGAATATGGAGCAAGCCCCAAGTAAATAAATCAATTTCACCCACTCATCCCCAAAAACAACAAACCACTATGGAAGAGATTCAAGCAAGCCAAAGCCAACAGGTGGCAGAGACCAAGCCAACGAGCGACGAGACTGAGGCTAAGGATTGGACGATGCCCCGGGCTCAGCCTCAGCGCCTGAAGCAGAAGATGTTCGCCCACCCGTTCTCGTTCACGGGGCGAATCAGGAGGAAGGAGTTCATTTTCTCCGTCTTGGCGTACTACGTCATAACCTTTGTCGACCTCGGCATTATGGAACGTTCTGTCGATTTCGGCATCGTCGGGCTATTTATCTACCTTGCCCTGCAATGGTTCCTATGCGCCCAGGCGGCTAAGCGTTTCCACGATTACGACGAGTCTGGCTGGAAATCTTTATTCCTGTTGGTGCCGCTCTACTGCTACTATGTGTTGTGGGAGTTGTGCTCCGAGGAGGGCGATCCGGACAACCAATACGGGCCGGACCCGAAGTGGGGATACGAGTAGATATCCCACCCTCTATTTTTGCCTATGCGCCGCCCGAATTGGCGACGCGCGCAACATGCTGAATTTTTACTTTTCCCGAGATTGGCGTTCCCCTCGCTGGTCTCGGGAAAACTTTTTGTTCCCCTACCCCACCTTAAGAATAAGCTTCCGTACAAGCCGCAATACATCCGAGTCGGGGTAGTTGGCTATGCCAGCGTTGAGAATGTCGGCGTAGGCGGGATGAGAGGGGCGGATGACGTATTTGCGCAGGTGGCCGTCTATTGTGGCTAAGAGGTGAATGTTGCCTTCTCCAATGCCCCCATGCCACGACGGCCAATGAATGACAGCTTTTCGAGCGGCGTCACGGCGGACCTAGGAATCTTCTGCTGCGCTCGCCACACGTCGAAGAGTTGGCTGCCCCATGAATCGGGCAACGAGTCAGCCAGGAAAGGCGGGAGATTCTGATATTTGTCTCGCTCGCCCCAAATAGGCAGGCTGGCGGCAATGCCATCCAAAGGAGCCACGAGTGGAGCTATATTAAGACCATTCGCCTTATACTCCTCGCTAAAGAGGAAATACATGTTGCCCTTATGCGCATCCCACAGGAGGCGACCCACTTCACGCCCGTATAGGCTTACGATAACGTTTGCTTTCATAAAATTCCGGGGAGTTGGAGACTAGTTTTTCCGGGTACCTATAATGCTCCCCTACTCCTTCTTGTGCCGCACGCGCTGCATGACTTTGTCATCCTTGCGGAGCATGTATGGCGAGACGGGGAGGTCGGGCAGGAGGTCATCGAGGCGATTGACCATGCCTATGGCTTTGAGGAGGAGGATGAAGGTGCCGAGGGAGATGTTGCAGGCGGAGCCGGATTCGAACTTATGGATGGTGGTGACGGTGAGGCCCGTGAAGTCCGCCACTTCGCGCTGGGTCTTCTTGACTCGCATGCGGTAGTCGCGGAAACGCGCGCCGAGGAGGTGGACAATCTCGGGGGCCGAGAAGCAGAAGAGGTCCTGCTGTGGGGCGTATCTCTGGTCCATTTTTAAGTTCAATTATAGTTATAGTTAGGGGCGTTTTTCGGGGTTTAGTGTAAAGATAGTTATAGTTATTTTATGTTGGGCGGGGTGCGGTGGTTTATTGTGTTTTTTGTCCACTGATTTCACTGATTTGCACGGAATGGGGGGGGGCAATTGACAATTGACAAT
>CAVILU010000134.1:0-2887 GCA_963643535.1 bacterium | reverse complement strand
CAGCAAAACAAATTTACCGATTATTTTAACAAATGCCCTCGCCGGATTGTTAATAATATTTAATCGCTATTTGCTGCGCTGCGAGGGGGGGGGCAATTGACAATTGACAATTAACAATTGACAATTACCTTTTGATTGTCAATTGCCTAGTAGTCGGAGGACATCGGCGGGGAGGAGGGTCAGGCAGTCTTGGGCGGGGACCGCGGGGGCCGTGCGGAGGAAGAGGATGGGGAGGACCTCATGGTCTTTTGCGGCGGGGAGTAGAGCGGCTTTGCGACGGAGGTCGGCTGCCAGACGGGCGGCATCCTCGGGTGCTGTCCATTTGCATTCGCCGACAAGGAGGGTTCGCTTATCTATGGACTCGGCTACCACGTCTAGCTCTATTGCCTCGGGTTTGCCTTCGGCGTTGAGCACGGAACCCCACCAACGGGAGGCTCGGGCGAAACAATTGCCGCGGAACTCGTTGCCCGTGACGGCATCGCGGCAGAGGGACTCCCACCAGCGGCCGACAAAGGCGGGGAAACGCACGGAGAGGGCCTGCTCGATGGGTCTGCGGCGGCCGAGCTCGATGAAGGAGCGGTTGGGCACCACGAACTGATAGTAGAAATCCATGAAGGGGGCGGCTATCTTGTAGAGGCTCTTCTTAGCGTTCTTCTCATCACTACCGAATGGCACTTCACGTTCCAAGAAGCCAAGGTCGATGAGCTTGCGCAACGGGCGCGAGAGATTCGTGGCGGGCTCAGCGCATCGTGCGGCAATCTCCGACAGGCGGCTGGCTCCGGCGCCGATATAGGACATCAGGGTGGCGGTTTTGACTATGTCCTTTACGTCGTCCTGGAAAAGTTTCACGGGCTCCTCGTAGAGCACTCCATTTGAAGAAAACACGTTTTGCCAAAGGGCGTCGGAGAGGTCGGCGCACGTCTCGCGGAGCTCCCAATAGCGCGGCACACCGCCCCACACGGCATACTCCTCGATGGCCGTCTGCGGGTCGAGGCATAGGGCCTCGGCAACGTATGGAGGGCGGATTTGGGAGAGGCGGATAATGGAGTCGGCGCGGCCGTAAAGAGGGGCCGTGGAGTCGAGGAAAAGGCCGTACATCATATTTTGCGACGAGCCGCAGAGGATGACGTTGTACTTCAGGGACTTCTCGTCGATGAGTTTTTGGAGGACGGAGGGCAGCCCGGGCGAGAGTTCGGCCACGTATGGGAACTCGTCTATGCAAAGGGAGAAACGGGCCTCGGCGCGGTAGTTGATGGCGCGGAAGAGGGATTCCCAGTCAGGATAGAGTGCCTTGTCGAAGTCGGGGAAGACTTGGGCAACCATCTTGGCGAGGAGCATACGCTGGTGAGATCCTTCGGAACGGTCGGCCAGGAAATAGATGTCGCTCTTGCCTAAGACACGCTTGATTAGGGTCGATTTTCCGAGTCGGCGTCGACCGTAAACTATTGTGAGTGTTGGATTTGGCGAGGAGATGGCTTTACGGAGTCTGGCGGTCTCGTCTGTCCTGTCTACGAACTGCATGGGGTTGGGGATTATTATGCTTGGCAAACATAATGTTTTTGGAGCATAATTACAATTTGCTCTTGTGGTGGTGGGATTTTTCGTCCACTGATTTCACTGATTTGCACTAAATTGGGAGTGGGATTTCTCTGATTCCGCCACGCTTTTTTCTTGATTTTCACTGATTTTCCGCTTCGCTCGTGATTGATTTTCTCTGATTCCGCTACGCTTAGCGCACGCATATATGCACAAAAAAAGCGTCGAAGTAGAGACTTCGACGCTGGAGTGATACCGGAGGGATTCGAACCCCCAATCTTCTGGGCCGTAACCAGAGGCATTATCCAATTGTGCTACGGTACCAAACCTTTTGTTGCTCTCGGTGTTTTTCCCGATTGCGATGCAAAGGTAGGTGTTTTTTTGTTTCGTTGTATCCCCTTCGCTGTTTTTTTTGCTAAAATTTTTCCTATCGGTCAACAAGAGCTTATATATCAAACTTATAGAAGAATTGCTTCTTTAAGTATATCACTAACATTCTCTCTTTGACGTATTGCCACGAACGAGAACCACACAGGAATATCCCCAGGCTGAAGCAGAGTAGCCAGATGCTCTACATCCGATGCTGCGCTATGAATTCGTAACTTTCAGAGGCTTCTGCACACCGACAACAGGGATTTTGGGGGCAAATTTCGCATCCATCTGCGAATTGTTAACTGTTAATTGTTAACTGTTAACTGTCCATTATCCTTCGCCACAGTAGTAAGAATCTGTATGGGGCTGTCGCACTGGGCTAGCTGGGCGTGGAGTTGGCCGCCTTGGCGTAAGTGGGCTAGGACAATCTTGGAGGCGTTGGAGATCATATAGCGGTTGCGGCTCTCGGCCTGGCCGTAGCGGTCGACCCACGGGAGGAGGAAGTCGGTGGTGGTGATGACGAGGAGGCGGGCTTCGCCAATGGCCTCGACAAGGTTGGTGGGCCAGAGGGCTGGATATGGCTCGTCGAGGACTAGGACGGTGGGGACTCGGCGCGCGAGGAGCATGGCTAGGGCTTTGCGCTCTATCTGTTGCAGGTTGCCGCAGAGGACGCAGTCGGTGGCGGGGTCAAGTGTCTCGACCCATTTCTTCACCTCCTGCTCGGCGTTGGCGGGGGCGTTGCGCGAGGAGAGGAAGGTTGTTTTGCGCTCGTGGGTTAGTAGGTCTATGTTGCCTATGGGGACGGAGAGAGACATTTTCAGTTAACAGTTAACAGTTAACAATTAACAATTCAGTTATCAGTTCACAGTGCTTATCAGTGCACAGTTCACAGTGCTCAGTTCACAGTTTTGGGTAGTTTGCAGTTGGCAGTGTTTTTGGGCACTTATCAGTTCACAGTTCACAGTGCTCAGTTCACAGT
>CAVILU010000133.1:4115-6389 GCA_963643535.1 bacterium | reverse complement strand
CACTATTTCTTTCCTTATTTGATGTCGCGGACAACGAGCGTGGAGTTCGTACCACCGAAACCAAACGAGTTGGAGAGGAAGGTGTCGAAGTGGTAGTTGTCTACGCGCGCGCCGGGGATGTTCAACTTTGCGGAGTCCTCGTCGGGGTTCTCGAAATTGAGGTTGGGGGCTACGAAGTTGTTCTTCATCATGAGGATTGTGTAGACAATCTCGCTGGCGCCTGCCATCCACATCTCGTGGCCAGTCTGACCCTTGGTGGAGGTGATGTAAGGCTTGTAGTCGCCCATGACGCGGTCGATTGCCTTTGCCTCGTTCTGGTCGCCAACGTGGGTTGAGGTGGCGTGTGCATTGATGTAACCAATCTCGCGGAGGTCGATACCAGCCTGCTGGATGGACATCATAAGAGAACGTGCGGGACCGTCGACATTAGGAGTAGAGATATGGTCACCGTTGCTAGAGAAGCCGTAGCCGAGCACCTCTGCGTAAATGGTTGCGCCACGCTTTACTGCGCTCTCGTAGTCCTCGATAATGACGGTTGCCGCGCCACCACCAGGGACGAGACCATCGCGGTCGCGATCGAACGGACGAGATGCCTTCTCGGGTGCGTCCTCACGAGCGGAGAATGCGGAAATGCCGTCGAAAGAGCCAATAGAGAATGGGTTAACCTCCTGTGCGCCACCGCAGACGATGCAATCCTGAAGACCCTCGCGGATGAGCAAAGAGCCAAGGCCAATAGCATGGGAGCCGGAAGCACATGCGCCAGAGACGGTGAGGTTCATGCCCTTGAGCTTGAAGAGGCAGGAGAGGTTCATGGTGACGGTAGAGTTCATCGACTGGAAGATGGCACCGGAGCCTACGAGGGTTGTGTCCTTCTTGTCGCGCATGATGTCTACGCTCTTGACTACAGCGTCGGCGCTGCTGTCGTTGCCATAGAGGATACCTACGTTGTGCGCCTCGATGTAATCCTGGTCGAGCTTAGCGTCTGCGAGAGCATCGCGGGTTGCGAGGTATGCGTACTTAACCTCGTCGGCCATGTAGACGCGCTGGCTGCGGCTCAGAACACCCTTGAGGTCGGGTACGGGTACGTTGGCCGTGAGGGCGGAACGGAAACCCATCTCCTTGCGGACGGGGTCGAAGATGATGCCGGACTTGCCGTTGTATAGTGAGTCTCGAACTTCGTCAAGTGTCTTGCCGAGGCAGGAGTAGATGCCAAGGCCTGTTATTACGACTCTCCTTTTCATATTTAAATATTGTAAGCCTGTTTTATGTGTTTCTTGGTGTCTGTTTTCTTATTTATAGAGGTCTGTTTCTAGGTGCCGCGTCTCGGCACTAGTAGCCCCTTAATCGCTCGCAATTTCGGAATTTATGCGTGTTCTGCGGACGCAATTTAGTTTTTTTATCTCTTTTTTGTGGCTATTATTCCTCTTCTGAGGTATGTCTTTGAGAGTTAAGTGCCTTATTCCGAAATGATTAGTTACTACGAACTTGCTTTTTGCCGTGCACCGCTTCTCTTTAAGACTTTACTGCGTTTTATGGGTTTTGCGCATTAAAGTGTGCGTTAAATACGTAGTGCCAAGTGGGGCTTTTGACGGATTTACGCACTTTCCCCCTTCAGTTCCCGATTGGGGGAAATTCGTTAACGGCTTATAAGATATCGTCTTTGGTGATTGGTGGCAAAGAGAATACAAAGCGCGCTCCTGCATTGTATGTCGTGTCCACCCAAATCTTGCCATGGAACTTCTCGACGATGAGACGGCACAGCGAGAGGCCGAGGCCAGTACCATTGGAATATTCGTCGAGTTTGACGAAGCGTCCGAATATCTCTTCAGCTTTGTCTGGCGGAATGCCCTTGCCGGTGTCGGTTACGGATATGACGGCATTGCCAGCCTCGCCTAACTGGAGGTTGAGGATAATGTGACCTTGCTGCGTGAATTTAACCGCATTGCCGAGCAGGTTGATGACTACTTGTTGGAAACGTTGGCGGTCAGTGGTAAACAAGAACTTATCCATCGACGTTTCGAAGATAAATTCAATGGGCAGTCCTTGGTTAGCCATCTCGACCGAACTGAGCACTGATTGGCAATGCTCTACGAGGTCGATCTCTTCAATCTCATACTTCGCCCTGTCGGACTCAATGCGCGAAATGTCGAGGATGCCGTTGATAAGGCCGGTGAGCAGATTACAGTTCTTGTTGATAATTTCCACAATCCTATTGCGCTCGTCGGTAGACAATGTGTCGCATTGCGACGCTATGACTTGCGAGAAGCCTACCAC
>CAVILU010000133.1:1306-4105 GCA_963643535.1 bacterium | reverse complement strand
CCTATAGCCCAATCGTTGAGTCCTGTGTAAGTTACGGTGAAGGCTGGCGTGCGTGTGTTATTCTGCTTGAGAATAGACATCGACGATGTGATGAAGAATCGACTCTCCTTGTCGAATCTCCATGTGCCAATCAGCACGGCCATATCGTTTGGCAAGTTGGCAATTGAGTCCGTCGCACTTTGGATTGTCAGGTGACGGCCGTCTAGCCACTTGAACCTCACCTCTTTGTGATAGTTGGCGTACTCCATAACGAGTGATTTCATGCAGATGCCGCCATAGCTGTTGTCGCTGAGGAATGCGACGTCGGTGATTGTGGGGTATAGCCTGTGGATGAGTTCGATGTTGCGCTGTATGTCGTAATCGTATACAGTTGCGCCTACAATGTTGTAGAGTGTTGCCGACTCGGTAAGGTCATGGATGTCCGGCGACCATGTCGATATGTCCACATTGCCGCTCGGCAGCTCAACATAATATCGGCTACACATACCGCAAATAACAGGTATGTCGGGAGTTTGTGATACGTCGAGGCTCAAATAAGATGACATCGCCTCCTGTCCGAGTGTCAGGATTACGTCCGGTCGGATGTCATGTGCTCTATACTTGTTGAGCATCTGCACCATTCGGCCTTTCCACTGGGCGTACTCGTGGAGGTAGTCGTAGCCAAGGCTCTCGACAGTGACGTTCACGTCCACTCCACTCGACTTCATGGCCTTCTCCATAGACGTTATCGTGCTGGCCAGATTGTTTGAATCCGGATTGTATGCGCACAGAACGAGAACGTTATATTGCTTAGCCGCAATGCTCACTAAGGGTGCCGCGATGGCAACACCCGCCAGGAACAAGTTTTTCCTAATCTTAGAGAGAAGTCCCATGACTTGACCTTTTTATGAGAATATTGAGCATAGTATGAGTCCTACGACACCTCCGCCCAATGTGATAGTGATAGAGCCGAATTTACGCAGAAGTATTATTCCAAAGGTGGCAACGAATATCGCCAACGCAATGTAGTCTGTCTTCTCAAGGTTCGCAATGAAGCTCAGTGCGTCGTCATATGTCGGTATAATGGCTGTCTGCGCCATAAAGAGGAATGCGCTCGCCATAAGGCCAACGGTAGCCGGGCGTATGCCAGACAAGAGCGACACTACATATTTGTTCTCCTTGAACTTGTCCAATACCAATAAGACGCTCAGACACAATATGAACGATGGCAATGCGACAGCAAAAGTGGCAATAAGAGAACCTGCTAATCCCGCAGCCTTGAATCCGACATATGTGGCCGCGTTGATGGCGATAGGACCGGGTGTCACCTGAGACATGCCCACAAGGTTGCCAAAGTCCGCAGCGTCAACAACGCCAAACGTCTGTATGTCTTGATATATGAGTGCAAGGATGGCGTAGCCGCCGCCAAAGCCGAGTATGCCTACCTTGAAGAATATTATGAACAGTTGTACGTAAACCATCTTTTCTTGTTTCTTTGGATGTGGATAATCTTTACTTGCCCTTTGCGGGGTTCTGCCTCCAGTAGAAATAGGTGAGTCCTACTATTGCGCCAAAGATGACGGGCCATACTGCAGAGAAGCCAAGTATGACGATGAGCAATGATATTGCAGCCACAATCCAGCACGCCGTGTCGATCCCCAACGTCTTGCGGCCAAGTCGTATGACTGAGTCCAAGATGAGTGCCGATGCCGCTGCCTTGATGCCGACAAACACACGGTTGACGTATATGTTGTCCTCAAATCCGCGCAAGGCGAGCAAGATAAGGATGATGGTTATAAGCGATGGTAATACAGTGCCCAGCACAGCCGCAATGGACCCCATAAGGCCTGCCCTGCGCTGTCCGACGAAGATGCTGACGTTCACTGCTATGACGCCCGGCAACGTCTGCGCAAGGAGCACAAGCTCGCGCATCTCATCTGCTGAGATCCATTTCTTTTTGTTGACGAACTCTTCCTCTATGAAGGGAATCATTGCCAGTCCGCCGCCAAAGGTGAAGAGGCCTATTTTGAAAAATGAACTGAAGAGCTTGAAAAAATCGCTTATCACTTGTCTTTGAATTATTATGCCACCCTTTTACGTCTCCGACGGTGTTTTGTTTATTTTCACTGCGATGATTGGGGAGGGCTCCTATATCCTGTTGTTTTGTGTTGTCAGTCTTGCAACCTTAGGTTGTCTATGCATACGAGTTCGGGAAACTCGCTCTTGCTTGTCTCGATGCTCACCTTGAGGCCATAGACATCGCCGAGTGGGGTGAGGTCCAATGTCACCCATGCTGAGCAACGGTAATATTTTGCGGGGTTGTTGAAGTCGCAGTCGATGAGTTTGTACTCTTGGCGCAATCCGTTTGATGAGCCGTCGGCGTTGAGTCCCTCTATCACTACTGTGTAGTAGTCCCCTTGCGCTGCGGGCGACACGAGGGTTGTGTCTCCCTCCGAGCTTATTGAGCGATATCCAAATTTGCTGGCAAGGTATATGAAGTTGTCTGTGGCCACGTCGAGTGACTTGGGCGTATATGCCCTGCCAAATTTTATGGTGCCCATTCCTTGCTCGGCGTTTACCGCCATGTAACTTTTGTCGGATGAGGACGAGGTCGTTGTGCCTGTGGCGTATGCCGTGCCCATCGCCGAGTTGCTTATGGTGTTCGTTACTGTCGTGCGGTTGCAGAACGCGAAGCCGGCCCAGAATGTTGTGTCTGAGTTTACTACGTTGTTGAACTCTACGTCGCGCCATCGGAATGCGCCGGGCAAAGAGTCGGGCACGAGTGCCAGTACTGAGCTCTTTTTTGTCGTGAAATTGTCG
>CAVILU010000133.1:0-1296 GCA_963643535.1 bacterium | reverse complement strand
ATGTGGCCTTGCGCTGCACTGATATTTCGATGCCATAAGCGTCGCTGCCGAGAGAGTTCGACACCTCGAAGATGAGCGAGTAGTCGCGCATGGCGGGTGGCACGAAGCTCAATTCCCTGTCGGTAGAGAGTACATTGCCCTCGCCGTCCGACCACAGGTATGAACATCCGTAGTCATATATGATGCGCGGTTCGAGTGCCAGCGTGTCGTCGGGCGATATCTCAAATGAGCCTTCCGAGGCGAAGTATATTTTGGGGGCTTGTTGCGTGGCGTCGTCATCGGCGCACGATGTCGCGAATACCGTGGTCAATGCTACGGTAGTCAGCGCAATGAGTCCGCTGCTTGTCGCCCTGTATGCTTTGCTGAAGTTCATCTATTTTTTCGTGTCGAGGCCAAGCGAATGACTGAGGAATTCGGCTATCTGGTCAACTCCCAATTTCTTGGCTACTATCTTCTTATCCTTGTCGAGCACGAAGATTGTCGGGGTGCTCTTGATGTGGTAATATTGGCGGAAGCGTGTACGGCCATATGGGTCGTAGACATTGATGAAATCTTCCAACCCGTGCTCTTCGATAAACTCTTTCCAAGGTGCCTCGTCAATTTGTACGTAGACGGCGAACACCTTGACTCCATACTGCGCAAACTTGTCATAGACTGCTGTCTTGAGATGAGGTATCTCTTTCTTGCAATGTCCGCATGAGGGCTCCCAGAATGCGAGTATCGTGTAAGGTGCCTTCACCTCGCTCAGTTTGAACCACTCTCCGGTCACCGATGGCATCTTGATGTCCGGGGCATTGAGGCCGATGAGTGTGTAGCGGATGCCATTGACATTCTCTCGCAAATCGGCAAGGAAAGCCGAGTCTGCCCACTCCGCCTCACCCGAGAGGTAGTATTTGTCGGCTATCTTGACAAGGGCGGCGTCCATTCCCATTATGTTGCTCTGATTGAAACGATTGTACATCGTCGAGACAAAGAAGCGGAACATATCTGGGTTCGGGCGGCACATCTCGATGAGCTTGATTGCCTCGGCTGCCATAGTGTCCGGCTGCTGAGGTACGCTCTCATCAAAGAACTTATTGATTTTCTTTGTGAAGAATGGGGTGCGCAAGAGTCGGTCGTCCGTAAGGTCGAAGTTGTCGTAGAAGTGCGCACGGTAATAATAGTAGCTCCTGACCTGTTGAGCAGAGTCGCGCTGGAGCTGCGTCATGTTGTCGGGGAAGGTGAACTTTGGCACTTTCACGTCTTTCAGCGCACGGAGGAAGTTTGAGAGGAAGTAACCTTTGTTCGCCTCTATCG
>CAVILU010000132.1:0-6390 GCA_963643535.1 bacterium | reverse complement strand
AGGCTCACTCATAAGTGCGTCCGCCTTATATGAAATATCGGGGTTGTGCGCCACGACCAAAACGCAATTGGCAATTTCAGGAGAATTCTTGTCACCGTATTTTGCCAAAACGTCAAGGAGTTGCTGCGTTGTGTACGACTCGTAGAGAAAGGGCTCAACAGCTCGTACAGGCTGCGCATCGAGAGTTGAAGAGACTAAATCTGCCGTCTGTAGAGCGCGTCGAGCATCGGAAGATACTAACACATCAGGATGTAGCCCCCAACCTTTAATTAGCTGACCTGCGGTTTGAGCCTGAGCGATGCCACGGTCAGAAAGTTTGCGAGCACGGTCGAAAGAGGCGGAAGCAGCCTCTGCATGCCTCATTAAGATTAGCGTGAGCATTTATTGAGGATTGCCACTCTAGAGAATCGCTGGCGTTAGAATTTATAGGTTATGCCAACCATAGCATTGATGCGATAGGAAGAATAACCGAGCCACTTCTGTTGATCGGAGCAACAAATATTATTGAGGTCGAGGAACGCAGTCCAACGATTTGAAATGTAATAATTTGCACCGATATTAAGGTCTACATAAGCATCGAGGCTCTCAGATTCCTTTGTCGAAACATTATATGCTTTGCGTTGACCAATGACATCGAAAGCAGCCTTCACTTGCAGACGTTCAACCGGCTTAATCCAACCAGAGATTTTCACATCAAAGTTCTGACGATTCCATGGCTCATCGATATAATCCATTTTGTACTTGTAGTAAGTCGCGCCAATACACAAATTGCCATTCTCGGAAGGAGTAATATTAAGTTCGCCATGCAGACGGAACAGTTTGCCATCATCTTGAACCAAAGCGAATTGATTAGAATAGGCGAGCTGAGTCGTGTCCGACTTCGTCATAAATGGACGATTTACAAAGAAGACCTCATCACCAAGAGAGCGGAAATCCAAGCCTATATGTAATTGCACCATCTTATCGAAAGAGACACGAGTGCCGAACTTAAAGAGAATAGGGCTCTGAGAAGGGCGAAGTTCAGTCCTCTCGACAAAGCGCCCCTGCGATCTCGACCAAATGCACTTACGACTATCAGGGGAGAGATATCTGTTCGTCTCAACGAGATGGCGGTAACTGTTTGCCGTATAATCACCAGAAAGCCCCGCATAGAGACGCAGAGAACCGTCGCCAATAAAGAAATCGGCATTAAGATCCGGCTGAACAATGAAATCATCTTTTGTATAATCGTCACCGATTACAGAGAAAAGACGAAGTCCGAGACGGAGTTTCAAATAGTCATATTCGAGAAGGAAATGAGGCGCAACTTTAATATCTACACCCCTGCGGTCAAGATAAGTGTAGATGGAATCGGATGTTCCGCCACTAGATTTGTGGATATCGACACCTAAATCCGCATCAATAGAGGCTCCTCCCTTTGTTGGGAAGCGGAAAGCTCCGCCAAAACGGACGTTAGTCTGATGAACACCAAATTTGTTACCGAAAAGGCCAAGACCAGCATAAGCAGCAAAAGTGAACTTCTCTGTTGGCGAAACCATTGCATTACCCACAAAGAAATCCAAATCTCCGGATGTGAGCCTTTGCTTTTCGATTGCGGACAAATCATAGCCAATCACTTCAGAACCAGTCTCGGTCATATAAGGCACAGAGTCGACAATGTTGTCGAGACCGTAGAACCTGTAAGCTGAATTACGGAAAGCGAAGTTGAAACCGAAACGGATGTTATTACGAAATCTATGGAAATTGAGGTCCGCCCAAGTCTCATTTTGTGGGGCTTTAACCTTAGAATCATCGCTCAACTTAACCTTAGCTGGCATAGAACGATGACCGACGTTAAGCGACAAACGGTATTTGTCTGAAGCACCCGTATTGAACGTAACTTGACCAAAGAAAGAGGGAAGAGAGCCAACTCCTGCTTGCAGAAGAGCGCGGTATGGGCTGTCATACTCGGGGAAAGACATACCGGCCGCAGAGAGTGTATCTGGTTTCGTTGTTACAACCTCGACACGGTTAAGGAGTTGATATTTAAAAGAGTCACTCAGCTTAACAGTGTCGTCCATAAGAGGTTGGACAGCTACACGGTTAGCCTTGCGCAAAGTTGGCTGATAGGCATTGACAACATCGACAGAACGGTCGATAGTAGCCCCCTCTTCCTGTGCATAGGAGCGACCCGTGGCTAAGATAGAAGCCACAAACAAGAAAAGGAATGCACTTGAAAAGCTTTTCATTATATGAAGCGAAAAACGAATAAAGACTAAAAAGTAAGGGCTTAGATAGCTTCCGACGGAACTTCGATGTCGGCCTCGGCAGCATCGCCCCAAGCGGCGAGACGAGTTTCAATGTCAGAAGCAACATCATCTTGCGCAGTATAGCTATCGCGCAGAGTCAACAGATATTGCACAGCTTGGAAATCGTCGCCTTTAGTGTGGTAAACATCGGAAAGAAGAATGAAACTCTTTGCCAACCAATATTGATGAGGTGTGCCCTTCTCGACATAGTCAAGAACCTCAGCCTCGGCCTCATCAATCTTGCCATTATCATAAAGATACTTTGCGACAAGGTATTTAGCCTCAGCACCTTCTGTTGTCTTGGTACTCTCGGCCAGAGTCTTGAGAGTCGGGAGAGCCTCTGACGACTTATTGAGGGAGATAAGAGACTTGGCTTTGAGATATTGAGCCTCACGTACAATGGAAGCAGTGGCATGAGGCATATTGATAACCTTATCAGCACTCTCGACGCACTTGGACAAATCGCCTTGTTTGCTCATACAACGCATCTGACCAATAACAGCCTCGGCCTTATTTGACTCAACATCAGCCTCAACTTCGAGTCGTTGGAACATTGTAAGGGCGTCGACGTAATTGTCACTCTTATAGAGGAGTTCACCAGCACGCAAGAGTGCCTCCTCGGTGAAAATACTGTGGGGCTTCTCTGCAACAACTTTGTACAGAGACAGAGCATCGTCGAATTCTTTGGAAGAGTAGCAACAATCAGCCAAATAATAGCTTGCAGGCGTAACAGAACGTCCCTCGGGATAAGACTCAAGGTAACGCTTGAAGGCCGCTTTAGCCTCGGTGAAATTACTCTTGAGGTAGAGATTAGTAGCACTCACGAACAGGAGGGAATCACGCTCCGCCTCACCGACATGAGCAAAAGAACCGAGTGTGGACGTGTAAGCGATATAGCCATCGTAGTCACTACGCTCCATATATACATTGCGGAGACCAGCGAGGGCATCGGCGGCCTCGGGAGTTGAAGGATACTCGTTTATGACACGTTTGTAGAATGCCATCGAGTTGTCGAGCTCGTTATTATTGTAGTAAAGGAGACCAAGCTGAAGCATTGCTTGGGAAGCCAGACTACCTTTCGGATAGCGTTCCTTGACAATCTTATAGTTATAAATCGCATCCTTAATCTGACCTAAAGCGACATAAGCACGCGCCTTCTCGAAATAGGCATTGTCCACGTATACGGATTTCGGATACTTGGTAATAACATTATCGAGTTGAGCCAACTTAGTTTGATAATCACCTTGCAGACCGAGGCAAATGCCCTTTTGGAGGAAAGAGTAGTCGGCATGAGCAGAACTCAGATTTATAGACTTATCGTAGTAGCCGGTGGCACCAGCGAAGTCACGATCAACGTACAGGCAATCGCCAATGCGGTTATATGCATCAGAGATAATATCGCTGTCGGCTTTATCGGTGTCAATGGACACGAACTTAACGAACCAACGGCGCGCATTGCTATAGTCGCGTGTATTATAGTAGGTGTAAGCAATATTATAGTGTGCCACATTGAACTCTGAGACCTCTGCAGCTTGATAGGCGTTTACAAAAGCCATATACTTGTCGCGAGCCTCAGAAGTATTGCCTGCGGAATAGAGACACTCACCTTGCCAATAGAGCGAGCGAGCCTTAATCTTGGCATCGTAGTCTCCATATTTAAGGGAGCGCTCAAGGAAATTGCTTGCGCCCTCGACATCTTTGTCGTTGTACAACTCAAGGGCATGGTAGAATGCGATTCGCTGGAGAGCCTTATATAGGTTAAGATCCTTGTGCTCAATTTTTTCAAGGGACTCGAGAGCCTTCTCGTAGTTCTTTGTCGAAATAAGGGCCTTGCCTATTAACGAATAAGCCTCATCGCGATGGAGAGAATTCGGATAAGTATCAACGAACTCAATAAGTTGCGACACAAGGTCGGTGAATGGGGAGAAATTAAGTTCGTACGCAAGTTTCAGTTTATTGAAATGCGCATCCTCGGTTATAGACTTATCGAACTTGTAACGTGAGGCGGCATCGAAGGCAGTGCGCGCACGTTTCTTGTCGCCAATCTTGAGACAGCAAGCGGCAAGATTGTAATAAGCGTTTTGCGAAAGTGCGTCATTAACGGACGTCACCTTAGAGAGGTTAGTTGCGGCGTTAGAATAGTCTTCCGTATTGAAATAAGAAAGACCAATGTGGTAATAGTCGGCGCGTGTAATCTTGGCCTTGAGGGTAGACGAGAGTTTGTTGTAGGACTCAAGAGCATCTTTGTACTCACCAAGCATAAAATGGCTATCAGCCACAATGCGAGTCATCTCCGCAGCCTTCTCATTAGATTGTGCAGCTAAAGGAGTGGCGTATCGGATAGCCTCTGTATAATGTCCTTTCAGGTATAAGATTTGCGCAATGTAGTAGGATGATGCGGTGTGAAATCCGTCATCTTGCTCAAGCTCAAGGAAAAGTTTAAGAGCAGAATCGAGATTGCCGTTCTCATAATATACATGAGCCCTATAGTACTTAACAGCGGACTCGAACTCACCTTCTTCTCCTGCGAATTTATCAAATTGGGCAATAGCGAGATGATGACGTCCTGTCATGAAATAGCAGTAACCTCTTTTAAAAAGCAGAGGTACACGATTTTCGGAAGACACTTCGGACTCATCAGCCTTCTCGAACCATTTGAGTGCATCCTTTACACGTCCAGAATTGAGGACATAATCGCCCGCATGGTAGTATGCGTCGGCGCAGTGCTCATTGTGCCTGTCGAAATGCTGAAAATCGTCCATAAGGCGCAGAGCATCCGAATTTTTGCTCAATTTGGCGGAAAGAGCCTCAAAATATTTAGCATCCTCGAGCAAGACTGTGCAATTTGCCTCGTTTGACCAGTTCTGCTGGAAAGCGCTAAATGCCGACCTTGACGCACCGTACATTGACGCGTCATAGAGCTGCATGGCATTCTCAAACTCCGCCTCGGGCGAAGAGTAGACATGCGTCTGCTGTGCAAAAGACCAGACACAGAGCGACGTAGCAGCTAAGGATAGAACGAAACGCTTCATTTAAAAGTTCGGAAAGGAGTTCAGGAAAGAAAAGAAAGGAGAGCGACTGAGTAAGATTTATGACTGCGCAGCCTGTTTTGCAGAAGCCTCAGCGATAATATCGAGAACCTTCTTAGGGCAACGAACGGGACGGCGGGTCTTCATATCAACAAACACGAGAGTCGTGCTGCCATCGTTAAGGAGGACTCCATCCTCATTGAGGATACGGTAGTTGATCTTAATCTTAACAGAAGGCATAACCTCTATTGAGGACTCGACAGTCAGCAAATCGTCGTACATTGCGGACTTATGGTAGTGCGAGATTAGCTCTACGACCGGGAGAGCCACCCCCTCTTCTTCGAGGAGAGAGTAAGGAATACCAAGGCTTCGGAACATTTCAGTTCGTCCAACTTCGTAGAAGACAGCATAGTTTGAGTAATAAACCACACCCATCTTATCTGTATCAGCATAGCGCACACGCACCTGCGTTGTTGTCGTCAGTATATTCATTGTCACTACAATTTTCGCTTAAAATTACAACTTATCTGCGATACAACAAAATCAGCGAATTAAGGGAACGTAATAAGGTTGCACGGCAAGAAGCACAATTCGGAGAAAATTCGTAAATTAGTGTCAAAATGAGAGTATGGCAAAAGTAGGATTGCTATCCGACACACATAGTTTTTTGGACCAACGCATTCTTGAGTTCTTCAAGGATGTCGATGAAGTTTGGCATGCAGGAGACATTGGAAGCATAGATGTGCTCGATGCGCTGCGTGCATTCAAGCCATTGCGCGCTGTATATGGCAATGCAGATGGTTATGACATACGAAGGGAATTATCGCCAAAGGCAAAGGTCATATTCGACGCAGAGAGGACTTCGGATACAAACAGTGACGAGATGCCAGACGGAATGTTATTCTTTGACATTGAGGATATCAAAGTACTTATGACACACATCGGAGGATATCCAGGGAAATATTCACGAAATGCTGCGAAAGAGATAAAGAGATTACACCCTGATATTTTTGTAGCGGGTCACTCACATATCTTGAAAGTCATTTACGACAGGAACAACAATTGTCTTCATC
>CAVILU010000131.1:0-6457 GCA_963643535.1 bacterium | reverse complement strand
ACTGTGCACTGTGCACTGTGAACTAAAAATATAGCCCAGAACGCAAGCCCTAGGGCAAAAAATACAATTTAACCGTAACTTAGGCAAATAACAAATTAACAGTTAGCGTTACCCCGCGGGAGGGGTAACGCTAACTGTGAACTGTGCACTGTGAACTGTGCACTGAAATTACTTGCCGAAAATAGATCCGAGCACCGAGCCCAGGCCGCCCTCGTCCTTCTTGCTGGAAGAGGAGTCCGACTTGCCGCCGAGGACGGAGCCAAGAATGCTAGCGCCGGCCGAGATGATGCTGCTCTTGTCGCCACCCATGGCGCCGATGATGTCGGAGATGCTCTTGACGTTGGTGGCCGCCGTCTTCTCGGTATTGTCCGAGCTGCCCTTGTACTGGTTGTAGAGCGTCAGGAGCTGCTTGGCAATGGACACGTAGTCTATTGACGATGAGTTGTTCGAGCCGCTCTTGCTGCCCATGCCGCTGATGGCGCTGGTCACTACGCTCTTGGCGATGTCGGTGAGGGAGGACTGGCTGAGGGTCGATGAGCCCGCTGCGGCGGTGGCCGTCTTCACGGTGTTCCAGATTGTTGAGAGGTCTATGTTTGCCATGGTATTAAGTTTTTTTTGTTTTTATAATACTTTATGCCTATTTTTACGATGTATGCATGACGTAATGTTTCATTTATGAACATGCATACGACACAAAAAATCTCCCCACACAAGATAAGGAAAACAAAAAAAGCGACGGCTCAGACAAAATAGCGGCGAAACCTCCCTCCTTCCCCACTTCATTCCATTACTTCCATTCTGCCACATTCCCCCGCTCAGCCCCTGCCGTCGCTCACAAACTGAACGATGCGATGAAACTCACACCGACGGCCATAATCTCGGCAGCAGCCCTCGCAGCCCTGTCCGCAATGTCGCTGACGTCATGCAAACACGACGACGACTTCCGCCCGTGCCCCTATGACAAGTTCTACGCAGAGTCCCTCGAAGGCTCCGAAACCGAGCTCTACGAGGCGGCATACGCTGCCCTGCGCACCACCGACACCAAGCTCATCCACACGCCCAACAACCAGGCGGGCTGCAACATCCGCGGAACCGACGGCACCATGAGCGACTTCGTGCGCAGCCTCTTCTACATCGAGGAGCTCGCCTCCGATGAGGCCATCTGCGCATGGGACGATAGCGGAGTCTACCGCTACATGACAAGCCAGCCACAGCGCGTCAGCCCCAGCACCGCCGGATTCTTCCTCCGAACTCTCTCGGGCATACGCATTGCCGACTCCTACATAGATAAATACGGCCGCCACAACGTCCGCACGGGCGAGATGCGCGCCATCCGCGCCCTCCTCCACCTCTACATACTCGACATCTTCGGAGACTGCGGCGAGTCCATTGGACTACCCTCCAACATGACCGCCGCCACATACATCGAGCGCGAGGCCCTCAAAGCCCTCGACCTCCTCCGCGAGCCCCGACGTGTCACCGAGAGCGACCCCGACTACGGCCTCATGAACCGCGGTGTGGCACGCTCCATCCTCATGCGCCTCTACCTCAACTCCGAGGTCTACACAGGCCAAAAACGCTACGCCGAGGCCCTCCAGATGGCCCAGCAGATAATAGACTGTGGTGCCTACAACCTCTCGACCCGACCCTCCGTGGTCCTCACCAGCGACAGCCTCTTCACCTGGACAGGCTACCAGAAACTCTTCATGGCCGACAACGGACGCAACGGCGCGCAAGTCGAGGCCATCCTACCCCTCCTCTACGACAAAGATTCCATCTCGACATACCACGCCACGACATTCCTGACGGCCTCCACCTTCGACGACCAGATGTACCTAGTCTCCGAAAGCGACACCCTAGGCCAGACCAACGGCACCACCATGACGTGGGGCGGCAACCGCTGCCGACCCGAGCTCATCAGCCGCTTCTCTGCAGGACCCGTAGACAACGCCGACACCCGCGAGTTCCAGGCCGCCGTGGGCGACGACCGCGCGCTCTTCTTCTCCAAGGGACACAGCATGGAGGTTGCCGACTACCGTATCTTTACCGACGGCTACGCCACCACCAAGTTCAACGCCCTCTTCGCCGAAGGCTCGGGACCCGCCATGACAGGCTTCTTCTCCAGCTCCGACTTCTTCCTCATCCGCCTCGGCGAAGCCTATATGACGGCCGCCGAAGCCGCCTGGAGAGTCAAGGACCGCACTGCCTCCGCTTCCTACATCAATGCGCTCCGCCAGCGCGCCCACGCCACGCCAATCTCCCCAACGGCCATCAACGACCAGTTCATCCTCGACGAGTGGAGCCGCGAATTCTATTTCGAGGGCCGCCGCCGTACGGACCTCATCCGCTTCGGCCAATACTTCGGCCGCGATGCCCGACGCTGGTCCTGGAAAGGTGGCGTACGCCGTGGCTGTGACCTCCCGGCTTCAGTCTCCAACTATATCGTACCCGACACCGGCACAGTCGGTGCGCGTGCCCTCGAGCTCTACCGCCACGACGAGTATAAGAAACCATCCGAGATGTATTACGTGGCCGGCAGCGGAGTGGTGGAGAACCTGTGGGACATCCAGGGAGGCGACAACTTCGGTCTCGGACTCATCCCCTTCGCCGCCAACGACTCCGACATCTTCTACATCGACTACTTCGACACCAAGATGCACTTCAAGATCGTTGGCAAAATAGGTTCCTGGGACGAGCAATTCGGCTCCGGCGACTACGGCACTTTCCTCCACAACGAGCTCAATTCCGAGCCCATAGCCGTGCCCTGCAATGGACTCTACCGCATCTGCATCAACAAGAAGAAAGCCCAAGTGACCGTCATACGCTACTTCGGATCCTCGCAGTTGTTCAGCCGAGTAAACGTGGCCCTCCCCAATGGCGGCGTCATGCACTTCCGCCGCTGCAACCGCGACAACCGCAATGGCCACAGCTGGATGGTAGACCTCGACTGCGATGACCAGGGACGCGTAACGCCCTTCAAGATCATGACCGACGGCCAGACCGTAGCCCGCCCCGACTACACCTACGGCCTCGAAGTGTCCTATGACGAGGATGGCGACATATGCCTGCCCACAGTGGCCCCCGGCGGCCGTGTCCGCGTCATATACAACGACATCATGCGCAGCTGCTACTTCTACCCCATAAGCCCCGAGACGCCCACCACCGAGGATGGTGTTTTTTAGCTAACTTCGCGCTCAAATAAACAATAGAGAGAGATGCAAAACGTAAAGCCGAAGAAGCAACTCGGCCAGCACTTCCTGACAAGTCAGCAGATTGCGCGCGACATTGTGGACGCACTTACCGTCCCCGGCAACGCCATTGAGATAGGCCCCGGCATGGGTGTCCTCAGCCAATACCTCTTCCAGCGGCCCGAACTCAAGATGAGGCTCATAGAGGTCGACTCCGAGAGCGTCGACTACCTCCGCGCCAACTATCCCGACAAGGCCGATACCGTGGTCTTCGGCGACTTCCTGCGCCTCGACGCCGACTCCTTTTTCGGTCCCGGCGAGAACTTCTCCGTCATCGGCAACTTCCCCTACAACATCTCCAGCCAGATCTTTTTCCGAATCCTTGAGTACAAGGACCGAGTTCCCATGATCGTCGGCATGCTCCAGCGCGAGGTGGCTCAGCGATTGGCCTCGGGCCCGGGCACGCGCGACTACGGCATCCTCTCCGTCTTCCTCCAGGCATACTACGACATCGAATACCTCTTCACCGTCCACGAGGATGTCTTCAATCCGCCCCCCAAGGTCAAGAGCGGCGTCATCCGCCTCACACGCAATAATGTGGCCAAACTAGACTGCGACGAGGCCCTCTTCCGCCGCATTGTCAAGGGCACCTTCGGCCAGCGACGCAAGACCATCTGGAACGGCCTCAAGACCCTCGGCCTCAACCTCGATGCCATCAAGGATCTCCCTGTCATGAAGAGCCGCCCCGAGCAACTCTCCGTCGCCCAGTTCGTGGAACTGACAAACCAAGTGCAATTAACAATTAACAAATAACAATTAACAATTCTTGCAATTGACAATTGACAATTGACAATTGACAATTACGGTCCCCCCCGCACGGGGTAACGCGAACTGCTAACTGTTAACTGTTAACTGTTAACTGCTAACTGTTCAGTCTACCGCAAACGTGCGATAACAATAGCCAAACATAGCTATTTACCCCGCCGAGCCGCCGCTCTACCTTCGCGTGTAACAAAAAATACACGCGACCAATGAGCTTCTCTGCCCAAACCATACACACCTCCCCCCGAAAAAAACTTATTGCCGTAGCCCTCTCGGCCCTCACGCTCGCCACTCTCACGGGTTGCGGCACGGGGCGCACGGCCAACCGCGTAGACCCCGACGGCAGCCTCCACGGCCGCATATCACTATCGGGAGCCTTCGCTGTCTATCCCCTCGCCATACGATGGAGCGAGGAGTTCCGCCGCGAGAATCCCGACGTCCGCATCGAGATTGACGCAGGCGGAGCAGGCAAAGGCATCACGGACGCCCTCACGGGTCAGGTGGAACTAGGGATGGTGTCGCGAGAGCTCAACGAGGCCGAGAGAGCCCGCGGGGCTGTGGCCATAGCCGTGGCAAGGGACGCCGTAGTCCCCACCGTGAGCTCCGCAAATCCATACCTCAGTAAGATTCTCGAGCGAGGCCTCTCGCAAGAGACTGCCAAACGCATCTGGGCAACGGGCGAAATCCGCTCCTGGGAGGCCTTCCTTGCCCCCGAAAAGGCGGAGGTGACACAAGTGACGCGCCTCGACCTTTTCTCGCGCTC
The DNA here is from genome assembly GCA_963643535.1 of bacterium. Classification (GTDB taxonomy): domain Bacteria; phylum Bacteroidota; class Bacteroidia; order Bacteroidales; family Marinilabiliaceae; genus W3P20-009. The sequence continues at coordinate 1,684 of CAVILU010000131.1, read as the reverse complement.
AGACGCTTGTGGGGCGGCAGAGACGTGGGCCTCGTGGCTCGGCATACACCAGGAGGACCTCCGAGGCGAGGGGCTCAATGGCGACCCCTCGATGGCGTCGGCCGTAGCCAAGGATGCCAATGCCATAGGTTTCAACAATATAGGCTACGCTTTCGACACCGAGACCCTCCAACCCATAGACGGCATCCGAGTCCTCCCCATAGACACCGACGGCAACGGCCGCATAGACCCCGACGAGGATTTCTACCAGTCGCGAGCCACGCTAGCCCAGGCCATTTCAGATGGCCGCTACCCCACGCCCCCGGCACGCAATCTCTACCTCGTCTCCCGCGGCGAGACAGCCGACCCCGTGGTACGCGCCTTCCTCTCCTTCATCCTCTCGCCCCGTGGCCAGGCTCTCAATGCCGAGGCGGGATACATTTCAATTGACAATTAACAATTTACAATTGAGAATTTTACGGGAACTTACACATTTGGGTAAGGTCTGTGGCTGACATATATACTCGAAAGCATTTTGTCCACTTGCAGCCAATAGAAGAAAGCTTCCTGGTTGGTCTTCTTGAGTTTATTGAGTTTTGTCGAGAGATGGCGGCCTATTGATTCTTTTTCCCATTTATCGAGAGGTGTCGTCTCGTAGCGATGAGCTTCCTGGCATTTGGTCAGGATTAAGGCGGCAGCGTATGCGGCTTTTGCCGAGTCGCGTATAGCCGAGTCGAGATGGTATCGCTCGTTGAGTATCAGACCACCTATGCGTTTAACGCCGTCTTGCAGAAGAGAGAATTCATCCATATTCTCAAAACCTCGCATCGAGATGCATTTTGATGTCTCAATGGTGTCTCTGAGTATGTCGTCTGTGCTGGTGTCAGTCAGTTCGCGGTAGCCAAGCTCAGTAGCGCCGAATTTTCGGAACGTATCCCCTACCAATCCGAAATCGTGGCAAACATCGAATAGGGCAGCTACGTCGAACATCTGTTTGATAATTTCTAGCGAGCAGTTTCGCTCTCTCTTAAAGAACTTTATTCCCGACGTATGTGGCGCAAAGGCTGTAAGTTTATCTCCTAGTATATCTTCAGCCGATGGGACTTTGACCATTATCGGCTCCCCAACAGTCTTTAGGAATGGACTCTCTATAGGCAGTTCCACGACTTTCCCGTAATGAATCTCCTCAAAAAGCACGTCGAGTAGTATGGCTTCCTCACTTTTGTTGGTCACGTAGGAAACCTTGTAGAAGCATTTGGCGTGCGACTTAGGTACGTTGTGCGAAGATATCCTTTCAACCAATTGTATATCAGTGAAGCCATATATTTTGCTGCGCTCCCTGACGTAATGGGATATGTCTGTGCCCGGTGGGCATATAATGTCGATGTCTATTGAGAGTCGTTTGCCGCTGCCGAGATGAAGCATACATGCCGTCCCGCCCTTGAACGTGAAGGGACATCCGGAGAGTGCGAGAGACTCTAATAGTGAGAAAGCCCGTATTGTCTTCTCTATCAGTGTTCTATCCAGAGACGGGTGCTCCGCTGCAACCTTGTTTATCCATTCTATTGAGCGGCTGTCGGGATGTATCATGTCAGTCTACTATTTCAGTTTGCCTTGCCGTGTCCAAAATATTTTTTATCTCGTCTTTGCAACCGCGGCGCGATGCATAGCGGAGTAGTTTTGTATCATTTATGATGTTAATATC
>CAVILU010000130.1:5153-6468 GCA_963643535.1 bacterium | reverse complement strand
CTTCTGTGGAGCAGCGAAGAGAGGCGTTAAGAAAAGGCATTGGGGGGAAAGAAGAGGAGGATTCTGGCCTGACAAAAGAAGCCAGCTATGAGTTTATAGACCGAGACTTGCGTACATTCATCAAACTGAAAATAGCAAGCGATCCCCTCAAGGAACTCAAAATTAAACTAGACACTATGTAATATGAATCAGAAACAAGATTATATCGAAGACGATGACGTAATTGTCATAAACGATGACGACGCCCCCGAGGGCGACAGTCCAAATCCAGATGTCACCATAACGATAGAGGGCAAAAATCCCGATAGCGGAAATCCTAAAAATAATACTGGGAGGCCGAACTCAAGCCGACGACGCTGGGGAAGACGCCTGGCCGTGGTGGCTGTTTTCATAGTGCTTTGCACCTCGCTTTTTTGTTGGGCGTTAAACAGGCGCGACTTGATACTGGGCGTTCCGATAAGCGTGTCGCCTTCTGGAAATATAGACAAGCTTGCCATGGCTAAGGAGACAGATGCCCCGTCGTCCGTGATTATGTCCCATGATAGTATTCTTGGGGTCTCCTTTAACTTATATGAGTTGCGCAACTTGAGTGCTTATCTCTCTGTCGAGGAGCCTGATACGACGGACGAGACTGTGCTTTTCTATAGCCGCTCGTGCGACCATGCCAACCCGGCTCGTTACCTGGGCAGCATAGTTATGGAAGGTACGGATTGCGATGGCGATTTTTGGCAGACGCTCACTGATCGCCACGGCTATTGCGCAATGGCAAATGGTAATGTCGTGATCGGAGTCTCAGTCTCCGACAAGGTCAAGGATTATTGTCAGGAGCAAGGCGGCTCTTTCTTCCGTCAATATGTCCTTCTCTCCAGCGGCGAGATGCCTTCGTTCTTCCCCTTGCGCGGCAAGGTAGAGAGGCGTGCCTTCGCTCGCGACGAGAGTGGCAGGCTTTTCTATGTCGAGACCTTATATAAGGAGACTCTTTGGGATCTTTCCGACGCTCTCCGCGAGTATGGTTTTATTGATGCCATATATATCACTGGTGGTGCCGACTACACTTGGTGGCGCGAGTCCGTCGGTGGCGAGGTCCGTGAACTTGGTGTCCCTACCGAGCGGCATCGCAAGGCGTATGATGGCATTGTACCGTGGGTCATCTTTCAGGCAAAGAAGTAAAAAGGTCTGTCCAAATTCTTTCCGAAAGGAATTTTATAACTATTTCTCCGAAAATATTTTAGGGCTGTTGCACATCCATTCGGGAAAAAGTGTAATTTTGCACCGTTCTGCGCAGCCTCTGGTCGAACAAGGGAGTCGTCGTACG
>CAVILU010000130.1:4305-5143 GCA_963643535.1 bacterium | reverse complement strand
TGTAAACCTTATTGTTTCAATACAACAATGGATTTAATCAAAGTTGCTCAGGACGCTTTCAAGTCCGGCATCGAGATGCCCGCTTTCAAGTCGGGTGACACTGTCTCCGTATCCTACAAGATCAAGGAGGGTAACAAGGAGCGTATTCAGGTCTACAAGGGTGTCGTCATCCAGATCAAGGGTGAGGGCGTAGGCAAGCGTTTCACTGTCCGCAAGATTTCTGGCGGCATCGGTGTAGAGCGTATCTTCCCTATGAACTCTCCGTTCATCGATAAGGTCGTTGTCGATCGTATCGGTAAGGTTCGCCGCGCTCGCCTCTACTACCTCCGTGGCCTCACGGGCAAGAAGGCTCGCATCAAGGAGAAGAGGAGCTAATCCTCGTCTTTGCGACAAGAAACAACAAGGACTCGTCGGTTTGCACCGGCGGGCCCTTGTCTTTTTTGTGGTATTGCCTTATCCTGCGGATAGATTCTGTTGTCCGCAACAACCTCATTCCTTCCTTTCCTCTGCGCTTCACCTCTTTAGTGCCAATTCCTCTCTTCTTGTTCTTGCCGCGAGAATCTATTATTTTTGCGCGTCCGTTGCTCATTTTTCTTAACATATGAAACCCATTGGCAATTTGCGAATTCTCATAACCTCTTTCCTACTCGCTCTCGTCTTGTCGCTATCGTTGCCCGTCGATGCGCAGATCGTCAAGCGAGATCGTCCTGCTGGCGAACGCCCAAAGGTGGGCCTCGTGCTTAGTGGTGGCGGTGCCAAGGGTTTGGCGCATATTGGCATTCTTAAGGCTATCGACCGCTGTGGCCTCCACATCGATTATATTGCCGGTACAAGTATG
>CAVILU010000130.1:0-4295 GCA_963643535.1 bacterium | reverse complement strand
AACAAATTGAGGAGATGTCGAAGCAAACGGAGTGGATGACTCTCATCAATAGCAAGCCTGTCCTCGACGATATATCTATTGAGGACAAAGATGAGTTCGAGAACTACACTATCTCCTTGCCAATGAAGGGCTTTGTGCCCCAAATCAATACAGGCTTCTTCACCCCCTACCAGGTGATGACCTACCTCCAGGAGTTATTTTTCCCAGTATACAAAGTAGATGATTTCAGCAAGCTGGACATCCCGTTTCTCTGCATCGGTGCCGACATCGCAACGGGTGATGCCGTAGTCCTTGACCATGGCGACCTCGCTTTCGCCACCCGCAGCAGTATGGCTATCCCTGGTGTCTTTTCTGCTACTAACTATAAGGATACAAAGCTTGTCGATGGCGGCATTATCCGTAATTTCCCAGTACGCGACGTCATTGATATGGGGGCTGATTTTGTTATCGGTGTCAATCTCTTTTCTGGCCTCAGCTCTGCCGACCAACTCTCCACGATGCTCGATGTCATGCTCCAGATTACCAACTTCCGCGATGCCAAGGACCTTGAGGAGGAGAAAGCGGCTTGCGATATGGTGATTGAGCCAAACGTCTCACGCTACAATGCCGCAAGTTTTGCCGCCGCCGACACCATACGCGCTATAGGTGATTCTGCTGGCATAGAGTTCGAGCCTCTTTTCCGCCAACTTGCCGACTCTCTCCACAACGCTTTCAATCTCCCATACGAAAATCCCAACCGCATGAAGCCCTACGATTCGCAAGTGCGCATTGTGGACTTCGAGTTCGACGGCATCGAGAAGACAACTCAGAAACTTCTCCTCCATGCCCTCAATCTCCATGCGGGTCATCTCTACAAGCCTGCCGATTTCACCGCTGCTATAAAAGCTGCAATGTCAACGGGTTACTATAATAACGTAACCTACGAGCTCGTCCCCTCTGGCCCCGAGTCCAATGCCGTAATCTTCCGTTGTAAGGTGGTCGAAAATCCCATGACTACCCTCAAGTTGGCTCTCTCTTACAATACTTTCACCAATGCGTCCATCTTTGTCGATTATCAGCGTCGCAGCCTCCTCGGCCGACTCTCGACTACCGATTTCAAGGTGGCTATCTCGAAAGATTTCCGCTTCCGTGTGAAGAACCGCACCCTCTTCGGTGTCCGCGACAATCACTATCTCGACATTGTGTATGACCATGCCCGTTTCGAGGTCCCGACTTACGATGATCCTGAAAGTACGGCTAACATATATGACCATATCCATAATGATGTTTCGCTGACTGTAGGCCACACCATCAGTCCCAATCGTGATGTCGCCGTGAGGGTAGGTTGGGAGGATTTCCATGTCACGCCCACCGTGGGTACGGCCGATGAGCATATAAGTGGACATATCAACAACTTCTTTATAGCTGGTCGATCCCGTTATAACTCTCTCGACCGTAAATTCCTGCCCTGCTCTGGCATTAAGTGGGATTTAAATCTCAATGTCGGCGTTTTGCCACACTACTCGCTTCATTCTGGTCATGCGCTCGACTCTCTCAAGCGTGCCGGCCTCAACGACTATGATTTTTTTGTCCGTGCCACGGCTCGTCTCGAACTTCATCAGAGTCTTACGGATCGCCTTTCTCTTGGCGAGACTGTTGGTGCCGCAGTCGGTTTTGGCGACAAGACTTTTGTTCATAAGACTGCGCTTGGTGGTACTGCTCAGCATCTGCCGAGTCATTTCGATTTCTATGGTCTCATAACTGCCCACAGATATGAGTCCACCATGGCTATGTTTCGCATGTCTCTCCAATACAATGCATTCGCCGACATTCACCTCCTCGCTCATCTCAATTCGGCTGTGACTTTTAATTCCCTCGAGAGCTACGTCGTGGATGGTAAAGTGTTTAAGCCCGTGGACTTTGTGCATGGCGGTGGCGTTTCCGTGGCATATAATTTGCTCGGTGTTTTGCCAATGGACTTCACTCTCATGTATTCGCCCGACGACAAGTTCAATGTGTCGGTGAATATTGGCTATTATTTCTAATCTTTTGAATAGCAGACCTATGCAGACCGACGAGTATCAGACCGTGGCCAGCGAGGCCACAGGCATATATAAGGAGAAAGGAAGCCGTTTCTTGGCTTTCGCATACAATGTCACGACAGCCGAAGAGGCTAAAGCCCTTGTCCGTGAGAAGCAAAAGGAGTACCACGACGCACGTCACCATTGCTATGCATGGCGGCTCGGGCAAGGTGAGGGCGAGACAAAAGTGGGCGACGATGGTGAGCCTTCGGGGACGGCAGGTCGCCCCATCCTTGGGCAGATTCTCTCGGCTGGTCTGACGAATATTGTAGTTGTTGTTGTCCGATATTTCGGTGGTATCAAACTTGGCACGGGTGGTCTTATTGTAGCCTACAAAACGGCTACTGCCGATGCTTTGCAAAATGCGGAGATCGTTTTGCGAACTTTTGATGCCCGTCTTGAGGTCTCTTTCCCATATCTTGCTATGAATGGTGTCATGAAGGTCCTCAAGGATAGTTCGGCCCGCATCGCCAATCAGCAATTCGACACGGATTGTAAGATTACGCTGACTGTCAGGCTTGGTGAATGCGACTCTCTTGTTGCCAAACTTACTGATGTTGAAGGTGTTTCTGTCGAAGAGGTCGCCGATATAGCCGAAGAGGAGAACTGATATAATACTTTTCCCTGCGTTCGTACTATGGATTCCGTACTTCAATATGTGATTGTTGGCGTGGTTGTTTGTGCCGCAGTTGTATATCTCGTTCGCAAGCTTGCGCATTCTATTCGCAATGCCGCAAAGGGTAGGGGGTGCGAGGGCTGCTCCATGTGCCCAAAGGGGCATAATGAATGCCACTGTTCGTGTGATAAGCGTTGACTCTTGTTTTTGTGCGGAAATTACGGTTATTTTGTAAAATATCCTTTACAAGCTAAATAATCGTAAAATGACTCCCAAATCTTTTTTACTCGGAGCTCTGGGCCTCGCCCTCATTGGGTGTGCTGATGAGCCTCAGCGCGATGAGCGCACTTTGCAAGATGGGTGGCAATTCAGCCGCGATGGCCAGTCGTGGCAAGAGGTCTCCATCCCTCATGATTGGGCTATTGCTGGACCTTTTGACAAAAAATGGGACCTCCAGACCGTCGCAATCGTGCAAAATGGCGAGACTGAGGCTACGGAGAAGAGTGGTCGCTCTGGCTCACTCCCGTGGATTGGCGAGGGGCAATATCGTACCACCGTATTTATCCCCAAGTCAACAGGTTCCGCTCGTCTCATCTTCGACGGTGCAATGAGTGAGCCGGTCGTTTACGTAAACGATCAAGAGGCTGGTTATTGGGCCTATGGCTATAATGCTTTCGAGGTTGACCTCACGCCTTTCATGAAGGTCGGTGAGCAGAATGAGATTCTCGTAAAGCTCCAAAATGTCGAGGAGAGCAGCAGGTGGTATCCCGGTGCCGGCCTCTATCGCCCTGTTACACTTGTTACTACGGGTAAGGCATATCTCGACGATTGGGGTACTTTCGTGCGCACCAAGAATATCTCGCCCGAGATGGCTAACCTCGCTGTTAATGCCGAGGCAATCGGTGTCCCGTCTGATGCCGAGGCAAAACTTGCCGTTACGCTATCCGACGCCGATGGCCACCTCGTGAGCGCAGTGACAATTCGTCCCGACTCTCTCAATAAGTTCTTTGGCTCTATCGATGTATCCGACCCCAATCTTTGGAGCCCCGAAAATCCTTATCTCTACACAGTCTCCGCATCTCTCTTGCTCAACGATAAGCCAGTTGATGTTCAGACTTTTAAGACTGGTATCCGCACTGTCAATGTGACCAAGGAAAAGGGCTTCCAACTCAATGGTCAGACCCGAAAGATCAGGGGTGTTTGCCTCCACCATGACGAAGGCCCACTCGGTGCGGCAGAAAACAAGGCTGCCTTTATCCGCCAGATTAAGATTATGAAGGAGATGGGTGCCGATGCCATTCGTACCGCCCACAATATGCCCAGCCGCATGCAAATGGAGGTCTGCGATTCGCTCGGTATGATGGTTATGGCCGAGAGCTTCGATATGTGGATTTACCCTAAGTGCAAAAACGGTTACGCGCGTTTCTTCAAAGATTGGAGCGACCGCGATATCGCCAACCTCGTCCGTCGCCATCGCAACCACCCTTCAATCATAATGTGGAGCATCGGCAACGAGATTCCTGAACAAGGTATGACTGAAGGCCCTGCGAATCTCTCCCGCCTCCAAGACCTTTGCCACAGTCTCGATGAGACTCCCCCTGTGACCCAGGGAATGGACA
>CAVILU010000129.1:0-6492 GCA_963643535.1 bacterium | reverse complement strand
GGATGCCACTGGGCGCGAGTGCGTCGGCAATCTCTCGGTTGCTGGCCATGTCGGCACGCGTCACAGGAGTATTGTCCTCTTTTTGGACCACACCCATATCGAGGGGGGACCTATAGACCTCCATTATCACGCGCGAGGCTCGGGCTGCCGCCGAAATGGCGAGACTGAGGAGACGCTGTTCTTCGTCGGGTGAAAGCATATTTTCTTGGGGGAGCGATTTGATATTTATTTACCGAGACAAGCAATGATGCGGCGTACACCTTCGGCAAGTTGCTCACGGGGGCAAGCGAGATTGAGGCGGACATAACCTTCGGGCTCACCGTAGATATCACCTGCCGAGACACGGACCTTTGCCTCCTTGAGGAGTTTTGCGCCAAGCTCTACACTCTTCAGGCCGAGAGAGCGGCAATCGACCCAAGCAAGGTAGGTGCCCTCAAGACGCATAGCCTTGACGGAAGGGAGCTTCGACGCAAGCTCAGCAACAAGGTAATCGTAGTTACCCTTGATGTAGAGGCAGAACTCAGAGAGCCAATCCTCGCACTCATTATAGGCAGCTTGGAGAGCCTCGACACCAAAGGGATTGACATCGCAAGTCTCATTGATATTGATGGCACGGTCTACTGCAGCGCGGAGCTTAGGATCGGAAGCTATGATATAGGCGATCTGGAGGCCGGCGATATTGAAGCTCTTGGAGCAGGAAGCCGTCTGGATGCAGTTGTCGCGGTACTTGTCACCAAGGCTTGCGTAGGGAGTGTAGGTGTAGCCAGGCATTGTGATACCATAGTGGATCTCGTCGGCAATAACCGTAACGCCATGGCGGAGGCAGATGTCGCCCATGCGGCGGAGTTCTTCGGGAGTCCAGACACGGCCTGTTGGGTTGTGGGGGTTGCAGAGGAGGAAAATCTTGGTGTCGGGCAGAGCCGCCTTGGCCTCGAAGTCCTCCCAATCAATCTCATAGCTATCCTCGGTGCGGACAAGCTTATTCTCCACGAGGTGGCAATGGCTATTATTGATGCAGGAGAAGAAGCAGTTGTATGCCGGGGTCTGCATAAGGATGCCACAACCATCGCCCTCAAGGCTCTTGATGATGGCGGCCACAGCGGGTACTACGCCAATGGTGTAGACAATCCAATCGGCCTCGACATGCCAATTGTAGCGACGTGCGTACCAATTGGTTATGGCATCATAGAAGCTCTTGGGGACCTTGGTGTAGCCGTAGACGTGGTGGTTGACGCGACGCTGGAGGGCCTCAACAATCTTGGGGGCTACGGCAAAATCCATGTCGGCGACCCAGAGAGGGATGATGTCTTGTTCGGGGGCGTCGATGTCCCACTTATAACAGTTGGTTCCGCGACGATTGGCGGGAGAGTCGAAATCGAAAGACACTTTTTGTCAGTTAACAGTTAACAGTTAGCAGTTAACAGTTCTCGGTAGCTGCGGACAGATTCCAATCGAACATACGCATATAATAAATCCTCGGCTACGCATTATACCGTTTTTTTGCTGCTTACTTTGGTTATCGGGTTAGAAAATTATCAAGATTAGCCGACTCTGTAGCATTCTTCACGAACCGAGGAATGCTCAGTGTAGACAAGTGACAGCCAATAGGCTATCAGTGGGCAAAAGTAACGAAAAAAGGGATATGTGGGTTTTTATTCACTTCGATTAGGCGAGAATGAATAGATATAAAAACAGCCGTCGGACCTTTGATGATGGTCGGCGGCTGCTCTGTTATTTGCCTGCGAAGTCTCGCATATTCTATTTACGAGTCTCGATGAGGCAGTTGGCGGGAGCCTTGATGTTCTCGTCGAGGATAATCTCGCCTATGGTGTCGGCAACGATGTGGCCCTTGCGGGGGTTCTTGACCGAGGTGACGTTGCCGCGGATGTCGGCCTCGACCTCGGAGTATTCGAAGGCGAGGTCGGCATCGGGAGCCATCTCGCAACCTACGAGGCGGAGATTGTCGGCATAGCAGAGGGGCTGCGTCTCGATAATCTTGCAGTTGATGAGAGTCAGGCGGTTGGAGTACCAGGCGAGATATTCACCGTTGAGGGTGGAGTCGATGACGGTGACGTTCTCGGTGTTCCAGAACGCGTCTTTGGTATTGAGGGTCGAGTTGCGGATGGTGACGTTTTTGCAATACTGGAAAGAGTAGTTGCCGTTGAGGGTCAGGTTGTCAATCTCGATATTCTCACAATGCATAAAGATATAGTCGCCCTCGTTGACCTCGACGTTCTTGAGCTTGACATTCTTGCAATGCCAAAGGGTCTCGGCGGCATGGAGAAGCTTGACATCCTGGAGTTCGATGCCATCCATATCGCGGAACATTTTAGGAGCCTCGACTACGGTATTGGTCATAAGGAGGTTGCGCGAGTACCATAGGGCAGCACGTCCGCCCTCTGTGAAGAGGCAATTATTAATCTTGAAGCCGTCGCAGCACCAGAAAGGGTATTTGCCCTCGAAACGGCAGCCCTCGGCCTCGATGTTGCGGGTCTCCTTGAGACTGCTCTCGCCCTTATGGATAGTGACGTTCTCGAGACGAAGGTCGGCGGCACGGTAGAGTGGGCGTTCGCCCTCGAACTCTATATTCTTGATGACATCCATATCTGTCGTTGTGTTTTTAATTGCTCAAAAATTTCACAAGTAAAATTAGAAACGCTTAAGAAAATAACGACTACCTAAATTACTTTTTATCTACACCCTTATCCCAATGTCCCCACTTGAGGCGCACAAGGAAAATAATACCACGGAAACAGATCTCAACGCACATGGCAGTCCATACACCAGCGAGCCCCATACGCGGAGCCAACATATAAGCCAGGGTAAGACGTACAGCCCACATACTGAAGAAGTTCATAATGCATGGCTTGAGAGTGTCGCCAGCCCCGACGAAGACACCATACCCGACAATGGAAGCGGCAAAGAGCGGTTCGGCAAAAGCCTCGATTCGCAACGCCTCGACACCCAAGGCCCGGATCTCATCGACAGGCGTAAGCAAACTCATCATAAGCGGCGCACCGGCATACATCAGCGCGCCCATGACAGTCATGACGACCATACCTAGCCCTACCGACACACGAGCAAAGTTGTGCATCAACGGCTTACGTCCCGCTCCAAGGCTTTGGCCCACAAGCGTCTGAGCCGCATCGGCGACACCGAAACCCGGCATGTAGCAAATGCTCTCGGCCGTGACTCCGAACGAGTTTGCGGCAATAGACATCTTGCCGAGAGGCGCGACAATAGACGTACCGACAACCTGCGCACTCGTCATAACAAGGTGTTGCAGACCCATAGGCAACGAAATCTTGGCCGCACGGACAAGGCAAGCTTTGCGGGGGCGGAAAGAGCCGCGCTCGTTGCAAAGACGCAACGTAGACGACCTGCGGAAAAGGAACCAGAGGAGGAAGGAGCACATGACCACCTCAGAAGTGGCCGTGCCAATAGCCGCTCCACGTACACCGAGGCCTGCGCCAGGCATAAGGATCTCAAGGCCAAAGAGGTCCACCGTACGTGTGGGATAAATAAAGAGGAAATTGAAGATGACGTCCAAGAGGCAGAGGGCAATGTTGCCGAGACTCGGAACAAGGATGTTGCCGCTACTGCGGAGCACACCCATGCTGAGCATGCCCATCTGCGAAATAGGCAGACAGAGGCTCACGATGCGGAAATAGTCAGTGGCAGGACCACAAATCTCATCGCCGCCGCCAAGCCAAACGGGCAGCCCCCCGCTGACTCCGAGAGCTATTGACGATATTATGAGACTGATAATAAGTGTAGTGACAATACCCTGGCGGACGACAGAGCGGGCCGCCTCATTGTTCCTTGCACCCACGAGGTGGGCAACCTGAACGCTAAAACCCGAGGCTGCGCAATTGCAGAGCCCCCATATCATCCACGTGCTAGTAGAGACAATGCCGACAGACGCCGAGGCATCGGCACCGAGGCTACCAACCATCGACGCATCGATATACTCCATTGCGACATGGGATATCTGAGCAAGGATAGCGGGAATGGAGAGGAGGACAACGAGCTTCACCTGCTGGCTGAGCGAGAGCTCTTGGCCTGCACGGAGGAGGGAAAGTAGGTGTTCTGTAGTGTTGGTTCTGAAAAATCTTACCATCGATTGGCGTTTGCGCCCGCCTTCTTTCACAGAATTGAGGCCTGGCGTTTTGAATTGTCACGCGAAGATAGGCGGCAATTTACAATTGGCAATTGATAATAGGCGACTATGAGTGCTTCGCGAGCGGTATTTAACCACAATTGACAAATCTCAATGGACGATTACAAGGAAAACAAGTACCGATATTTCGCATTTCCCACCTACTTAAATTTTTGCCAACTGCCACAACAAAAACGCGCCAACTGCCACAACGGAAACGCGCCAACTGCCACAACAAAAAATAAAATCTCGGACGTGACTATCTGAATTTCAACAAAGTATTATATTTTTGCAGTAATAAAATTTTATATAGAAAAATGAGAGAATATAGAGCAAGAATTGCCGACAAAATATTGGCAGAAAAGTTGGATGCGATGGGTGCCGTTTTGATAGAAGGCCCCAAGTATTGCGGCAAGACAACCATGGCCATCCAACAAGCAAAAAGCATATTGTCGATGTCCGACCCTGACACAAAGGAGCAGAACATAGCCATGGCTAACACCAACATCAAATTACTACTCAGGGGGGAGACCCCACGCTTGATTGACGAGTGGCAGATAGCTCCAAAATTTTGGGACGCAGTAAGGAATGAGGTTGACAAACGAGACGAAGACGGACAGTTTATCTTGACGGGCTCTGCCGTCCCGCCAAGCTACGACGAAATCTTCCACACGGGGACAGGACGATTTGCTTGGCTAAAACTTAGGACTATGAGTTTATGGGAGTCGGGAGACTCCACTGGCGAAGTGAGCCTTGCCAAGTTATTCGCCACAGATAAAGAAGAGTACGAGGTTGAGGGTGTAAACCAGATAGACATAGAACGACTTGCATATCTGACATGCCGCGGCGGATGGCCAAAGGCATTGGGCAAAAAGACAGAGAAAGCAGCACTTCAGCAAGCTATTGAATATTTTGAGGCTGTCACAAAGTTTGACCTGTCCCGCGTAGATGGCACCAACAGGGATAGCGAATTGGCGCGGAGGCTGATGCGCTCATACGCACGAAAACAGGGTAGCCAAGCCACAGCCGGAACAATACTGGCTGACATTGCCAACAACGAAAGTGCGGAAGTTAGCGAGAACACAGTTTACTCGTACATAAAAGCTCTCAAGAAAATATTCGTAATAGAAGACTCAGTAGCATGGATTCCCAATTTACGAAGTAAGGCGGCGATACGTACGTCAGACACGAGATATTTCACAGACCCGTCTATAGCGACAGCCGCATTGGGACTTGGCCCCGACGACTTAGTCAACGACTTAAACACATTCGGTCTTATTTTCGAGACTCTATGTGTCAGGGACTTGCGCGTTTATGCCGAAGCAATCGGAGGATCAGTATACCACTTTCGCGACAAAAGCGGATTGGAGTGCGATGCCGTTGTTCATCTTAGGAACGGCAAATATGGTCTGATTGAAGTGAAATTAGGGGGCGACAAACTCATTCAGGAGGGTGTCGCAACCCTAACGTCATTATCAGAAAAAATCGACACGACAAAAATGAAGGAGCCTTCGTTTAAAATGGTATTAACAGGAGTTGGGCAGTACGCCTACCAGCGACCGCAAGATGGGGTTTATGTCGTGCCTGTGGGATGCCTAAAAGACTGATTGGCAGGAGCACAGCTCTGGCTCAGATTCACACATACACACAAAAAAGGCACACCCGCCAAAAGACGGGCATGCCAATTGTTCTGACGCAAGAGTCCGGACTACCAGCGCGAAGGCCTACGAGACGACTTGCGCGAAGCCGCATCAAGGGCGGCGAGCTCATCCTTAGTGTACTCCTTGACCTCGGGGTCGTACTCGGGGTACTTGCCCTCGATGAAGAGCTTCACGAGACCCGCATGGGAGAGAGGGGTCCTGCAGTCGCGGACATCGCAATTGGTCTCATAGTCGAGGAATACGACATCCTGAGTCTTAGCGATTTCCTTGATCTTCTCGAGGAGAGTCTTGACTCTCGGGACGTTCTCAAGCACGTAGCGGTAGGAGGGGAGGTAGATCTTCATTCGGGCATCATAATAGCCGAGAAGCTCATCGCCATACTTATGGCCGAGAGGCTTGCCGAAAGTCCTCACGGTACGCTTGAGATTTTTCATCGTCGTGTTTCGGAACGACTCGATATCGATGCCGCAGTGCTCAAAAGTCTTAAGGCCCTGCCAAATACCCTCGACGCACTGGGACTTCATTCGGCCTTCGGGCGGCACGGGGATTCCGCCATGAGGGCAGAACGGGCTGAAGACCACGAAGTAGAGACCGTCGAGCTTATCCTGAGAGTTCGAGGTCAGGTCGAAAATTCGAGCACCGGGATGACGCTCCTGAACACTCTCAATCTTA
>CAVILU010000128.1:0-6504 GCA_963643535.1 bacterium | reverse complement strand
GGGCCTCGGCGTAGGAGTCGCGGCTCTGCTGGTAGATAGTCTGGGCATCCAAGAGGTCGCTCATGGACTCGGTGCCGGCGCGGTAGTAATCTGTGCTGAGGCGCAGGTTCTCCTCGCTTTGGGCTATGGACTCTATGGCAATGGCCAGTTTCCCGTAGGAAGTCCGGACGTTGGTCCAAGCTTGCGCCATGCGGACTTTGAGGAGGCGCGACTGGTCTTCCTTGTCCACTTTTGCGTTATTGGCCTCGATACGCTTGCCCTTGATGGCGCGCGAGCCGCCCCACCAGCCCGAGAGTGGTATTGAGACTGTTACGCCGCCCACGAGATTGCTTTGCGAACCGTCCAAGACATTGTTATATACATATCCGCCACCAATGGCGACCTGGGGCAGGTTTTCGCCTGTAGTCATCTTGCACTTGAGTTCCGTGGCCTCGACTTGAGCAGAGAGGAGCTCATATTCGGCTGTTTGAGCGAGAGCCTCGTCCGGTTCCATGTATACGCTTTGCGGGTCGGCGGGCAATTGATAATCTACAGTGAAATCGACATCGGCAGAGTCGGCCTCTATGCCCATTGACTGCGCAAGCATGGAGCGCACAATGCTCAGGGCTCCCTCCACCTGTAAGCGTGAGATGCGGACGTCGTTCTGCTTAAGGCGAACTTGCAAAAGGTCGTTGCGGTTGCGGACTCCGGCGTTTACTGCCACCTCGGCATCGGCGGCCACCTGACTCAGTTGAGCCTCGACGGCTGCGAGGGTCACGAGTTTCTCGCGAAGCATGACCACTTGCCAGAAATAGCCTTCGACATCTGTGCGAACCTCAGCTTCCGTCAGTCTACGTTGGCTGCGGCTTACCTCTTCGCCTACTTTTGCGAGTCGATTGCCATTGACGACCTTGCCTCCCATGTAGACTGGTTGCACGGCCGTGACGCTGGCTGCGACGCCTTTTTTCACCAAGTTGATATTGGGGTCTACACCCGCGAGGGCGGATAACTTTTCGGCTGGCAAGAGTTGCGCGGCCATGGTCATCTCGTCTGTCATGTCGTAGCGGATGAGGCCATCCTTGGCAATGAAGGCGCCACCTTGGGCTGAGATTTTAGGGAAGAAATTGGTGAAGACCTCTTTGTGTTTCATTTCGGCCACCGTGACTTCTCCGTCGGCCTTGCGGATTTTGGCGTTGTTCTTTACGGCCTCGGCAATGCACTCGTCGAGTGTGTACGTATGTTGTGCGGTAGCTATGTCGGTGGCCAGGGCGAGAATTGCTATGGCCAGTATCTGTATCTTATTCATCTTGTTAGACGTTTTTCTGAAGAGCAATGTTTTTATCTGCGGACAGCGCACATTAGACGGTAGCCTTAGCCTCTTGGTAGAGACGGACGCGACGCGCCTTGTCGCCCTTGCGGAAAGCCACGAGATAGGCACATGGCAAGACGGTAAGGATGAAGAACATCGAGACGAGAGTACCGACGCAAACCACCGTGCCCATAGGCATCCAGAGACTCGACCCGCCAAGGATCATCGGCACCACGCCCACAGATGCCGCGGCCGAGGTGAGCACAATGGGTCTCATGCGTCGGCTCGCCGAATGATATATGGCATCGGGAACCTCCATGTGCTCGTCGCGGCGCAACTCCTCGGCATAGTCGTACATGATAATGCCATTGCGGACAATGATACCCATAAGGCTGACCATGCCAAGCACACACGTCACGCTATACGGCACTCCCAAAATCTTAAGTCCGAGAGCCGCACCGGGCACGCAGAGCGAGACGCAAGCGAAGAGGATGAACGACAGGCTAAGCTTGCCGAAGTGGGATACGAGAATGAAGAAGATAATGGCTGCTGCCACGCCAAGACCAGCCATTACGGGGTCCATCTTCTCTTTGCTGTCCTCATGCTCTCCTCCAACAGCCACCGTGACGTCGGGCGAGAGCTGCGCCTCGGCCACATGACTGACAACATTGCGAGTAGCAGTCTCGGCATTGGTTCCGCGTACCAAGTCGGCCATGACAGTGATAGTCGGCACGCCATTACGACGGACAATCTGACCATGATGATATTCTGGCACGATGTCGGCTACCTGGCGCAAAGGCACATTCCGCAAGCCACCCATGACGGGTATCAGCTCATCGCCCAATCGCGAAGCCGACACGCTGTCCGAGTGGCAACCCGTGATTACGATAGGCACCTCGGTGTCGCCCTCCCAAACGCTTGCGAGGCTTACACCCGAGCCATATCGCAGTGCGAGAGTGCTCTCAATGGCCGCATTGGAGAGTCCGAGGCGGGCGGCTTCGTCGGACTTGACGCGGATGCCTACCGAAGGCATTGGCTCGGCATAATTGGTGCGCACGAGTTTGAGGTCCGGTTGCTGGCGCATGATGGCTTCGACCTTATCTGCTTCGCGGACTAGCAGCCCCTCGTCTGCCGCACTTAGGCGGATCTCGACGGGGCACTCGGGCGTAGTATAGTCAAGTTGCTTGAACTTGACCACGGCCTCGGGGAAACGGTCGGCCCAAACGTCTGCATAGTCGTCCAGCACTTCTACTGTGGCCTCGATGGAAGCCGTGTTCACTATGAACTGCGCATAGTTGAGGCCTGGCATCTGAGGAGCGTATGACGAATGGAAACGGGGTGACGATGTGCCTTTGAAGGATGTTACGGATACCACTCTACTGTCGCGGCGGAGCATGTGCTCTACGCTGTCGGCTACGGTTGCCGTCGTTTTGAGCGACGAGCCATAGGGAGTGAAAATCTCCACTGCAAACTGGTCGCGGTCGGCCGTCGGAAGAGATTTCTGAGGCAACGAGGCGAAAAGTATCGCGCCAAGGACAACGCAAACGACTCCCACGGCAAGCGTGACCCACGGGCGCGCAAGGCAACACGAGAGTAGCCAATCATATCCACTTTGGACCAGCGCAAGAAACGAGAATGGCTTGCGTCCGCCAGGGCGCATCTGCTCCTGGGCGGCACTCTTGAGCGGCTTGCGAATGAAGAAATATTGCAGGAAAGGCACAAAGAGCGACGCCACAATGAGCGATACGAAGAGCACTATGGATATTGCCCACGGGAAACTGAGCAGGAAATCATGGATGACACCTGTGCAGGTCACAAGGAAGGGGAAGAAAGTGATGGAGATGGCGAGGGTGGCCGTCAGAATCGACTTGAAGAAATGGGTGGCGCTGTTGATGGTGGCGTACCAACGCGATTTCCCCTCGCCAATCTGCTCAAGGTAATTGTCTATGATGATGATGGAGTCGTCCACAATGAGGCCGAGCGTAACCATCAGTGCGGCAAGCGTGACTGTGTTGAGCTCGATGCCAAAGGCGTAGAAAAGTCCGAGAGACGTGAATATGGTCACGGGAATTGTGAACGCCGCCACGAAGGCCACCTTGGCAGGTAATAGGAGCAAGACGACAAGGATCACGGTCACGACGGCCGTGGCGAGCTCTCTCAGGAAGTCGAAGACGCTGTCGCCCACCACCTTGCTCTGGTCCGTGATGCGGAAGATGGAGACCTCTGTAGGTAGCTGCGCTTGGAAAGCCTCGAGTTCGCGGTCTATCTCTTCGCCCATTTTGACCACGTTCTCGCCCTTTTTCATCTCGACGCTGAGGAGTAGGCACTTCTTGCCGTTGTTGGTAATGATGCTCTCGGGGTCGGGATATTCGCGTGTGATGGTGGCTATGTCGCGGAGGCGCACAGTGCCGCCGTCGGGTGTGGAGAAGATGATCTGCTGGCCAACCTCGTAGGCAGTGTTGAGTGAGGGGGCTACGTATACGGGAATGTTCTTCTCGGCATCCTTGACACGGCCGCCGGATGTCGTCAGCCCGTTCTGGAGAAGGGTGGAGGCTACCGTGCGATCCGAGAGCCCGTAGTGCGAGAGGCGGTCATAGTCCAGGCGGACGGTGATCTGCTCCTGTCGCATGCCCGAGACGGAGAGTCGGCCGACGCTGCTGATGGTCCTGAGGCGGTCGCTGAGGGCGTCGGCGTAGTCGTGGAGCTCTGCATATGTCTTCTCGTCGCTCTCGATGGTGATAAGAAGGGCCGATGTGTCGCCAAAATCATCGTTTACGACAACTGCGGCCACGCTTTTGGGTAGTGAACTCTTGAACTGCGATATGCCGTGCTTGAATTTGCTCCAGAACTCATCTTTGTTGTCAAGGTCGTCGTTGAGGACCACGCGGATGTAGACTATGCCGTCGCGGCTCATGGAGTAGGTTTTGTCCTTGCGGACCTCCTTATATGTGAAGATGTAATCCTCGAGTCGTTTGGTTACCTGCTGTTCAATCTGCTGGGAGGTCATGCCTGGTGCTACGGCCGCCACTATTCCTTCGCGGACAGTGAAGTCGGGGAACTCGTTTTTCTTCATGTTCGGCAGGCTATATATACCGAAGGCCACGAGGCAGCAGACAATGAGGATTACAATCTGGCGGTAGTGCATTGCCATCTCCACCAGATTGATGCTTTTCTTTGCCATAATAAACGTGATGAGGGAAGACCTAAACTAACTACTTGGATGCCACAATGCTCATGCCCGAGCAAATCTTCTGTTGTCCACGGCAAACAATGCGGTCGCCCTCCACGAGGCCCGAAGATACCGTGACTCCGTCTGGCACAAAACCAGAGCAGACGACAGTGCGACGCTCGGCCACGCCATCCTTGTCGATCCATACGAAATTGCTATTGTCGTCGGCCAACATGACAGCCTGCGCAGGGAGGACGAAGGCTGCGTCGCCCTCCGCACTCTCCATCATGACCGAGGCGACCATTCCGGGCAGGACATCCATGCCGCCGCAATCGAGACGAAGGCGCACGGTGTAGGAGCGCGAAAGGGCGTCGGCCTTGACTCCGCGTTCCACTACCGTCGCCGAGAGTGTGGACTGACCTGCGGCGGGGACCAAGACTCCTGCCTTCTGACCTTTGGCAAAGGTGCCCACCTCAGATTCGGGTACTGAGATTGAGACCTCAAGGTCGTGGTCCGAGACGAGGGAGAAAACGGGTGCGCCAGGGGCTACGACTTGGCCAACCTCGGCATCCGCACTGGCAATGGTGCCATTGGCGGGGGCCGTCAGACGGCAATCCGAGAGTCGTTTGCGCGCCATCTTCTCAGCAATGCGCGCCTGGTCTACTTTGCTGACTACCTCGACCCATTTCATGTCTGGGAGGCTGCCGGCATCGTGGAGTTGCTTCATGCGCTCATAGGAGTCTTCGGCTTGGCGGAGCGAGGCTTGGCTCATTTCTAGGGCGTCGTGGGCCGACGTGGTGTCCACCATTGCTACCAATTGTCCGCGGTGTACTGTGTCGCCCATGCGGACGAAGACGCGGGTGACTGTGCCGCCATTGTTGAAACTCAGTGGTGTTCCGCTTTTCTCTTCTACTGTTCCGGAATACACCCGCCCGTCGTATTCGTGGCGGAGGGTTGCGGTGATCTCGTTTACGGTTATGGCTGATGTGGTCTGCACCTCAGTTTGCTCCGTGCAACTGGAGGCCAAGAGTGCGAGGGCTGCGTAGAGAGCTGCGACTGTAATTATTTGCGTATTTTTCATCTCTATGTTTGTTGTCTTATTTCTGATTTCGGTGGCAAAGGAATGACAAATTGACCACATCCAATGGTGCAAAACGGGATGAAAAGTGGTAAATATTTCCCTTTATGAGTAGTGTGACGATAAAAAGAACAGAAAAAAGAACAATGGAACATTTTATTAGTGGTGAAAAAGTCCGTATTTTGCAGTCGAAAGAGGTGTAATAGTCTACCTGTAGTACATAAAGAACAGAAAAATATATGAAGACAGAGCCTAAAATAACTTTTGCCGAGGTGAAGACCCACGCCAAGGACTTGGTAAAATACTCAGACAATCGCATAATGATGATAGACGGTCTCCACTCGTTCGAGGAGATGCGTATACATACCGAAGCATATATTATTGTCCTGTGTGTCAACGGTTCGGCTTGGATTAAAAAGGAGGATGGGTCCGAGCTTAAAGTAGTCTCCAATGATATTGTCCTTTGCCATCCGGATCAGTTTTTTGAGCATGTGCGGACAAGCCTGGATTTCCGGTGCAATGGTGTCCTGTTCTCACCTGAGTATTTTGAGCAATTGCTTCTTGTGGCTTGCGACAAATATTATGGGCGGAAGTTGATTGAGACAAATCCCGTAATACACCTTACGGACGAGGAGCGCGATGAGTTGTGCCACGATTTCGAGTATGTCAAGTTCAAGATGAACAGTCCTATTGTCGGAGAGCATCGCAACGAGCTTATGGACCATCTTTTCCAAGCTCTCATTTTTGGCAGTGCCGACGTGCTGATGAATCGACTCCGTGAAACTGTAGGTGACCCCAAATTCACGTCGGGTGAGAGCCTTACGAACAGATTCCTGACTCTCGTCGAGCGTGAGACTCCGCAGGTTCGCGAGGTTGGAGCATATGCCGATATGCTGTGTGTGACGCCCAAATACCTGTCGTCGGTCTGCCGTCGCGAGACTGGAATGACGGCGCGGGACGTGATAAACC
>CAVILU010000127.1:0-6556 GCA_963643535.1 bacterium | reverse complement strand
CGTCAGTCTTGATCCCCGACAATGCTCCGCAAGTGTTTTCCTTGAGCACGGGCAGCAAGTCACCGTCTATTAAGTCTCCGGCGAAAATGACGGCGTCCGGCGATACCCTGTTGATGTCCGACACGAGGCGCTCTACATCACTGCTCGTGACGGCATAGCCTGTGTGAATGTCCGACACGAGCACCACCCTACGACTCTCGCCTTTAGCGAATTTCTCCGTGAAAATCTCATACCTGGTCTCCACAGTGTGAGTGGCAATGAGATAGCCGCCTACGACGCAGCAAAGCGTGATCGCGCCACTAAGCCTGACAATCAGTGGAGTATGGTAAGGGTCGTTGCCCGTGATTTTGCGAATAAGATATCGAGCCGCGCACAATGTGAACATGGAGAGAGAGGCGTAGAGCACAATAGGCATCCACGTGGTGCTGACAATATACAACACCCTGTTGAACGTCAGAAGGCTGATGCTTGCGTCCTCCCAGCCAGAGTGTAGACTTCGCGTCAGTAAAAAGCTGAAATCCAGCAATAAGACGACGACCCACACCGCAATGCGCACCCACGTGGGCCTACGCTTGAGCATTCGGCAAATCCGCGATGCGATAAAGAAACTGGCGGCTAGGAAACACAGCACGGCCAACAACCACACTACTGTTACTACTACTGATCTCATGCCTCTAAGCCCTTGTTAGTTGCGTTATAATTTAATTCCCGCGAAACTCTCCTGACCTCGGAAGTCCACAATCTGGGCCTCGGGGAATATCCGTTCTGTGAATTTGCGTATCTCCATGAGCGAGTCGTCTGCCATGACCTTCTCGTCGCCCGGCAAGCGGTTGAACACCACCATCCGCAAGTCCACTCCATGAGTCTTGCAAGCCTCGATGCTCAGCAATGCGTGGTTTATGCCTCCGAGCTTAGAGGTCGTCACGAGGATAAGAGGCAATTTCTGCTGAGCCACGTAGTCTATCGTCAGTAAGTCGTCCGTCAGCGGAACCATCAGTCCGCCAGCACCTTCCGAGAGCACAATCTCGTGCCTGCGAGCCAACTCTGCTGTGTCTGCCGCAATCTTGTTGGGGTCGATTGTCTTGCTCTCCAGTCGTGCCGCGAGGGCGGGCGACGCAGGTTTGAGGAAGAGGTAGGAGCACGTGAGGCCGGCCTCGTCGTCGGGCAGCATCCCGCAGCCCATGACCTGTCGGTGGACCTCCAGATCCTCCGCAATGGTGGTGCATCCCGTCTGGACGGGCTTCTGGGTAATCACGTCGACGCCCTCCTTGCGCAGCTGGGCTGCGAGGCGGGCCGTCACGTACGTCTTGCCGGCATCTGTGTCTACGCCGCTGACGAAGTATGTTCGCATTTCCGTAATGAGAAACTTATTTTGTTGTCTTGGTCGAAGTCTTCTTGTCGAGGTCGTTTATCCATGCGTCGATGGCGTTGCGAGCCGCGCCGAGTGCGTTCTTTAGGCTGTCGGTCTGCGCTTGGCTCATCTTTTCTGCCTCCTCCTGCATTGCCTTGGCTCCCTCGGCGATTTTCTTGCTGAGGTCGTCGGCTATGGTCTTGGTGGCCGCGCTGCCTGCCGCAATGGCGCCTTTGCTTGCCGTGGCTACAGAATCGGCCACTATGCCTATTGCGTTAATTATCTCCTTGGCTGTGGCGGCGTCCACCTTGATTATTTGGCGGAGGGCCTCGCCGCCTTTGGCTATCGTGGTATCTTTGGCGGCTGCGAGGCTGCTCTTGATCTGCTCACTATTGTTGAGCACCGTGTTGGCGGCCGTCTCCAGGAGTTTGGCGAGGTCGTCTACCGAGAGGTTGAGCGTCGTGGAGTTGACTGTCGAGGTCACTGTCGTGTCGCCCGATGTCGTTGTCGAGACGGTCGTCGTGGTGGTCTTGGTCGTGCCGCTGGCGTTGGTCACGACGCTTGTCGTGGTCTTGCTCTTGGAGTTTTTGTTGGTGCTTTGGGCTGCGGCTTCCTGCGTGAATGCTGTTGTGGCCATCAGTGCCAATGCCATTGCGGCAATCTTTGTCGTCTTGCTGGTCATGTCTCTTCGTTTTTTATTCTTTTGCGTGAAGCCTGTTAAAAATCACTGCCAAATGGGCGTAGAGCGATGTGTTTTGCACCACTACGTCGTCCGGCACGCGTATCCTGAAGGAGGTGAAGTTCCATATGGCTTTCAGTCCGCCCTCAATCATGATGTCCGCCACGTGCTGCGCCTGGTCTACGGGCACGGTGAGAATGCCTACCTTGACGTCGGGTTTCTTCACTTTGCCGAAGTCGTCGAGGTGGTAGATCGTCGTGCCGCCAATGTTGAGGCCCACCTTGTCGGGGTTGATGTCGAATGCCGCTTTGATGCCGAATCCGAATTGCGCCAAGCCGTGGTCCAGCAATAGTGCCGTGCCAAGGCTGCCTGCCCCGAAGAGATATCCGTACTCCACAGTGTTGAACCTCAGGAAGTTCTCGAGCACCGTGATGAGCGACTCCACTTCATACCCCACGCGGGTCTTGCCTACTATGGCCGTGTGGCTCAGGTCTTTTGTCACCTGAGTCGGGTCCACACCCATCTCGCGCGCCATCTTGGTGGACGAGACGTACTTCTGGCCAGCCTTGAGAGCCAACCTGAGGTAAGTCAGGTAGATAGGCAGTCGGTAGAGCGTCGGCTCCGGCACCAGTACCGGCTTCCTCGCCTCCTCTTGTTCGGGTTCGCTTGGCATCGTTTTACGCTTTGCTTTTTCGTGATTCTTAAAGGCAAATGTAATAAATATTTACATTCATATTGCAAAGGCTGTGCCAAAACGTCTTGACAGACACGCCTCCCGTGTAGCAAGCAAATACTCTTTTTAGTAAATTTGCGCTCCGATTACCCCTTTTCGCAGTATGGAACATCCAACGCAAACGCCATCATATAACTTCCCCAAGGCTCAAAAGCTCTGGGGCGAGACTTCTGTCGGTCGCCTTTTCGAGCAGGGAAAGGGTTTCGCCAAGTTCCCCCTCCGAGTGGTCTACCTCGCAAAGGACGACCGTCGCCCAGGCGAGGCCCCGCTCCGCATGATGGTTTCCGTGGGCAAGAAGCGTTTTAAGAGGGCCGTCAAGCGCAACCGCGTCAAGCGTCTCGTGCGCGAGGCCTGGCGACTCCACAAGGCTGAGCTCGAACAGGCACTTGCTGCGCAACCCGACGTCAATAGCCTCTATGTGGCCTTCGTCTTCATAGGCAAGGATCTCCCTTCGCAGGATGCTATTACCGCCTCCGTCGAGAAGTCCATTGCCAAGCTAATAGCTGCGCTGGCCGATGGCGTTACAGTGCCGTCCGCTCCCCAAGAGCCGACTGCGGCGACCGAGGTCCCTGCCGAGGCAACCAAAGAATAATATTCACTACGGAAAAATAAGCTCACCGATGACAGACGAAGCACAAGAGAAAACAGAGACGGCGGAAACATCGGCCCCAACCGAGGCGACTCCGCCAACCAGTGAGCCACCCGCGGCCGAGGCTCCACAAGGCTCAGCCCTGTCGCGATTCGCAAAGTCTGTAGGCAAATTCATAGCCAAGATCCTCATCCTCCCCATACGTTTCTACCAAATCTGCATCTCGCCTCTCTTCCCGCCCGTCTGCCGATATACGCCGACGTGCTCGCAATACACAATTGAGGCGCTACGCAAACACGGCCCGCTGAAAGGCCTCTGGCTAGGCGCTAAGCGTATCCTCAGCTGCCGCCCTGGTGGTGGCCGTGGCTACGACCCCGTCCCCGAAGAGTTCCACTTCTTCTAAATCAGCTCACCCAAAAAATAGCTCTTCAACATAGTGGAAATCAAAAGAGTGAAACGAAACAAATAAGCCCCACGCATTCAGTGAAAATCAGTGAAATTTGTGGACAAAAAATACCCACACCAAAATCCACGATTAACTGAAAGAGCAAAGCCACTCAGTGGAATCGGCAGACAAAGAAAAAACACCCACGCGAATTGTTAATTGTTAACTGTTAACTGTTAACTGAAAAGATGTTCCAGCGCAAATCAACAAAGCCCGCCCGCCCAATGTCCGAGGAATCTGCCCTCGCCAAGTTGGCGCAACTCTGCTCCGCGTCGGAACATTGCCGACAGGAGATGTCCGACAAGTGCACGCAGTGGGGACTCGACACCGAGGCAGCCGATAGGGTAGTGGCCCGCCTCATGAAAGAGGGTTTTGTGGACGACAGTCGCTACGCCCCCATTTTCGTGCGCGACAAGGCCCGTTTCTCTGGCTGGGGACCCCTCAAAGTCCGTATGCAACTCAAGGCCAAGGGCGTAGACGAGTTCATAATCGACGATGCCATAGCGGCTTTCGACTCCGCCGAGTGGCACGACATCCTCCTCCGAGCCTTGCGCTCCAAGCTCCGCATGGCCCCGGCTCCCGCTGGTGAGGACCCCGATCTCTCATACGGCTCTAAGCTCTACGCCTCCATGGTCCGCTTCGCCCTCCAGCGCGGTTTCGACTACGAGGAAGTCCGTCGGGCGATAGAGGAACTCGACTAATTAGGGGCTCAGTCTGACGGCGGGAAACAATCAGCGAGCGGACGCCCCATAAACAAGTATGTAATCTCTTAAACTCTGTAGTAAAGTGACTTACGAACAGATTCTTGATGATATTTTCAATCGCTTCCCTGTCTATCAGCAGGTAGGCGCGGTGGCTCTCAAGCCCGGTCTCGGCAACATCCAGGCCATCGATGAGCGTCTTGGGCATCCCCACCAGAAATTCCGCACAATCCACGTGGCGGGCACCA
The DNA here is from genome assembly GCA_963643535.1 of bacterium. Taxonomy (GTDB): domain Bacteria; phylum Bacteroidota; class Bacteroidia; order Bacteroidales; family Marinilabiliaceae; genus W3P20-009. The sequence continues at coordinate 1,810 of CAVILU010000127.1, read as the reverse complement.
ATGGCAAGGGTTCCGTATCCCATACCCTCGCGGCCATTCTTCAGGAGGCTGGCTACGTGACGGGTCTCTTCACCTCGCCCCATCTCGTCGATTTCCGTGAGCGCATCCGCATTGATGGTTGCATGATTCCCAAGGAGGAGGTCATCGGCTTCATGGATCGCAACGATATGTTCCTCAACTCCCTAAGCCCCTCTTTCTTCGAGATTACCACCGCCATGGCGTTCGACTACTTCGAGCGTGTTGGCGTAGATGTGGCCGTGATTGAGGTGGGACTTGGCGGAAGACTGGATAGCACAAATATCATCACCCCCGATCTTTGCGTCATCACTAATATAGGTCTCGAGCATACCCAGTATCTTGGCGATACGCTCGCAAAGATTGCGGCGGAGAAGGCTGGCATCATCAAGCCTGGCGTGCCCGTGGTCATCGGTGAGCGTCATCCCGAGACCGACCCCGTCTTCATCGCAAAGGCAGCCGAAGTCGGTGCTCCCATCATCTTCGCCGAGGACATTATGCATATGCTCTCCCACGAAGTCAAGGATAATATGCTCGTGGCGCAGGTCGAGCATGTCGGCCATTCCACTGTGGAACGCAAATATTCGCTCACCGGCCTCTGCCAGACGCATAATATGCTTACCGTCCTGGCCGCCGTCGAGGCTCTCAAAGATATTGACTACGACCTCACGGAGCTCGATGTCCGCAAGGGCATGGCCGACGTGCAGGGCCTCACGGGCCTCATGGGCCGTTGGCAGAAAATCTCATCCCGCCCCGATGTCATTGTGGATACCGGCCACAACGCTCACGGTGTCCGCCTCCTCGCCCAGCAACTCGAGGAGCAGTTCTCGCGCTACCTCCACGTCCACGTCGTCTGGGGTATGTGCAACGACAAGGAGCCTGAGAAGGTGCTCTCCCTCCTCCCGCGCGATGCCCGTTACTACTTTACGCAGGCTAACGTGAAGCGCGCCACTCCTGCAGCCGACCTCTACGAGATAGGTCAGAACCTTGGTCTCAATTGCCATTTCTATCCTTCCGTGGCGCAGGCTATGAACCGCGCTTTGCGCTATGCCGAGCCCGGCGACCTCATTTTCGTGGGTGGCAGCAACTTTATTGTGGCTGAGGTTCTCGGCTGATTTCCAATCTTTTGATATATCGGGGTGCCTGATGCCCATAAAAAGTTGATGTTTTTTTGACAGAAAAATGGCGTTTGGTATTGACAAGTAAAGAAAAAGCCCTAACTTTGCATCGCAATTCGGAACAACGGGTTGCGAAACGTTCTTAAACATAAAAGTTAGATATCTTGTGTGAGGCTTTTAACCACAAGTTGATTGTTAAATGCAAGGTCTCTTTACTTCCCTTCGGGCGCTTAGCTCAGCTGGTTCAGAGCGTCTGCCTTACAAGCAGAGGGTCGGGGGTTCGAATCCCTCAGCGCCCACAAGATTTTTCCCGCTTCAGCGAGAATAAAGAAGGGAAGGGCATTTAGCTCAGCTGGTTCAGAGCATTTGTCTGACAGACAAAGGGTCAGCGGTTCGAATCCGTTAATGCCCACTTCTATGTTTAAGATATAGTTTATGAAATCTCCAGAGCCGTGATGGCTCGACGGTGCATAAATTTCGGGTGCTTAGCTCAGCTGGTTCAGAGCGTCTGCCCTACAAGCAGAGGGTCGGGGGTTCGAATCCCTCAGCACCCACCCTTCATAGGATTGCTTTTTGATTTAGCTTCTCTACTCCAAATGAAGAAGAGAGGCTTTTGTTTTGAAAGGGCATTTAGCTCAGCTGGTTCAGAGCATTTGTCTGACAGACAAAGGGTCAGC
>CAVILU010000126.1:0-6566 GCA_963643535.1 bacterium | reverse complement strand
GCATAGGAATAAGTATGGGATGAGATGCATACTCTATTAGTTGCACCTTTTTTGATGTAATTCACAAAAACCAAGCCACAAGTGGCAATATCTGTCACTGTGACGCAGAAAAGAATTTATTTACAGCTCAAAAGGTTGTCAATATCCAGTATTTGCGGGAAAATAAGATGTTCATCATCGGGAGAGAGAACGAAATCGGCACGCTCGACAAGCGCATCGTCGGCACTTTGATTATTTATACGTCGTTCAATTTGCTCACGAGATGCATTATCGCGAAGCATAGCCCTCTCTATTCGCATCTCACGAGGGAGAGAGACAACAATCAACTTATCCATCAGCTTATCCATGCCACTCTCGACCATAATGGCGGCCTCGCAAAGCACCCAAGGCACACCGACCTCTGCCAAATTGTCAGCCCAAAGAAGAAAATCAGAAGCAACTATGGGATGCACAAGCCCATTAACAAAAGCTAAAGCCTTGGCATCCTTGAAAATAATACCAGCCAAAGCCTTGCGGTCGAGCAGCCCATCTGAGCCATAAATATTGTCGCCAAACTGTTGCTTAAGCCCAGAGACTATACGATCGTCAGACTCCATAAGCCGCCGAGCAGCTAAATCGCAATTATAAACGGGCACCCCTATTGAACTGAAAGCCAAGGCCACGGTAGTCTTACCAGAACCGATGCCACCTGTCAAGCCGACTTTAAGCATAATCTACTTTTTATTTTTTTGCAAAATAAACTCCGCAAAAGAGGGAGAGAAAGACACATTCTGAATGAAGTCTGGAGACTTGGTGAGCGAAAGCCTCACACGAGACACATTGTCGCCAGGCCGGATGTTACTGAAATCGGCAATGACACGAAAACAACTCTCATCGGCATCCTCGAATTTGCTTAGGCCGACATTGAAAGAGACACGGGCGTTGGGCGGGAATATTTTGCAAGAATAACCAGAGGCCACGTTTATCGGCTGTATAGGGATTAAGAGCTTCTTCTCGGCGAACGGCTCAACGTCGTATTCAAGGATTGCAGACTTGCTACTTGCTTCTGCCATTTCTGGAAGGATAAGGGGAACTTCCAATCTCATTGTATCATTCAACACCATCGGGTCTTGCACCTCGGTATAAATAGCCCTTATAGTATCCATTACATCACTTGTGGCAGTTACCGTCACGCTGTCTGGGATCACCTTCCGCTGAGAAGAGAAAACATATTGGGGCATGAGAGATACTTCATCTCGGACGATAATTGGCAATTTGCGCCGCTTCACTGTGAGCAGGGGGATGAACACTGTGTCAGTAAACACCTCGGCAATGCGAACATGCTCAGGCAAATCAGTCTTCTGTCCGTTAAGGCGTCGAGTGATAAAGACTGCCCACGTCTTGCCGTCGGAAGAGAACTTATTGAGGGATGACACATTGACGCGCACGTTCCTATCGTTGGTCAGATACATACGCAGGAGGCTGAAGCCATTACCTTCGAGCCTGACGCGGACTGACTTATCTAAAGAAGGTGGCGTAACGTAGCCCTCCGGGACATTCTCGCACTTGATGTTAAGCGAGGTGTCCTCGGGGAAAGTCTGCCTCAACTTCTCAATCTGCCACACAAGAACGGAGATTAGAAGAAAGAGCAAAAAGATACGGAAGTCTTTGCCGTCTATATTTTTGATGAAATTGAGAAGCTTGGCGAACATAAAATTTATTTCGTTGCGCTCTTGGCTATTGAGATTAGTCTGTCGGCCACGCCATCCCAGGGAAGAGCCTCAAAACCTTCGTTTCCTTTTGCATGCTTGCCTTTTATGAGTAGGCAATCCATTCCTGCAGCTTTAGCTCCCGCTCCATCGGTATCGGCACGATCACCAACGACAAGGACCTCATCTGGCGAGACACCCGCTTGAACTGCAGCCTCAAGGAAAGGACGCGGAGCCGGCTTGAGAGCACCAAAATTCTCGGCACTCCAATGAAAGATTCGCTCATCGGTCAGACCAATAGCCTGCATTCTCTCAAAAGTAGCCGGATAGTCAGACAGTACACCGACTGCGACCCCCGCATCCAGCAAAGACTCTATCGCCTCCCAAGCACGAGGACGTGCCTTATAATGATTACTAAGAACTATGGGCATTGACTTGATATAACTCGTATACCACTTATCAGCCACATCATATTCGATATCAGACAAAAGGGCAAGACGACCAACCTCCTCTCGCCTAAGACTCTCCGCATTTTCAAAATCCAGCCCGGCCAAAGTATGACGTACTTTGCGCTCGGCACGCACACGTAGAATATGCGGAAGATTTTGGACAAGAAGATGTATCGCAAAAAAGCGTCCATCGTAAAGCGTCTTATCGAAATCGAAAATTATGAGTTTGTAGTTTTTCATAGTAAAGAGACGAAGGGGAATATTTGGAAGTTAGAGGTAATAAAAATCCCCGATGCGCGGTGAAATTCCACACATCGGGGACTCGATTTTTATACTTTTTCCGCTAAACGGAGAAAATACTCTTACTCGATGACGAGTTTATTGAACTTAGGCCAACGCTTCTGATCCTTGAGGAGAAGGAGCATAAGCTTAAACTGACCGTCGCGGGCACCCTCGCTGATGCACTCAGCCTTGAACTTCTCGAAGGCATTGTCTTGCAGACGGTGGGTGATGGGATCCTTAACGCGGAAAGATGCACGCTTGGCATCGTACTCGATGTTAATCTTCTTGAGATGAGCATCAACGACCTTGGTGAACTCCTCGGCCTGCGCCTGGGTTGTTGCCTGGTCAGCGAACTCATAGTAGAAGTGGTAGCCAGAGTACTCGGGGTCTGCGAAACCGATGAAGAACTTAGTGTTCATCTTAGTCTCGGCCTCAGCCTCATGGACAGCCTGGATGAACTGACGCTCGTGGAGCTTCTCACCTGTAAGGGTGACGATGCCATTAACCTTCTGGATGAACTGGATGGTCGGGATGGTGCCGTCGAAGCCGGAGACGAGGACAAGATCGTTCATATTGTAGCGGTAAAGGCCAGAGCATGTGGTTACGTACATGCAATAGCGCTTACCCTTCTCAAGCTTGCTGAGGGGGAGGAACTCTGGATTAGGATTGTCGATATCCTCCTCGCGGATGAACTCGAAGTAGTGCATATGGGCGAAGAGTGTCGTATCCTCCTTCTCATTGAGCACGAGACCGGCACGGCACTCAGAAGCGAAGTAGCCGAACTCGGGGAACTTGGTGGTCTCTGGGAAGGCGTTGCGGATCTTGTCCATATAGATCTTGGTGTTGCCACAATGCCAAGTGTTGACAACAGCCATATCAGGCCAATAGTGCTTAGGAAGAACGGTACCATACTTAGCCTTAAGCTCACGAAGTTCCTGAGCACGAGCTGGGTTAGGCTTCATGCGGCTACGGAGAGCCTCACGTACGTGTGCGGGGATATCGAGGTCCTCCTTGAGAGTGCCATTCTCGATGTCCTTTACGTAATCGTCGTAGAACTCATTGACGTTGTTCTGCATCTCGACGATGGTTGAGGGGTTTGCCGTGATGAGGACCGTCGAGTTGTACTCGATACCAAAACGCATAATGGTGTAGTAGCGAGCGCGGTAATCCTTGATTTCAAACACCTCAGCGGGTGACGAGTAAGCAACCTTAACGAAGTCGGGGCAGTTTGTGAAAGAGACACCAGAGACAGAACCATAGACAGTGCCGTCGGGAGCATAGCCCTCAATAGCCTTGCCTACGATGGAGACAACACCACCTGCAAAGGCGTGCTTATTGCAACGGATGAGGCTGTCGAGCCAAGTCTTGTTCATCACACCATAAACCTCGTTGAAGTACTTGTGGGTGATGGGGATCCACTTGGGCTCACTGGTGGTGCCGGAGGTGGTAGCGTACATTTTGGGCTTGCCGGGGAAGAGAATATCACTCTCGCCGTGCATGTGGCGATTGATGTAGGGACGGAAATCCTCATAATCGCTCATCTTGACCTTCTCGGCATAAGCCTTGAAGAGCTCGTCAGCAGTCTTGGCCTTAAGGATGCCTGCGAAGTCGTGCTCACGACCGTAAACGGTATCCTTAGCGTATTCGAGAATGCCACGGAGAGTCTTCTCCTGAGCCTTCTCAACGTTGCGGCTGGCCTTGCGCAACTTGTATCGGTATATCATACCTACGAATCCGATGGCGAAATTAATCTTGTGCCATCCATTAATCCATTGTCCTTTCATATAGGAAAAGTTTTAGCAAGCGAAGTTACCAAGAGTGGATATTACCTTTGGTCGTAGTTTTACTACTTTTTTACCGCGTGAAATGCGACAAAAAAGAAATGGCCGGCAAAGAGGTCTCTTGCCAGCCAATGCTAATATCTAAAAATACGGCTCAACTTTGTTCCAGACGGGTGAGGATTGCCATAGCCTCCTCATTTGTATCACCGCAAAATAGCCTCTCCGCCTTAAAACCGTCGCAGACACGCGGGCGGTCTGGTTGGCCAAAGATACCACATTTATTGTCGTCCGTCAGATTGACGCAACGCACTCCCCCCGGTTTTCCATTGGGGTGCCCGGGGATAGGCGAACTTATGGAGATGCAGATGCAGCAAGCGCCGCAACCTATTCGGCAAGGGAAAAAATCATTCGCCTTGACATCTTGCGCCATACCCTAACTCTAAATATTGTTGAGCAAAGCAGCGGCAGCGGCAATATATTTGTCGGCCGTGTTAGACTTCTTGATAGCCTTGAGTTCGCGATGATGCGCCTCCTTGTCGGTGCAGAAATACTCCCAGAAAGGCTTCATATGCTCGGCGACCTGACGAGACTCCGTCATGCGTGCCTGAGCATCGACGACAATGCCATCGTGAAGCTCACGCAATGCAGCCTTCTCGTCGAGGGGCTCCATACCACGAAGACGGCGCGCCAAAGACCGGTCAGTAAGAAGTCCTCGACCAATCATAACGCCACGAAGGTTGGGAAAATCCGTCACGATGGACATAACATCCTGTTCGGTAAGCAGATCTCCGTTGTAGACAACCGGATGTGCACAGCGCTCATAGAACTCGGCAAACGCCTCGCGGCAGCATTCACCACCATATTGCTGGCGGGCGTAGCGGGCATGCATCGTCACATGGCGGAAAGGCGTACCGTTAATCATATCAATTACATCCTTCCACTGCTCGGTGCTATCGTATCCGAGACGCATCTTGAGGCTGAACTCGAACTCAGAAGACATCTCATCGACGCCATGCAGAACGTCCTCAAGTTTATCAGGATTGTTGATGAGAGCCGAGCCGCGGCCGTGTGCCATAACAGGAGGGAAAGGGCAACCGATGTTGATATCAATCCGTTTGCAACCCTTATTTCGTGCAGGCTCACAAAGTTTTTTCAACTCCTCAGCTGAGCCAGGGAGAATTTGTGGCACAATATTGGGCAACTCGTCATCGGCAAGGTCGCGAAGGTCGCGTTTGCGGAAAAGGCCGCGCTCAATACGGAAAAAAGGCGTGTAGTAGAAGTCGACACCGCCATAAACACTTGCGTGGAGGCGGCGGAAAGATACATCCGTAAGGCCCTGAAGTGGGGCGAAATGTATTTCGTATTTAGAGTCGAGCATATTGAAAATCAGACTTAATTGCGCAAATTAACGAAAATAGGGCGGGGTCTTTTTCCGACCTCGCCCTAACCGTTGGTGCCCAAGACAGGACTCGAACCTGCACCACATTGCTGTGACTAGTCCCTGAAACTAGCGCGTCTACCGATTCCGCCACTTGGGCTTGAACACGGCGCGAATTTAGACATAAAAATCAATATCGCAATCCGAGCCGCGACAAATCTTAAAATTTAAGTCAAAAAAAGACTATCTATTCTTACGGCCAAGCAAAGAGAGTACGCCATTGACGAACGTCAGAGGGTGGACAGGATTGCCAGGAACATAGAGATCGACGTGAAGACCGTCGAGAACAGAACGTCGAAGAGCGGGACTGCCCTCAAAAATGCCACCCGAAATTGCATCCGTACCAGCAAGAATGAGCATCTTGGGCTTCGGGACCGCATTATAAGCATCGAGGAAAGAGTCCGCCATATTCTCGGAGACAGGGCCAGTAAGCACAATGCCATCAGCATGCCTTGGAGAGGCGACGAAATCAATGCCGAAACGGCCTATATCGAAATTGACGTTGCCAGTAGCATTGAGCTCCATCTCACAGCTACCGTCACCACCGGCCGACACCTCGCGAAGTTTCAGGGAACGGCCGAAAAGGCTTCGGATTTCCTTGCGAATTTTATCGGGGTCAAGAACAATTGGAGCGTCTACACCAGCAGCGACGACAAGACCTTCGCGTGTATTAGAGGCGATATGGTAGTCTTTAGTAAAAGATATCTTATTGGGGCAAGCAAACATACACTCGCCACAGAAAGTGCAACGGCCGAGGTCTATAGATAGAGGGTTGGTAGAGATAGCATCCGTAGGACAGAGATTTGCCAACTTACCCTCATCTACCACATCGTTCGAGATGACAGGCCTACCCCGGAAGACACCGGGGACATCAGTAGTAGTAACGTCAGGGATATACTGGCGACCTTGATGGAACAATATTCTAAGG
>CAVILU010000125.1:832-6667 GCA_963643535.1 bacterium | reverse complement strand
CCACATCGCATTTTATGCCGGTTGGCCAAAGGCGTGGGCTGCTTTCCGTCTCGCTAAAGACGTTTGGGCTGATGAGGAGAACACATCTGACGACGCCAAGGCAGCTTTCCAAAGAGAGATGATTTTCCCTGTCGGCGAGCCTAACGTAGCCTATGCTAAATATTTTGTCGGCAACAGTTATCTCGCCCCCATATCTCGCTCTCAGGTTCATATCTCCAACGTGACCTTTGAGCCTGGTTGCCGCAACAACTGGCACGTCCATAATGCCACCAATGGCGGTGGTCAAATCCTCATTGGCGTTGCTGGTCGCGGTTGGTATCAGGAGGAGGGTAAGCCCGCTGTCGAGATTCTTCCTGGCACTGTGATCAACATACCTGCAGGCGTCAAGCATTGGCACGGTGCGCAGGCGGACTCGTGGTTCGCACACCTTGCGGTAGAGGTTGCTGGTGAGAATACCTCCAACGAATGGCTTGAGCCCGTTTCCGATGCCGAGTACTCAAAATTGAAGCAATAAAGTTGCTGCTCCTCAGCTGGTAAGGTATATTTTATAAAATAGCCTCCCGACACTCTTCTCCTTTGAGTTGTCGGGAGGCTTTCCTTTTACGGGAGGTTGTATATAATAAGTGCGCCACGAACCAAATGACAGGTTCGTGGCGCACTCGGTTTTATGCGTTATCTGCAAATGTTTTGCAGACGATGCGGCATTGCTTACTTCTGCTCAAGCTGAAGGGTCTTGCTGGGCTGATCGCAAACGTCGCTCGGGCCGAAGTACTGGATTGGGCCGGGGTATACGTAAGCGGTCTCGATAGCCCACTTCTCGCGGTTAGCAGCGAAGAACTTGAAGGGACCACCGTCGAGCTTGACGAGAGCCTTCTGGATGACAGGCTTCATCTTGCCGTTGCGCTTCTCCATGTTCATCATGGCGGTGATGGGGATACCACCAGCGAGCCACTCACCAGCGGGCTTGGTGGTGTTGCGTACCGAGCTCATGTAGCCGGTCTTGCCGCTTGCGATAAGCAGTGCGGCTACACGACCGAGAGAGTAGCAGTAGTCAGCGTCGAAGTTAGAGGGGGCTGCGCAGCGACCCTCGTAACCGAAGAAGTGGTGCTGGGTAGCGAACTTGCCGACGTACTTGCCCTCTTTCTTCCAAGCTGCGAGCTTCTTGCCAACCATGTCGGCGAGGAGCTGCTCGGTCTCGATGAGGGAGACCTGTACGTTGCCGTGGGGGTCGCGCTCGAGGGCGAGCTGACGGCTAACGCCTGCGGGGAGGCTCTCGAAGATGGCTGCGTTCTCTGCGCTGAGGTGCTTGACGACGTAGTCAATCTTCTGGTCATCAGCGACCTTGTCGAACTCGGCCTGGTTGGCTGCGAGCATATCGTTGAGCTCGGAGATGAGCTTCTTGATGGCGGGGATGAACTCGATGAGGCCCTCGGGGACGAGGACGGTACCGAAGTTGTTGCCCTGTGCTGCGCGAGCGGCTACAGCCTCTGCGATGTAGGTTACGATGTCGTCGAGGGTCTGCTTCTTAGCCTCTACCTCCTCACCGATGAGGGTGATGTTGGGCTGAGTCTGGAGAGCGCACTCGAGGGTTACATGGCTTGCGGAACGGCCCATGAGCTTGATGAAGTGCCAGTACTTCTTAGCGGAGTTGGCGTCGCGCTCGATGTTGCCGATGACCTCGCTGTAGACCTTGGTTGCGGTGTCGAAACCGAAAGAGGTCTCGATCATCTCATTCTTGAGGTCGCCGTCGATGGTCTTGGGGCAGCCGATAACCTGGATGCCGGTCTTCTTTGCGAGATAATACTCGGCGAGGACGCATGCGTTGGTGTTGGAGTCGTCGCCACCGATGATGACGATAGCCTTGATACCGAGCTTCTTGCAGATCTCGAGGCCCTTGTCGAACTGATCAGTCTCCTCGAGCTTGGTGCGGCCGGAGCCGATGATGTCGAAGCCGCCGGTGTTGCGGTACTCGTCGATGATGTCAGAGGTAAGCTCGACATACTTGTGGTCAACGAGGCCGGAGGGGCCACCGAGGAAGCCGTAGAGCTTGCTGTCGGCGTTGAGGGACTTGATGCCGTCGAATATGCCGGAGATGACGTTGTGGCCACCAGGTGCCTGGCCGCCAGAGAGGATTACGCCTACGTTGAAAGGCTCGCTCTTAGCAGCAGCCTCGCCCTTCTCGAAGGTGACGATAGGCATGCCGTAAGTGTTGGGGAAGAGTTTCTTGATGTCCTCCTGATCGGCTACGGAAGTGGTAGCCTTACCCTCTGCGAGGCGTGTGGCGCCGGCAATAGACGCCGGCATCTTCGGAGCGTATTTGCTGCGCTCAATCTGAAGTGCACTCTTGCTCATTATTCTGTTTGTTATGTAATTGTTTTCTGTGCGCAAATATAATCAAATTTAATCAATGCGCTTTGCGTTGTCTCGCTTTAGTGACCGATGCCGCCATTTAATGCTAAATGGCAAGGAATGTAGCCAAAGCCTGCTTGAGATACATGGCGTCGAGCGTGCCACCCGTCTCGCGGCTGGAGTGCATGCCGAGCATCGGATTGCCAACATCCACGCCACGCAAGGGCATGTGGCTCGTCATGATGTTTCCTAGTGTCGAGCCGCCGGCAATGTCGCTTCTGTTGGCAAAGAGCTGATAGGGCACTCCGGCCTGCTTACAAACGTTGGCGAATACTGCAGCGCCGTCGGCGTCGGTCATATATTTTTGGCTCGCATTGTACTTGATTACGGGACCGCAATTGAGGTGCGGGCTGCATATCGGGTCGGACAACTCAGGGTGGTTGGGGTGCATGGCGTGCGCCATGTCGGCCGATACGAGGAACGAGTTGTACACCGTGCGCTGGAGACCCTCTTCGTCCATTCCTAATTTGGAGCAGATGCGCTGAATAATATCCTTTACGATAGTAGAGTCCGCCCCCTGTTTTGTGCCACTGCCAACTTCCTCGTTGTCGAAGACTATCACCATTTTAGCAGTTTCGCTGCCCTGAGTCTCGCACAGAGCCTTGATACTTTCGTAGGCCATGGTGAGGTTGTCCTGCTTGGGGCAGATGACAAGGCTGTCGTCCATTCCTGCGAGGCAACCGCGTGTGGTGTCGTAGGCATAGAGGTCGTAGTCCAAGATGTTGTCGGTCTCGGTTTCGAGTCTTTGCGCAATGGCTTCCTTTATGTTGAATGAGAAATCAGCGGACGGGGCACCAGCCAAAATCTGCATGTCTATCTGCTTGTTGAATGACGTGCCTTCATTGACGCCCCTGTTGAAGTGGATCGCAACGCTCGGTATTATGCCTATAGGACGCTCGAAGTCGAAAAGACGTTGCGTGGGCCACAGTGTATCATCGCTGCGGAGAATTACGCGGCCTGCAAGACCCAGTGGCCTGTCGAGCCATGAGTAAAGTATCGCGCCACCATATGTTTCCGTCTCGAACTTTAGGTTGTTGCCCCTCCAATACGTGCCGTCGGGCTTGATGCGGAACGTTGGGGAGTCGGAGTGCGACGCTATCATGCGGAAACCTCGGTTTGCTAATTCGTCGCTTCCTCCGTCAGGAACCACGAAAGCTATGATGGCTGTGCCGTTATACCTTACGAAATAATGTCCGCCTGGCTCAATCTCCCATTCGTCGGTCATCCGAAGCTCGTCAAACTCATTGGTCACGAGCATCTTGCGAAGGTTGTCTATGGCGTGGAATGCCGAAGGACTGTCGCCTATGAAGTCTATTACGGATGTGCTTTCATCCTTAAACAGTTGCTCTATTTGCTTCATTTGTCGTGGTGTGTTAAAACACAGAGCAAGTAGCGTTGCCCACTGTTTTTGTGGGTTTCGCTACTTGCGTGTAATGCTGTTATTCTTCGGGGGCGTCGCTGCCCGTGTTTTCTGTCTTTGCCTCGCCGCTTGCCTTGTTGGCGGATGCTGATTTCTTGCGCTTTCTCTTGCGTTTCGGTTCCTCGGGCTCATATCCGTCGGGGAAGAGTTTTGCCCAGAGGTCGGGGCGCAATGTCTTAGTGCGTTCGAGGGCCTGCTCCTCTCGCCATTTCTCTATGTTGGCCTCGTGTCCGCTGAGCAGTACGTCTGGCACTTTCCAACCGTTGAACTCAGCTGGGCGGGTGTAGATTGGTGCTGCGAGTAGGCCGTCTTGGAATGTATCGGAGAGGGCTGATTCCTCGTCCGAAATAGCTCCTGGGATAAGTCGCACGACGCTGTCTACAACTACGCAGGCCGCAAGTTCGCCACCTGTCAGGACGTAGTCGCCAATAGAAATCTCGTCCGTGATATAATGGTCGCGGATGCGCTGATCAATGCCCTTGTAATGACCGCAGAGCAGCATAAGGTTTCCGCTGAGCGAGAGCGTGTTGGCCATCGACTGGTTGAGTGTCTTTCCGTCGGGACTCATATATATGATATGGTCATATTCGCGCTCGGCTTTGAGGTGCTCAATGGCGTCGACAATGGGCTGGAGGGCCATTACCATGCCTGCTCCACCGCCAAACTGGTAGTCGTCTACGCGGTTATGTTTGTCGGTCGAGAACTGGCGTATGTCGTGCGTGTGAATCTCTACCATCCCTGCGTCCTGGGCGCGCTTTATGATTGATTCCGAGAGTGGCCCCTCGAACATGCCTGGGAACAAGGTCAATATGTCAATTCGCATGTTGCTCGTTTTGAGGTGTGGTCTGTTTCGTGGTCGGAGACCGGCTGTTAGTTATAGAGTACTGTGGAGTCGATAGTCTTGGAGGAACGGAAGAACATCTTGAGACGTGTGATGATATTCTTTACTCCGCCAACCTTGTCGGATTCTATGTTGAGAGGCATCACAGGGCTATGGAGTGACAGGCGGAAGTGGAACCATCCTTGCTCATTCTCGCCCTTGCATATAACGCGCAGTCCCTCATGGTTTTGGCTGACCTCTTCCCACTCGGGAATCTGACTGACAAACTGGCGCAGCCCGTCGAGTGTGTTGGATGCCGCGCGCGCAAAGTCGGGGGTGAGGATTGTTAGGCGGAACTCGCGGCTTTCGGCTGGCACGGGCAACTTCTCTATAAGGGAGAAAAGCTTTTTGCCCTCCTTCTTGAGCTGGGCGAGTTTGATGACAATTTTGGTGGCGAAATATGCGCCGTCGTCGCAGAAGTTATTCTCCTTGAAGGCCGCATGTCCGCTGGTCTCTACAGCCAGCCATGTGGGTGCTCCATTCTCATTCTTATGGATAGCCTCGTTGATGACGTTGCGATATCCGCGTTGGTAGCGGCACTGGTGGGCACCGAGAATGTCATGCACGAAGGTTGTTATGCCATTGCTCGTTATGGAGTCCGTGACGATGCTCGTGTGAGGGTGCTCCTCCAGTGTTATCGCGGCTGCGAGGGCCACAAACTCGTTTCGGTTGATGGCTCGGCCGTCCTCGTCCACTATGGCCACGCGGTCCACGTCGGCGTCGAAGATGATGCCTATGTCGGCTCCGGCGAGGACGACGGCTGTTGATATTGAACGCATTGCCTCGTAGTCCTCAGGGTCGGGAGTGTGGTTCGGAAAGCGTCCATCGGGGGTAAGGAATTGGCTGCCGGTGGTGTCCGCTCCCAGTGGCTGGAGTATGCGCGATACGAAGAAACCACCGGCTCCGTTGCCAGCATCGACGACTATCTTGAGTCCCTTGAGGGGGTGCTCGGGGTCCTCGGCAATGCCTTTGAGTTCGCGGCGAATCTTTTCGCTGAGGTGTTTGCTATAGATTGACAGGATGTTGCAGAAGTGGATGTCGCCTTTCTTGACTTTACCCGCTTTCTTTTCAGATGCCACGGTTATTATCTCCGTAATCTGATCCTTGTCGGCCTCCATCCCTCCAA
>CAVILU010000125.1:0-822 GCA_963643535.1 bacterium | reverse complement strand
TCCAAAGAAGAATTTCATACCGTTGCGGTTGAAGCCCATATGGCTGCCGGTGAACATTATGGCACCGTCGGCACCTACTGTCTCCTCGGCTCCGTCTATAGCCTTCGTCGTGCTGTAGAGCATCGATGGAGTGGAGGCCAATCCGCAAAAGAGCACATCGGCTCCCGCCTTCGTTATACTCTCTTGAGCTGCTTGCGAAAGCATAGGGCCTGTGAGGCGCGCATCCATTCCTATGGCAATGCGTATGCGCCTCTTGTTCTCCTGCTTGTCCGCCTCCTTATTCTCCGCAGTGCCATTGCGCTCTGCGAGCCAGAGTACGAAGCCGGTGCACAACTTACACACGAGGTCCGTGGTAAGGGTTACGTTTTGACCTATGATGCCGTCTGTGGCGACACCGCGAATGTCCGAGCCGTTTTGCAGAGCCAACAACGATTGGTCAATCATAGCAATACTTTATTATATCTTATTTTACTTCGGCCTCGTCCTTAGCCTGCTGACGCGACTTGTTGCCAAGGTAACCACCGTGGTGGCGCTTAGCGTAGTCTTGGCTCGTGAAGCCTATCTTCTTCATGAGGGTCACTACAAGGATGTCGCCAATGACGGTCATGACGGTTGTCGATGTTGTGGGTGTAAGGCCGAGCATGCATACTTCGGCGGGGTTGCCGGTGGCGAGGACCACGTCGGCCACCTCAGCGAGGGGACTGTTGGGATTGCCTGTTATAACGATTATTGGCAGTCCCTCGTAGAGGCCCTTTGCGAGCGACACGAGTTCCACAATCTCGCGTGTCTTGCCCGAGTTGGAGATGAGGACCAGCACGTCGT
>CAVILU010000124.1:5353-6729 GCA_963643535.1 bacterium | reverse complement strand
GGCAAGCGAAGCCCTAAACGTGACGTGCTCAGTGCTCTAAGTCGAGCCCTTGATATTAGCGAGCACTACTTGGTTGGGGACGGTGAACTGCTCAGTTGCGCTTCGCTGCGCTCTTGTATAGATGGCGGCACTGTTTCCGAAGAGGAATGGTTGGGACTGGAGGCGGAAGTATCTTTTCTTGTCGAGCAATATATGACGGCGGAGGAGCGAGCGGGGCTTCGGGGCGGTTTCTCCAATCCGTTAGACGGGAGTGTCGTCTCTTCTCGCGAAGAGGCTTCGCAGGCTGCCGACTCTCTAAGACGCACCTGGACGTGTGGCTCCGGGCCGCTGCCGTTGCTGCTTCGTCTCCTTGAGCGAAAGGGCATAAAGGTTTTTATGTGCGATTTGCCAGGTCCCGTGCTTGGATTCAATGTGATAGCCGAAGGACATGCGCCTGTCATCGTTTTGGACAATCGTCCGGAAAAGACTACTGTTGAACGTCTGCGTTTTACGGCGGCCCACGAGCTAGCACATCTGGTCTTGACTTTCCCTCAATCGCTCAGCAAGAATGAGATAGAGAGCCTTTGCGACAATTTTGCCTTCTGCCTGCTTTTCCCAACAGCTACCCTGTTTGAGGAACTCGGGTCTAAAAATAGGACGTGCTTGGCACTCGATGAACTTATCGACCTTAAGAATACTTACGGAGTCTCGGTAAGTTCGATCGTCTACAATTCGCATAAGCTAGGGCTTATCTCCGATGAGCACTATAACGATTGGTATGACAATAAAATAAACAAGAACATACGCGAAAAAGGCTGGGGCGGCTATCCCTATCAGGAGACCATCGGTCGCAAGCTGCGCCTCGATGCCATCATCGCCGAAAATAATATCAACTCAAAAAACAGTAACAACTATGAGCAAACTCAATTTCACTGATTTCACCGGCCTCTACAAGAGGTCCATCACTCTCCGCTTCGAGGCTAAGCCCGTCGGCAAAACACTCGAGAACATCGAGAAGAATGGCGTGATTGAAGCCGATAATAATCTTGCAAAGAGTGCTAGTAAGATGAAGCTTCTCATTGACGAGTGTCACAAGCAGTTCATCAACGAAGCACTCAAGGATGGCTGCAACTTGAAAGATAAGTTGCAGGAGTTCCGTGGACTCTCTAAAATTAATGAGTCTTCGATTGGGCAAGCTGATGGTTCGAACGGAGATGTCAAGAAGAAGGACGAGTTAATGAAGTATATGCGAGAGGCTATTTCTGGTAAGCTGACGAAGTCTCCTGGGTACTTGTTGGCAAAAGGGAAGGAAAATGGAAAAAAGAAGACAATAGTTGACCATGTGGAGAAGTGGTTAAATGACCATGAGGAGGAGTGGTCGCCTTCTTCTACAACTG
>CAVILU010000124.1:0-5343 GCA_963643535.1 bacterium | reverse complement strand
CTGAACAACTTTGTGGTATGAATATCGACGATGCTCGAGCTTTAGTCAAACAGTTTAAGAGATTCTCGACATACTTTGGAGATTTTAATCAAAACCGCAAGAATATGTATTCTGCGGATGCTATTGCCACTGGCATTGCCAACCGTCTGATCAATCAGAACTTGCCGACTTTCATCGACAATATGTCGGCTTTCTCTAAGATTGTCGCCGTTGATGAGATGCAGGCCAACTTGGACAAACTCTATGACGATATGAAGGAGTATCTCAATGTCGCTAGTATTAGTGAGTTGTTCCATCTTGAGGCATACGACACTCTCCTCACTCAAAGCCAAATCGAGGTCTACAATGCCATTATCGGTGGCAAGAAAGAAGGTGACCATGAGGAGAAAATCAAAGGCATCAACGAGTATGTCAACCTCTACAATCAACATCACAAGGACAGCAAGCTCCCACATCTGAAGCGTCTCTACAAGCAGATCCTAAGCGACCGCGAGGCGATCTCGTGGCTGCCGCAGAAGTTTGAGGGCGACAATGCGCTTCTCCGCGCTGTTCGTAATTGCTACGATGCTCTGACCGTTGGCGAGGATGGTAAGTTGTCCGTAATCGACGACCTTAAGAGCCTGCTGCAGAACATCAAGAATTTCAATCTCTCGGGCATCTTTATCAGTAATGGCCGCTTCCTCAGTGCTGTCTCGAACGGCGCCTACGGTAATTGGCACGAGATTGAGGATGCCATTCGTAAGCAGATTGCGGACTCGGGCGCAGTTGTGCGTAAGAAGAATTGGACTGACGATGTCTTCAATGATGAGGTGGGCAAAGTTTTTAAGCAGAAGGGCGGTTTCTGCCTCAGCGAAATAGACAATAGCGTCAAGTCTGCCAATCCCGAGCAGACGGGTTCTGTCGCTGGTTACTTTACATCTTTGGGCATCACCGAAGAGAACGGTGCGGATGTGTTTACCCACCTTGCTAATGCCTATGCGGAAGTCAAGATCTTGCTAGAGACCCCTTATCCGAAAACCAAGAACTTAATGCAGGATGAGCATGCAACGTCGGCTATCAAGAATCTTCTCGACGCGATCAAGGAAGTGCAGCGTTTCGTCGAGCCTCTTGTCGCGAAGGCCGAGACGGATGGTATGGATTATGATTTCTATGGGCGCCTGACCTCTGATGTAGAGAGCCTCTACAGCGTTACGCCGTTGTACAATATGGTGCGAAACTACTTGACTGGTAAGCCATATTCGACAGAGAAGGTGAAGCTGAATTTTGGGAACCCGGCTTTGATGAACGGTTGGGGCTCTGAAGATCAATATGGCGCTACAATTCTACGCAAGGGCGGTGTGTTCTTCCTTGCAATAATGGCAAACACCAATGGTAAGTTGCTAAAGAAGGAGATGCCCAATGACGGAGTATGCTATGAGAAGATGGTTTATTCGCAGTTAAAGATAGGCCAAAATGCAAAACGAATGTTCGTTGACTCTGGAAGTGCGCGTGAAGAATATGGGGTGACAGATGATATTGTTAGGATATGCGAAGAGAAATCGTATAACGCTAATCCCGATGATCTGTATCGTCTTATTGATTACTATAAGCGTTGCATTAAGAAGTACTCCGCTTCGGGACCTTTGTCGTTCAACTTCCGTGAGACATCGGACTACAAGAGTCTTAAAGATTTCTTTGATGGACTTGATGCGTATGATGTGTCTTTTATAAATGTCTCTGAGTCCTACATCAACAAGCTCGTGGACGAGGGCAAGATGTTCCTCTTCCAAATCTACAATAAGGATTTCTCGAGGTTCAGCAAGGGAACACCTAATATGCATACTCTTTATTGGCGTATGCTGTTTGAACCACAAAATTTGCAAAAGCTTGTGTATAAATTGGATGGTAAGGCTGAACTCTTCTTTCGCAGGCGAAGCCTTGAACATGACCCCAAGAAGCCTACGCACCCTGCCAATCAACCAGTGCGTAACAAGAACGTCAATAACAAGAAGCCGACAAGCCTCTTCTCCTACGACCTTATAAAGGACAAACGTTTCACTGTCGATAAGTTCCAGTTCCACGTGCCTATCACGATGAATTTCAATAGTAAAGGACGCAATAATATCAATGGCATGGTGCTTGAATATCTCCGAGACGCTGATGATGTGCACGTTATCGGCATCGACCGAGGCGAGCGTCATCTGCTCTATGCGACCGTGGTAGACCTCAATGGCAACATCAAAGAGCAGTTTACACTCAATGAGATTGTAAATGAACACAATGGCCAGACGTATAAGACCAACTACCATGCCCTCTTGGACGCTCGTGAGAAGGAACGCACCAGCGAGAGGCAAGACTGGCGGCGCATCGAGGGCATCAAGGAACTCAAGGAGGGCTATGTCTCACAAGTTGTCCATAAGATTTGTGAGCTCATGAAGAAGTACCACGCCGTGGTTGTCCTCGAGGATCTCAATATGGGCTTCAAGCGCGGCCGTCAGAAGGTCGAGAAGCAAGTCTACCAGAAGTTCGAGCAGATGCTTATCGACAAGCTCAACTATCTCGTTTTCAAGAAGGCGGATGTCAATGAGCCCGGCGGTCTCCTCCACGCTCTGCAGCTCACAAGCAAGTTCGAGAGCTTCGCAAAACTCGGTAAGCAGAGTGGTTTCCTGTTCTACATCCCGGCTTGGAATACATCCAAGATAGACCCCGTGACTGGTTTCGTCAATCTCCTCGACTGCCGATACACAAGTGTGTCTGCGGCCATAGGTTTCCTCAGCCGTTTCGATTCAATCTCTTACAACGCAGAAAAGAACTGGTTTGAGTTCAAGCTCGACTACGACAAGTTCCCAAAGCGTGGTGCAGGAGCTAAGACTAAGACTTCAGTCTCCAAGAAGGGCGACGCTCCAGCTCCCAAGGTCCGCAAAGATTGGACCATCTGCACCCACGGTATGCGACTCGAGCAATTCCGCAACCCAGAGAAGAACAGCGAGTGGGACACTAAGGAGGTTGACGTTACCGCCGAAATGCGAAAACTGTTCACGGAAGCGAAAATTGACATCAGCAGCGGTGACCTCAAGGCGGCTATTCTAGCTCAGACTGGTAAGCCTTTCTTCGCAAGCCTGCTCCACCTACTCGGTCTTACGCTCCAGATGCGTAACAGCCGTACTGGTACTGAGGAGGATTACCTCCTTTCGCCCGTCGCGGATGCTAATGGTAATTTTTACGACAGCCGTAACTGTGGCGAAACTTTGCCTAAGAATGCAGATGCCAACGGAGCTTACAACATCGCCCGTAAGGGACTTATGATGATCGAGCAGCTCAAAAAGGCGAAGCCGGAGGAGGATCTCTCAAAGCTCAAGTTCGACCTCTCCAACAACCGTTGGCTCGAGTTTGCGCAGAAGGACCAAAACAAGTAATCTATGGAGGACTATATCCCGCTCTCAAGGTTAAACGATTTTGCATTCTGTCCTTACTCGATATACCTTAGTTCGGTATATGCATTGGCGGACGACGATCTTTATAAGGCAAGTCCACAGTTGCTTGGCAAGATGGTACACGAGGGTGCGGATAAGAAGACGGGCAGTACGCGCAAGGTGGATGTCTTCGCTCTGCCCGTCATCTCCCATGACCTTGGCATAACTGGCAAAATCGATGTCTACAAAAGCGATAGGAGGTTGCTTGTCGAGCGCAAGAACAACCTAAAGACGATATATCGCAGTAAACTCTACCAAATCTGGGGGCAGTTCTTCTGCATGACGGAGATGGGGTACGAAATTGAGCAACTCGCTTTCTATGAGGTCTCTACCAACAAGATGACATACCTCGACCTCCCTGGCGATGCCGAGCGTGAGGAGCTTCGCTCTGTCGTATGCCAAATGAAGGCCTACAACATCCTCGAAACGCCTATCGATGTGAATCCCAATAAGTGCACGCATTGCATCTATTGCAACTTGTGCGACAAAACAGAGACCGACAATGTATACACGTAAGGATATCGAAGCGCGTAGCTTCTGGTTCGTCGATTGCTCGGATCACAGGACATATTTGCACGTCAAGAATGGTGAGCTATATCTCGAGAAACAGGAGGATGACGAGCGCAAAGTCAAAGCCCGAGCCCCTTTCCAATGTCTATTGGCTGTTTTCCTGATTGGCGACGCTACTATTTCGGTGCCGCTCATCGACAAATGTCGCCAGTTCGGCGTGGCTCTCGTCGTCCTCAAGTCGAGTCTGCGCCCCGTGGCGTTCCACTATGCACCCGCCGAGGCCAATTATGGTTTGCGCATTGTGCAGCATAATGTTGGTGCAAATCTCGATATTGCCAAGGCTCTGCTCGTTAATAAGGTGACCAATCAGAAAGCCTTGTTGCTGAAGACTCGCAGAAAAGACGATGCGACGCTCGATGCTATTGACTTCTGCACTGATGCCATTGCCAAGATGCCATTGGCCGTCGATGCGGACTCCCTGCGCGGCCTCGAAGGTTCAGCAGCAAAGATGTTCTTTGGGGCTTACTTCCAAGACTTTGATTGGATAGGACGGTTCCCTCGTGCGAAATGCGATGTGCTGAATGTCACTCTCGACATCGGCTACACCATTCTGTTTAACTTTATTGAAGTCTTTCTGCGTATGTATGGCTTCGACCTCTATGTCGGCGTCAATCATACACTGTTCTTCCAACGCAAGTCATTGGTCTGCGACGTTATGGAGCCATTCCGCTGCATTGTGGATCACACTGTTCGAAATGCTTTCCGGCTTAAGAAGTTCTCTGTGGGTGATTTCGAGGTCTCGAAAGGCTCGTATCGCCTCAAGTGGGAACGTAATTCGGTTTACTACCAGGAGTTTGTCTCTGTCATAGTCAACCGCAAGGCCGATATATTTCAATATGTCCAGAGCTACTACCGTTGTTTTATGGGGCGCAAGTCGGTACCCCAATATCCAACCTTTGAAATATAGCATATGAGGCGATTTATTTCGTATGACATTGCTGACGATAAACTGCGCAGTCACTTCAGCAAGATGCTACAGAAGAATGGCGCAGTCCGAGCTCAACTATCTGTATATGAGGTGAACAACACGAAGCGCATTGTCGAGAATCTTATGATTAAGATAGAGGCTTATGCAAGGCATTTCACTATGGCGGACAGTGTGCTCGTGATCGATCTCGATGCTGGTGAGGTTAAACGATATGGGGCTGCGAGCCTATGGGAGCAACCCGTCGCGTTCCTCTAGTCGTGTTCCTGCAAACCCCGGTCTCTATGTTCAACTGTTAAAACGCTTAATCCATTGAAAATAGGCCCGATAGCCAGAAAAGAGTGCCCCCGTGCACTATAGCCCTCAACAATAAGTCTCAAAAACAAGCCTCCTAAA
>CAVILU010000123.1:0-6758 GCA_963643535.1 bacterium | reverse complement strand
GCGAGATCCTTCATGAAGCGATCCGTTGCATCAACACCGATGACGTTGAGGTCCATATTCTTGTACTGCTCGAGGACGCCATTGAATTCGTTCTTGCGGAGCAGACCGTTGTTTACGAAGATGCAGGTGAGGTTCTTGCCGATGGCGCGATGCAGAAGGACTGCGGCCACGGTGGAATCGACACCGCCAGAGAGACCGAGGATTACGCGGTCCTGACCCACTTTGCGGCGGACCTCAGCAATGGTGCTCTCGATGAAAGAGACGGGGGTCCAGTTTTGGCTGCAACCACAGATGCCTACCACGAAATTGTGGAGGATCTTGGGGCCCTCGACAGAGTGGAACACCTCCGGGTGGAACTGGATGCCATAGGTCTCCTCGCCGTCGATTTTGAAAGCGGCGTTGGGGACGGTCTCGGTAGAAGCGAGGAGTCGGAAGTTGGCGGGCATCTTGACGATGGTGTCGCCGTGAGACATCCAGACTTGGCTCTGAGCCGAAACGCCGATGAAGAGAGGAGAGCCGGGGGCTCCGATAGTCATGATGGCGCGGCCATATTCGCGTGTTGCGCTGGGCTCGACCTCGCCTCCATTGGAGTGGACGAGATATTGAGCGCCGTAGCATACGCCGAGGACAGGCACCTTGCCGCGGATGCCACTAAGGTCGATTGTCGGGGCATTCTCCTGACGAACCGAAGCCGGGCTGCCCGAGAGGATGACGCCGCGTACGCTAGCGTCGAGCTCGGGACACTTGTTGTAGGGGTGTATCTCGCAATAGACATTCTGCTCACGCACACGACGGCCGATAAGCTGCGTGTATTGCGAGCCGAAGTCCAAGATCACTATCTTCTCCTGCATAATCTTGACTCTAATTACAATAAATATCAGTTGCAAATATAAAGCAAATTGCAAGCATAGCAAAGAGATAAGAGGGTGTAATAGTCATTTAGCATTGAGAAAAATCGCCGAAGCCCCATCCGACGAACGGGTTACAAAGCAGCAGAGCCACGAGGCAAGAAAACCATAAAGAGCACAAGCACACCGACAAAGGTTGCCAAAGGCAGAATTTTTATTTAAATTTGGCGGTTAAATTCGCTGTAGGGCGGAATTTTACAAAAGACCAGACTAACAGACAGCAAAATGATAAAGATAGGCGTATACGACAGTCACCCGTTGCTACGCGAGTCGCTCACGCGATACATTTGCGAAGCGTACGAAGATTTCGAGACTGAAGAGGTCAATATTGATGTCGCCATCGCCGCTGGCACAATAAAGACCGACGGAGTGAACGTAGTCCTGGTGTGCGCACACCACGGAGAGGATGCGCCGCTCGACTTCGTAAAGCAAGTGACGCAACGATTCGAGCGTCTCAGGTGCATCGTGCTTCTTATGGAGCCCACCGCGCAGGCCGTCACCCAAGCCATAAAGAACGGTGCCAAAGGCATTCTCGCCCCGTCGGCAGGAAAGCAGGAACTCGTACAGGCCATACTCACCGTGCGCAACGGATTCGAGTACTTCAGCAAACAGGTTACCGACGTCCTCGTTGACAAATACGTGGATGGCGTTGTGGCCAGCGACTCCAGCAAGGGAGCCAAGACGGAGCCCGACATCGACATGCTCAGCTCGCGCCAGATCGAGATACTCAAGCTTTGGGGCAGCAACATGAGCAACAAAGACATTGCCGACAAACTCTTCTTGAGCGTCCGCACCGTAGAGAGCCACAAGAACCACATAATGCAAAAGTTGAACCTCAAGACCACGGTGGACATCATCCGCTTCGGCATCAGGAACAACATAATCGAGCTCTAAGGCCACCGGAGCCTTGTCAGTACACCTTATTCTTATGTGCGCTGTAAGGTGTTAAATAATTTTCATTTCTCACATATTGGGAATATCTTTGCGTTAGATTAAATAGGATAAAAATAAGATAAGTAGATTATGGTAAAACCCACGCCTATAGAACAGGTCATCGACCTTGGCGACGGCAGGACTATAACCATCGAGACTGGTAAGCTTGCCAAGCAGGCCGACGGCTCGGTGATGGTAAAGTGCGGCGGCACATACCTGCTCGCAGCTGTTACGAGCGCAACTGAGGCAAAGCCCGACACCGACTTCATGCCTCTCACTGTTGAGTACAAGGAGAAGTTCGCCTCCGCAGGCCGTTTCCCCGGTGGCTTCACCCGTCGCGAGGGTCGCGCATCGGACTATGAGATTCTGATTGCACGCCTCGTAGACCGCGCGCTCCGTCCCCTCTTCCCCGACAACTATCACGCAGACACTTTCGTAAACATAACCCTCTTCTCGGCCGACGAGAACGTTATGCCCGACAGCCTCGCAGGCCTCGCAGCCTCGGCCGCCATGGTGATTTCCGACATTCCCTGGAACGGTCCTATCTCTGAGGTTCGCGTAGCCCGCATCGATGGCAAGCTTTGCATCAACCCGTCGTCTAAGGACTTGGAGCGTGCAGACCTCGACATCATGGTTGCCGCTTCTATGAACGACATCAACATGGTCGAGGGCGAGATGAAAGAGGTCTCCGAGGATGACATGCTCGAGGCCCTCAAGTTCGCTCATGAGGCCATCAAGAAGCAGTGCCAGGCTCAGCTTGATCTTCGCGAGAAGATTGGCAAGGCAAAGCGCGAGTACTGCCACGAGGAGAATGACGAGGAGCTCCGCGCCAAGATCCGCGAGCAGTGCTACGAGAAGGCAAAGGACGTAGCCCGCAGCCGCATCGCCAACAAGGCAGAGCGTGGCCGCCGCTTCGACGCCATCAAGGAGGAGTTTATCGCCAACAACTATCCCGAGGGATTCGAGGGCGAGATTCCTACTGCTCTCATCAGCCGTTACTACCATGACATTGAGCGCGATGCAGTACGTCGCGTCCTCCTCGACGAGCAGATCCGCCTCGACGGTCGCCGCACCGACGAGATTCGCCCCATCTGGTGCGAAGCCGGCTACCTGCCTGGCCCTCACGGTTCAGCACTCTTCACCCGTGGCGAGACCCAGAGCCTCTCTACCGTAACCCTCGGCACCAAGCTCGACGAGAAGCTCGTCGACGAGGCTACCGTCCAGGGTTCTGAGAAGTTCCTCCTCCACTACAACTTCCCGCCATTCTCCACCAACGATCCTAAGGCACCCCGTGGTGTAGGTCGTCGCGAGATTGGCCACGGCCACTTGGCAATGCGCGCCCTCAAGAACATGATTCCTGAGGACATCCCATATACCGTACGCGTAGTATCCGACATCCTTGAGTCCAACGGCTCATCGTCTATGGCTACCGTATGCGCAGGCTGCCTCGCCCTCATGGACGCTGGCGTCAAGATCAAGAAGCCTGTTGCCGGCATCGCAATGGGTCTTATCACCGACACCGAGAGCGACAAGTATTGCGTCCTCTCCGACATTCTCGGCGACGAGGATCACCTCGGCGATATGGACTTCAAGGTCACCGGTACCAAGGACGGCATCACAGCCACCCAGATGGATATCAAGGTAGACGGCCTCAAGTACGAGGTTCTCGCAAAGGCCCTCGCACAGGCTAAGGCTGGCCGCCTCCACATCCTCAACTGCATGCTCGAGGAACTCCCCGAGCCTCGCGAGGACTACAAGCCCCACGCTCCGCGAATCGTCACCATCGACATCCCGAAGGATATGATTGGTGCGGTCATCGGCCCGGGCGGCAAGATTATCCAGGACATCCAGGCTACCTCTGGTGCAACTATCAGCATCGACGAGGACAACAACAAGGGCATCGCATCTATCGCGGCAGCCAACAAGGATAGCATCGACGCGGCTATCGCACGCATCAAGGCTATCATCGCTGTCCCCGAGGTAGGCCAGACCTACAAGGGCAAGGTGAAGACTATCACCACCTTCGGTGCATTCGTAGAGATTCTTCCTGGCAAGGATGGTCTCCTCCACGTTTCCGAGATGGATTGGAAGCGCATCGAGGATCCCAACGACTTCTGCAAGGAGGGCGACGAGATTGAGGTACTCCTTAAGGAGGTTGACCCCAAGACCGGCAAGATGCGCCTCAGCCGTAAGGACCTTGTTCCGAAACCCGAAGGCTACGTAGAGCGCCCCGAGCGTCCTCGCCGTGAGGGTGGCGACAGGGGTCCCCGTCGTGAGGGTGGCCACGGTCCCCGCCGCGATGGCGACCGCGCTCCGCGTCACAACGACAACGAGTAGTCTCACGTAAGTAGACTATCAAATATTTAGCCCCGAGGCTGTCGAAGTTATAGACAGCCTCGGGGCTATTTTTTTTCACGTATGAACAATACGGAAAAACGTTGATGAGACTTTTAAGGGTCTCACCAACGTTTCTAAATCTAAAAGTTACTTGGGACTAGGAAAGTCGCTTTAGAAATCCGACAAGTCGTTCACCTTATTAGCGATCTCTGCTTGCTCCTCACGGACCTCCTCATATTCGTCAGTAATATCTTCTGCCAATCGACGTTGTTTGCGTGCTGAGAACTCACCTTCGTTAACGCCTCCAACAACCTGGAAACGGTACTTGGAGAAGCCATACTTCATCAGAAGATCCAATTGCTCACCCGTTATAGGATAATGAGCAACCGCCGCATAAACAACCTGTTTGACACCAACGATTGCACCCGCAATACCAGCAGAACCTACAAAGGAGTAATGAGCTCCGACCCAATTAGTTCCATGAGGCGTAGTGAGAATCATATTCTCGCCATTGACCTTAAGTATAAACTTGGAGTTTGCATTAATTTCTGTGTAACAGCCAGTACTAAAAGTTGTGATTACGAGCTCAGTTACGATACGGTCCGGATTGTCGTCATACGTTCCTACGGTAATACCAAACGAAGCATAGTCTTGACTCACAGCAATACTGCCATCGAACTTACTCACAGAACGTGTAGCACCGATATACGTAGGTCCAGTCTCAGCAGGCTTAGTTACATTCTGCGCAGAGCAGAAAGAGGAGGCGAGGACAGAGAAAGCGAGGACGACAGACTTAAGAGTATTCATAGATATTGAGGTTTTAAGATTACAGTAACAAAGTAACCCTATAGGTGTCCCATAAGTTGGCACACCGCCCCGAAATCAGCATAAAAACAATAAATCTTCTCCTGCGCTATGCAAAAAACTGCAATATTCCTCAAACAGGGTTCTAATCAGAAACTAAAATCTACGCCTATGCCGAAGGTCTTATTTGAGCGATAGAAAGAGTCGGAGCCCGCGAGAGTACCGGCTTGGACAAGCGAAGTGCCCATCTGGCTATTCGTGAGGTTGTTGATGAGGGACGAGATGTTGTTGTAGTCAGACGTAACCTTGTCGTAAGTCTGATAGTTAGTTTGGAAGTAGGCGATATTGATCTTTACTCGGTCAGAGACGCGGATGCATGCACCGCAGCCAATGGTATATGAGCTAGTGGTGAAACTGATGTCGTTCATATAATCGTCGGTAAACTGATAGTTAGTGCTCTGGATGCCGACACTCAGCATAAGGGGCTTGCAGACATCGTACTCAACTCCGGCAAGGAACTCATTCGTGCCGCCCTTGAGCTTCTTCTGAGCATCGCCATAAGCCTTGGCTTGCTTGTCGAAGAAATGGTGGTAGCCGATACCGAAGCGGAGGGGCTTTATTATTTGCCAACTTACACCAGCTGTGAGGAGGGCAGGATTATCTTCACGAACCCTATTGCCATCGGCAAACTTACTTAGAGCCGAGAGGTTTTCCGCACTCTCGCTGTTTGCCGAGACGTTCTTGAGACTCATCCGTGTGCGGAAATCGTATTTCACGGCCATATCGAGATGCCATACACGGTAGTGGACACCGATTGTAGGAGCTGCGCCAAAGCCGGTCTGGTCGCAATTGAGGGTCACATCCGTTGTCGCCATCGCCATTGCGCCAGCAGTCTCGCCTTGAGTCTTAAGGGATGCGGCTTGAGCTTCGTATTGCTGGGCTGTAGCCTCATCGCCATTGGCACGATAGAGAGCTGCGGCATCGGAACATTGAGCGGATGCCGAAATAGCCTTCTCGTAGAGCTGATTGAAATAGGTCGACGCATTAATCAGCGAGCCCTCGGTCTGAATCTGGATATCGCGGAGGTAACCATGGTAGTTGCAAGAGCCATATGTAAGGCGCACGCCAGCATAGACCGAGAAATTGTCCGTCACCTTATAGGCAGAGCCAATCTGGAGACCGAAATAGTATTGGCGGCCCTTGAGATAGCTGTCGTAGTCATAACCAGTGATGCCAAGCCCCATGGATTGCCCGAGCATAGGCAGAAGCGACACGATGCTCTCGAAAGAGCCAAGTCCCTTGTCGAAAACGCACTTGCCACCGCCACCAGTGACAGCGAAACCAGCTTGCCAACTCCAACGTCCCTTGTTATAAGCCGCCTGGACGGAAGGAACTACAGGAGCATGAGCCTCGCCCTCGAAGGTCTTTCTGGTTTGGCCATTATTATCAACTCCATAGGCGAAACCGCCGAATGAGGAAGTCACATTACGCTTCTGGTGCGCACTCTGGATGTTGAGCGAAAGATGGAACCCCTCGGGCAAAAAAATCACGCCGGCCGGATTGCTGTATACGCCATCAATGCCAATGGAGGCATCGCGGCACGGATTGCGAAGGAACGCCACATTCTGGTTAGTATTGGTCAGCAGACCACCTGCCGTTGCCGATGTCAGACACAATGCCGAGAGACAAGTCGCGAGTAGATATCGCTTCACTTTTGGAATAATTTAATGATTTATTGGTGCAAAGTTACACCTTTAAATTTACATATGGTTATTT
>CAVILU010000122.1:4525-6792 GCA_963643535.1 bacterium | reverse complement strand
TCGGTGTGCGCAACTCCTTTGTACTCCGAGGTACTTCTGAGGTAATCTCTTGCTGTTTTTATTGGTATCATCGTGTAGGGGATTCCATTGTCGTTTGCTGTGCGGATACAGAGCTCGGCGATAGTGTGTCTGGTGCTATGCTTTCCATTGTCGGTCTCACAATACTCAATGATACAGCATCAAAATGCGCCAAGGGAGTAACGGCTTCTGAATTATTGCGCAATGTCGATAGCAATTACGTAAAGTCTTTGCCGGATGTCCATTGGCGCAGCGGCATGTCTATGTCTATTGCCGTGGTGGATGTTGTCGATAAGACTGTCAGCATTGCTTGTGCTTCGAGTTGCGGCATTTTTTACGGAAATAAGAGTTTAACTTCCGTCGTCGACACTGGGAATAAGGTTGGTGAGATGTCTGCGGACAATCAAAACACGCGTGAGTTCATCTTCAATTATAAGCCAGGCGACGAGGTGTTCCTCTTCCCGAGTTCCCTCCTCAAGGTAAAGGACCGGAATGGCGAAGAGCTAGGTATTATTCGTTTGCGTTCTATAATCGAGCATACGGTGAAATTGCCGACCGCCTTGCATCAAGATTCTGTGCTCAATGAGATTCTGCTTTTGCGAAATGGTAGGCCATTTAATGCGGATACTCTTATTCTCGGGTTTACTCTTGATTGAAGGTGCGACTCCCCTGCAAATGATTATGGTGTAAAAAACATTTCGGCTCAAGTCTGATTGTCTGATATATGAAAGTGCTCAGTCGTCTCTTTAACTTCCA
Organism: bacterium; assembly: GCA_963643535.1. Lineage (GTDB taxonomy): Bacteria > Bacteroidota > Bacteroidia > Bacteroidales > Marinilabiliaceae > W3P20-009. The sequence goes on along the minus strand of CAVILU010000122.1, from coordinate 6,018 downwards.
GGTGGCCATATTTGCCGCCGTTTGGATTTTGGCTCTTTCGGTCTGTTCCTGTGGAAGCAGTCTGAAGGGTGACGAGGCGTATGCCTACTGGATCGATGAGCTCAACTCAGACCTCGACAAGATGGATACGGCATCTGCTCAAGTCGCCTTGGACAATGCGCGCCCATATGCAAAAGATGATCTCCACAAGAATATCCTCTATGCCTACGATATACTGATAGACGAGAATGAGCTATCGCAGATATCCGACTTTGTTACGTCTGTCGAGTCTGGTGATTTCTCCGTAACTGTCAATGGAAACGAGCGTTATTGCGATTATGCGCTTGTAGCCCGACTGTTTGAGCGTTATGCCTATTGGTTCGCATCTCATGGCGAGCGCACAATGGCTAATATTTACCTGACTAAGGCTGCGGAGGTGGCCAAAGAGGGTGGGGCGTTGCAGTCCTATTTCCGCATCGAGAGATGTATCTTCCGAAGGCACGAGGACGTTGGCAATAACAATGCTGCCATAAATGGCTATCAGGAACTCCTCGCCTTCTGTTACAAGCACAATATGAAGGAGGAGGCGACTGACGTGCTATACCGCCTCTCGATGGCGTTCCTGCGACTCGGCGATGTCTCTACAGCCCAGGTCTATATATCCGAGATGGAGAATTCCGCCAGCTTCTCGATTAAGGAGGATTGCAAGTATTGGATGGCTATGGCGAGCCTCAGTTCCCGAGGTGCGGATACTATTATGTTTGCCCGTTCTGTGGATGAATTGCGTTCCCTTGCCGAGTCTGACAATTCTGTGCCGACCTACTTCCTTTCTTCGATCGAAGTTCTTGAGGCTAACTATTTCTTGACGATTGGACAGGTGGATTCCGCACGCGTCGCTATAGATAGAGCTCGTTCGCACCTCGCTCCCCCAAGCATCTATTTCCCCTCTAAAGTTCATATCGACTTATTTGATGCCAGAGTTTGTGTTGCAGAAGGTAAGCTGGAGAATGCGAAGAAGATTTTGGACGCCATAGATGTGGCTTTACTACGGCATATCGACCTGGAGATTTATGAGCTTTATATTAGGGTATCGTCTAAATATTGCGAGGCGATAGGGGATACGAGGCAAGCGTATCTCTATGCGAAACAAAGTGCCGAGCTCGTAGACTCTCTCAGACTTGACGTGAAAGGCAACAACTTGGCATTCAGTACACTCGAAAGCCGACGAGACACTACCGTTGTGACTCAGGTTAATAAGATTGCTCAGATACAAAATGAGGTTGAAAGAGTGGCTTTTGTGCAGTGGCTTTGGGTTGCTATTGCGGTTGTTGCCGTCCTGGCTGCACTATTTGTCCATTACCTAGTCTGGTCCCGTCGTATCAATACGAAAAATAATGAGATTGAGTCTCAGCGTGCAACTCTCGCAAAAGAGGTGGAGCGCCGCAAGGAGTTACTTCTTGCGCAGCAGAAACAACTAGAGGATAAAAATGCGTCAATGCATTCCGAACTCATCT
>CAVILU010000122.1:0-4450 GCA_963643535.1 bacterium | reverse complement strand
CCGCCCGTGCTATCAGGTTAGTGGTGATTTCTATTGGTTCTTCGATAGTGGAGACACGTTGTTTGTCTGTGCTGCAGATGCCACTGGTCATGGAATTCCGGGCGCCTTCATATCAATGGTGGCATCCACTCTCCTTGCCGATATTGCTTCAAATCATGATAACTGCACGGCATCGAAACTTCTTGAATGCTTGAGCGATAGCCTCTCTGGCGTGCTCCGTAACAACAGAGATGTCATAAATTCCGACAGTGTCGACATGTCTATGCTGTGCATTGATAGGCAGTTGCAAAAGGTGACCATATCAATGGCTCGTCATGTCGCCTACATAGTTCATTCCGATGGCTCATCTGAGCTCGTCCAAGGCACTAAGAGGTGCGTGGGCGAGATTATCGAAGTCGAGGATGGGCGCCCGTTCACGGAAGTTGAGTTGAACGTTTCGGCAGGAGATTGCGTATACCTTGCGTCGGATGGTTATGTGTCCCAATTCGGTGGCCCGCAAAATCAAAAGTTCAAGCGCAAACGTTTCGAGGACCTCTTGAAAGAGATTTATGAACTGCCAGCTGATGAGCAGAAAACCAAGCTTGAACATAAATTCGACAACTGGCGAGGCGAGTGTGACCAAACAGATGACGTGCTCGTTGTCGGCATAAGAATGGGGGACCTTGCCGCCTCCTAAGTACCGATGTCCGTTGTGGACTTATGGTTATGTCGATATTTAGTTTTACTTTTACACTCCTATTCACGACTTTCTAAAATCATATATGTCTATAACGCAAGCGCAGTTCGTTACAAGTAGCGCAAAAATCAGTCAATGCCCAGAGACTACGGCTCCCGAGTTCGCTTTCATCGGCCGCTCGAATGTCGGAAAGTCTTCGCTCATTAATATGCTTTGTTCGCATAAGGGACTCGCAAAGGTATCCGCAACACCTGGCAAGACTCAGCTTATCAACCATTTCTCTATCAATAATGGACAATGGATGCTTGTCGACCTCCCGGGATATGGATATGCTAAGGTGCCACTGGGAGAGAAGGCCAAGTTCCAGGCTATTATCTCAGACTACGCCCTTAAGCGCGAGCAGCTTACGATGTTCTTTGTACTTGTAGACATCCGTCACAAGATGCAAACCATCGACCGCAACTTTATGGAGTTCCTCGGTATGCACGGCGTTCCTTTCGGCATTATTTTCACCAAGTCCGATAAGCTCAAGCCGAAAGACATTGAGCCACAAATCGATGCGTACAAGAAGGAAATGCTCGAGACTTGGGAGTCGCTTCCCCCTATGTTTGTAACTTCGTCTGCTAAGACGGAGGGACGTGATTTGCTCGTCGCTTATATCGAGAGCGTAATCAAACAAATCAACGAGAAGGGATAATGCTGCGCAATTTCTTCTTGGGGCTTTGCCTTGCGCTGTCCTGCGCTCTCTTTGCCCAGCAGCCTACCGACTCTCAGCTTCGTGAGATGCGCGGAATTTGGGTTGCGTCGGTAGCTAATATCGATTGGCCATCAGCGCCAGGCCTCTCTTTGGAAACTCTTAAGGCTGAGGCGGATGCCATTCTCGACCGTTCTGCGGCCATGGGGCTCAACACCGTTTTCTTGCAAGTGCGTCCTTGCTCCGATGCCATCTACAAGTCGTCGATTGAGCCTATGACGTCCTATCTCGTTGGCTCAGATTTCAACCGCTCTTTCCCCATCGACCTTCTTGAGTATTGGATTGCGGGTGCCCATTCTCGTGGTATGGAACTTCATGCTTGGGTCAATCCTTTCCGCGTGACTCAAAAAGCCGATTTCGCCTGTGCTCCCAACCATTTGTCTAAATCGCACCCCGATTGGCTCATCCAATATGCGGGCAAGATATACCTCAACCCGGGTTTGCCCGAAGCTCGCGATTATGTATGCCGCGTCGTTATGGATATCGTCAGGAGGTATGATATAGACGGCATTCATTTCGATGATTATTTCTACCCTTACCCATCTAAGGGCGAGGTCTTTAACGACTCCAAGTCATTCTCTAAGTACAATCCCAAACGCCTCTCTCTGGACAATTGGCGCCGTAGCAATGTCACGAGTGTTATCCATTCAGTGGCGGACTCTATACGCACGGTTAAGCCATGGGTGCAGTTCGGCATCAGTCCTTTTGGCGTGTGGCGTAATAAGAAGGACGACAAGACAGGTTCGGATACCAAGGCTGGCGTTACTGACTACGATGTCCTTTATGCAGATATCCTTAATTGGATTGACGAGGGCTATATCGATTATGTTGTTCCTCAAATCTATTGGGAGGCTGGCAATAAGTGGTGCGATTTTGATGTCCTCGAAAAATGGTGGGGCGAGCGTGCTACTGCCGATACAAAGGTGTTCATTGGCCACGCAGTCTTCAAGATAAATGATGGAAAACAGCCAGGCGTGGGTTGGAATTCTAAGTCCGAGATGCCAAGCCAGATGGAGAAGGTCCGTAAGAACGAGAGCCTCAATGGTAGTGTGTTCTTCAGCTATCGCCAGTTCAACAGGAATATTCTTGGTTTCGAGGACTTCCTGTCTTCTGATTTCTACCGTCATAAGGCTCTTCAGGTGCCTGTTACCAAAGGTAAGGCTGAGTCGATATCGATAACTCATATTGAGCGCGACGGTCGCCTGCTGAAATGGGAGGCCGAGGGCGACACCTCAATGGTACGTTTCTATATGGTGTTCCGCACCCCGCGCAGCGAGGCTGAGTCTATTGGTTCAAACGAGACTATTCATTGCATAGTCGACACTCCTTGCGTATATATTCCTCTCTCTACTGGCAGAAGGCAGCGTTATACCTATCGCATAGCGGCTGTGGATAAATTCCGTGTTGTCCACGAACTTTCGCGCCGGATAACCGTTCGAGAGTAATCCTTTTTTCTTATGCTTCGACGAGATTATCTTCTGAAGCTCATCCAAGACTTGTTTGCTGCCATTGCCGACTTGCTTGAGCGCGACGGTGATGAATTGGAAAAGCAGAAGCAAATTGAGGCTCTATACTCAGAGTTTGGCGCAGATAAGAATTTCTTTCGCAGTGCTTCCGATGCCGATATGATAGCAACGGTGGCCCGCGTCGCTGCTGACGCAAACGGCATCAAGCCAGAGGCAGTCTCAGCTTCTGAGATGTGCCAACGTCTTGAGCTTCTTGCCTCCCTCCTCTATGCGGACTACAAATTGTCTGATCTCTCAGATGGTGTGAGGTGCGATGTCGCAAAGCGTGCGCTGTCTCTTTTCCGTCGTGTCGATGAGGCGTCGGACACCTATTCTCTTGATAGGCTTGCCAAAATAGATGAGTTGACAAGTTACGTCAATTCTTTTCCCGACATAGCCTAATAAAATGTCTATCCTTCTCTCTTAAAACAGAATATGATAAAGCAGATTATCCTAAATCTCGCTCCTGCCGAGGCCGCTGACGAGAATGAGTGCCGCATTAAGGCGGCTGAGAAACTCGAGATCAGCTCCTCGGATATTACATACATGCGCCTTACGAGGCGTTCTATCGATGCTCGTCACAAGTCGGTTACTGTTACACTTACTTTTGATGTGTTTATTGGCGAAGAGCCGCAACCCGAGCAACTCGACCTCCCGGGATATAAAGATGTTCGCAATGCGAAGCCGGTAGTGGTCGTCGGTGCTGGTCCTGGTGGCCTTTTTGCCGCTTTGCGCCTCGTGGAACTTGGGCTTAAACCCATTGTCATTGAACGTGGTAAAGATGTCAGCGAGAGAAAGAAGGATCTTGCTTTGCTCAATAGGAACGAGACTCTAGACCCTGAGTCGAACTACGCTTTTGGCGAAGGTGGCGCAGGTACTTTCTCGGATGGCAAGTTGTTCACCCGCAGTACGAAACGCGGTTCGGTGCGCAAAATCCTTGAGGTGTTCTGCCATCATGGAGCAAGCCACGAAATTCTTATCGATGCCCATCCACATATCGGAACAGATAAACTCCCGTATGTCATCCGTGCTATGCGCGAGACGATTATAAACAATGGCGGTGAGGTCCTTTTCGGTAAGAAAGTTGTAGAAATCCTTACTGATGGAGATAAGGCTACAGGAGTGAAATTAGCATCGGGCGAGACCATTGAGGGTGAGGCTGTGGTACTTGCCACTGGTCACTCAGCTCGCGACGTGTATGAGATGCTCAATAAACAAGGTATTGCCCTTGAGCAGAAGACATGGGCTATGGGCGTACGCGTAGAGCACCCGCAAGAACTTATTGATCAGATTCAATACCATTCTCCCGAAGGCCGAGGCGAGTATTTGCCTGCGGCTTCATATTCGCTTGTGACACAGGTCGAAGGTCGTGGCGTGTACTCTTTCTGTATGTGCCCCGGTGGTTTCATTGTGCCCGCAATGACAGGCCCAAATCAACAGGTTGTCAATGGTATGTCCCCATCGCATCGCGGTTCTCCATTTGCCAATAGCGGCATTGTGGTAGAAGTCCGTCCC
>CAVILU010000121.1:0-6794 GCA_963643535.1 bacterium | reverse complement strand
GGTGAGGATAGCTGCCTCGCCAGCGGAGAGAACCACGTGGCTGAGCTGCTTGGTAGCCTGGGTGAAGTAGATATCCTTCTCGGCGTTGTACTCGGGCTCGGCGATGATGTTGGCCACGTCGGAGCAGCCGATAATCTCCTGACCCTCGTAGATATACTGGACGTCGGTGTAGTTGCGATGTCCCTCAAGCTTAGCAAGAGAGTGGATCTTGGTGTTGTAGACCTGGAAGATGGCCTTAACATTCTGACCATCAATCTCGATAGTCTTCTTGTCGCCAGGGTTCATGCCAGCGAACTCGGCAGCGAGATCGTGGGACTTGATAAAATCGAAGACCTTTCCGTACTTCTTCTTGCAAGCCTGCTTCTCGAGGGTCGCAACAGTACCAAAAATTGCCATATCGTTCTTATAAGTTTTCGGTTAGAGAGTCGCCCACAGGCCGCAGGGCCTGCGGGCTCGTCTCATTTATTCATATAATTCAGTAGTCAGAATCGGGGAAGATTAGAGCTCGACGGGCTTATACTTCGGGACGAAGAGCTTCATGCCACCCCAAGCGATGAGGTAGGAGAGAGAGCAGATGCCGAACATGATAGCGTAGGCAGTCTGTGTGTCGAAGTTCTGATCGAAGTAACCAGCGAGGAGCTGAATAAGTACGCCACCGAGGCCACCGGCAGCAGCGCCGATACCCGTAACCGTGCCGACAGCCTTCTTGGGGAACATGTCGGAAACAGTGGTGAAGATGTTAGCGGACCAAGCCTGGTGAGCAGCACCTGCGATACAGATGATGGCAATAGCACCAACGAGGCCACCCATGCCTTCGATGCCAGCAAGAGTCTGTGTGAAGAGAAGGAGGATGGGGAAGATGGCGATGATGAGCATTGCGGTCATACGAGCCTTATAAGTCTCCCAATTCTTGTTGATGAAATACATAGGGAGAGCTCCACCATAGACAGAACCAACAATTGCGACACCGAATACGATGAAGTTGGTAATCATGACCATATGAGCTGTAGCATCGGCATCGAGACCAACGCAGAACTGCTGCTTGACGTAGGTAGGCAACCAGAAGAGGAGGAACCACCAGATACCGTCGGTCATGAACTTACCGAAGACGAAAGACCAAGTCTGGCGGTAGGTAAGCATCTTGCCCCAAGAAACGGAAGTCTTGTCCTCGACCTCCTCCTTTGCGGGAACTGCAACCTCGTCGCTGTTGATGTGGTCGAACTCAGCCTGGTTGATTTTGCCAGCCTCAAGCTGAGCCTTCGGGCTCTTGTAGAAGATACCCCAGAAGATGAGCCAGAGGAAACCGAGAACACCAGTGATGATGAACGCCATCTGCCAACCATGGAGAGAGCCGAGGAACTCGTTGCCATCACCCCAAGTAAGGAGGCACCAGGGCACGAAGAGAGCGCAAATCATTGCACCAATGTTAGAACCCGAGTTGAAGATGCCAGTGGCAAGAGCGCGCTCCTTCTTAGGGAACCACTCAGCGACAGCCTTGATTGAGGAAGGGAAGTTACCAGCCTCACCTGCGCCGAAGAGCGAACGAGCAACACAGTGAGCAGGAAGGCTCTTGCCCATAAACGCGCTAAGAATACCGGCCACAGACCAAACAATAAGGGAAGCTGCAAGACCAATCTTGGTGCCAAGCTTATCGATAATCCAACCTACAACGAGGGTAAAGCCTGAGTAGAAACCAGTGAAAATAGCCGTAAGGACAGAGAACTGCTGAGAAGTCCAGCCAAAGCCCTCAGCCGAGCAGAAATAATCTTTGAGGAAACCGATAACATTTCGGTCCATATAGTTGACGGTGGTAGAGAAGAGCAGGAGACCTGCAATCACCCACCTGTATTTCGTCATCTTTTGTGTTACCTCACCCATATAAATGGTTTAAAAATGATGATAAAAAAATCGACCTGCGGAGGAACGCCGGAAGACTATGGATAAAAACCTATTGCAAGGGGCGGGACGCCTCACCCTGCCGGTTTGCTTGTCCGCCCACCATATGAGAGGAGCGGGAATTGATATAAGTTGCGCATGAGCCAGATAAGTGCCCGGCTCATGCGCAACGAATAGATTTCAATTACTTAGCGCGAGCAGCCTTGATGATATCGAGGCACTCCTTGCACTTGTTGGTAACGTAAGCCCAATCCTTGGCAGCAACCTTCTCCTTGGGGAAGAGCTTGGAACCCATGCCGACGCAGTATACGCCAGCAGCGAACCACTTCTCGAGGTTCTCCTTCTCGGGAGCTACGCCGCCAGTGACCATGATCTTGCTCCAAGGCATAGGAGCCTTGAGACCCTTGACCATGTTGGGACCATAGACATCACCAGGGAAGAGCTTGGTGAGGTCGCAGCCGAGCTCCTGAGCCTTGCCAATCTCGCTGACAGTGCCGCAGCCAGGGCAGTACGCTACGAGGCGACGGTTGCAGATGGGGGCAATCTCGGGATTGAAGAGCGGGCCAACGACGAAGTTAGCGCCAAGCTGGAGGTAGAGGGCAGCGGTAGCGGGATCGACTACAGAGCCAATGCCGAGAGCAAGCTCGGGGCACTCCTTGTCGGCCCACTTAACGAGCTCACCGAAAATCTCGTGAGCGAAGTCGCCACGGTTGGTGAACTCGAATGCGCGAACGCCACCATCGTAGCATGCCTTTACGACATCCTTACAAACCTGAAGATCCTTGTTGTAGAAGACGGGGACCATGCCAGTCTCGCCGATCTTAGCGAGGACTGCGAGCTTATCGAATTTTGCCACTTTAGATACAAATTTACTTTTTGTGGATATCGGCCTTAAGATTAACGCTGGACGCGGCCGTTTGCGTTGCCACCTGCGAGAGCCTCGACCTCATCAACAGAAACGAGGTTGAAGTCGCCATTGATGGTGTGCTTGAGAGCGGAAGCTGCTACGGCGAACTCGAGAGCCTCGCCCTGGGTAGCCTTGGTGAGAAGGCCATGGATGAGACCACCAGAGAAGGAGTCGCCACCACCTACGCGGTCGATGATGGGGTTGATCTCGTAACGCTTGCTCTGGTAGAACTCCTTACCGTCGTAGATAAGGGCCTTCCAACCGTTGAAGGTAGCAGAGAAAGACTCACGGAGAGTAGAAACGACATACTTGAAGTCGAACTCCTTGGCCATAGCCTTGAAGATCTTCTCGTAGCCGGAAGCATCGGTCTTACCACCCTCAACATCAGCGTCGGGCTTGAAACCGAGGCAGAGCTCAGCATCCTCCTCGTTGCCGATGCAGACATCGACATACTTCATGAGGGGGCGCATGATGGAGATAGCCTTCTCGCTGGTCCAGAGCTTCTTACGGAAGTTGAGGTCAACGGATACGGTAACACCGTGGCGCTTAGCAGCCTCGCAAGCGAGACGGGTGAGCTCAGCAGCCTTGTCGGAGATGGCGGGAGTGATGCCGCTCCAGTGGAACCAGCTTGCGCCCTCCATGATAGCGTCGAAGTCGAAATCCTCAGGATTAGCCTCGGCGATAGAAGAGTGAGCACGGTCGTAGATAACCTTCGAGGGGCGCATAGAAGCACCAGTCTCTGCATAGTAGAGACCTACGCGGTCACCTCCACGAGCGATGAAATCGGTGTTGACACCATAGTTGCGGAGACCGTTGACTGCGATCTGGCCAATCTCATGCTTAGGGAGCTTAGAAACGAAGTAAGCATCGTGGCCATAGTTAGCGAGGCTAACAGCCACATTTGCCTCACCACCACCAGGGATGATGCGGAAAGAGGTGCTCTGGATGAAGCGGTCATTGCCCTCCGGCGAGAGGCGAAGCATAATCTCGCCAAGTGTTACAACCTTTGCCATAATATGTTCTCGGTATTTAGATTTGATGATGTACTAACAAAAAATAATCCTTGCGGGGGAGATTGGACTCCCCCGCATGGACTTTAGAACTTGAAGTAATTCTTTGCGTTGTTGTAGCAGATGTCCTTAACCATCTGATCTACGCGCTCCTTCTCGTAGCCCTCGTAGGGAACCTCACCGTTCTCGATATCGGTACCGAGGAGGTTGCAGAGGGTGCGACGGAAGTACTCGTGGCGCGGGTAAGAGAGGAAGGAGCGAGAGTCGGTAAGCATACCGACGAAGCGGCTGAGGAGGCCGAGAACGGAGAGCGCGTTCATCTGCTTCTGCATGCCATCCTTCTGATCGAGGAACCACCAGCCTGAGCCGAGCTGAATCTTGCCGGGGACGCTGCCATCCTGGAAGTTGCCGAGCATGGTTGCGAGAACCTCGTTGGCGCAGGGGTTGAGGTTGTAGAGGATGGTCTTAGCGAGCTTGCCCTCGGTGTTGAGCTTGTCGAGGAACTTGGCGCACTTCTTGGCAGTGGTGAACTCACCGATGGAGTCGAAACCAGTGTCGGGGCCAAGGAGCTTGAACATCTTGGTGTTATTGTTGCGGATAGCGCCATAGTGGAACTGCTGGGTCCAGCCAGAAGCGGCATCCTGCTCAGCGAAGATGATCATCATCGCGCTCTTGAACTTAAGGATCTCCTCTTGAGAGAGCTCCTTGCCACCGTATACCTTATTGAAGATAGCCTCAATCTCAGCGTCGGTGTAGTCCTCAGCATAGAACTCCTCGATGCCGTGGTCGGAGAGGCGGCAGCCCATGCTCTCGAAGAAATCGTGACGAGCCTGGAGGGCGTCAACGAAATCCTTGAAGTTGGAGATGTTCTTGCCAGCGGCCTGAGCGAGCTTCTCGACGTAAGCCTTGAAGTCGGCAGCGATCTCGACAGCCATAGCCTTGTCGGGACGCCAGGTGGGGAGCATACGGGTCTTGCAGCTCTTGTCGGCGGCAACGATCTTGTGCCACTCGAGAGAGTCGACGGGGTCGTCGGTGGTGCAGACGACCTCTACATTATAGAAAGCCATGAGGCCGCGGGGAGTGAACTTGGGGTCGTTAGCGATCTTGTCGTTGCACTCCTCGTAGATCTCGCGTGCGGTCTGAGGGTTGAGGAGCTTGTCGATGCCGAAAGCAGTCTTGAGCTCGAGGTGAGTCCAGTGGTAGAGGGGGTTACGGAAGGTGTAGGGAACCGTCTCGGCCCACTTCTCGAACTTCTCCCAGTCGGTGGTGTCCTTGCCGGTGCAGAAACGCTCGTCTACACCGTTGGAACGCATGGCGCGCCACTTGTAGTGGTCACCCATGAGCCAGATCTGGCCGATGGACTCGAAACGCTTGTTCTCGGCGACCATCTGGGGGATAAGATGGCAGTGGTAATCGATGATGGGCATATTCTCGGCGAGATCGTGGTAGAGATGCTTCGCCGTGTCATTCGTGAGAATGAAATCAGGGTTGATGAAACTTTTTGCCATAGTGTAATCGCTATAATCAAAAGCGAAAGTAGGTGATGCAAAACAATAAAACAAGCGTTTTTGCAAAAAAATATTTACAACATTATAAGTCAGCCACTTACCCAAACATATAAAAATTTACGATTACCGACCTTTGCACACTGTGCGCTAAATTGCATTTTCATACATAACAAACACGATTACAACACGTTACATCACACAAAAGCCAAATTATTGCACATTTTGCACAAAATTTATCCTCATATTGTTTGCAACGTTGCCAAACGTTTGTAAATTTGTAGCCAATTACAGATTATTAAAAAATGTCAAAGCCTACCATAAGCGACATAGCGAAGGCCCTGAACATCACGCCCTCCACAGTGTCACGCGCCCTCGCAGGCAATCCGCGAGTAAGCGAGCAGACGCGAGCTTTAGTGATGAAGAAGGCCGAAGAACTCGGGTATGAGCGCAACATCCTAGCCTCATCGCTTCGCAAGGGGTCGACGGACACCGTGGGATTGGTAGTACCCCGTATTAACCGACTGTTTTTCAGCAACCTCATCTCGGGAGCCGAGGCCATCCTCAACCCCGCAGGTTTCAACCTTATTATAAGTCAGAGCCACGAGAGGCGCGACGACGAGCGCAGAGCCGTCCAGACGCTCCTCCGCAACCAAGTGGCCGGCGTGCTCATCTCTCACTCGCTCGAGACGGTGGACCCCGCAGCTTTCGCACAGATGTTCGAGGGCAGCGATGTTACGCTCGTGCAGTTCGACCGTGCCTTCCCCGGCATCGGCGACATGGAGATCACCAATGACAATTACGCTGGCGCGAAGAACGCCACAAAGCATCTCATCGAGAGGGGCTATAAGCAGATTGGCCACCTTGGCGGCGACCTCAGCAGCAACGTCTACTCGGAGCGACGCAAGGGTTTCGAGGACGCCATGCACGAAGCGGGATTACCTGTTGACGAGAGCCTTATGTTCGAGGATAGCATCACCCGCGACAAGGGATTCTACAACGCAGCCAAGGCACTCGAACGCGGATGCGACGCCCTCTACTGCGCAGGCGACTATGCGGCGCTTGGCGTTATTGAATACGCACGCGTGAAGGGTGTCAAGATTCCCGACGACCTAGGCGTTGTCGGCACAGCGAACGAGACTTTTGCGGACGTAGTGACCCCCTCACTGACTACATTGGAGCAGAACGCTTTCGAGATGGGAAGCAAGGCCGCACAGGCGTTCCTCGACATCAAGCAAGGACGTGGAGTGGCAGATCGCCATATCGCCATTCCTATGAAACTGATGATAAGGGACTCAAGCTCCAGCAGGAACAAATAACAGAAGAACAGAAAGCAAAGAGATGAAATACGAACTTAGATACGCATCGCACCCGTCTGACGCAAAAAACTACGACACGGCGCGACTCCGCAAGGAGTTCCTTATAGATGAACTCTTCATTGCCGACGACACAGCAATGGTTTACTCTCTCTACGAC
>CAVILU010000120.1:5846-6798 GCA_963643535.1 bacterium | reverse complement strand
GTATTACTTCCTCTCAAGTGATCCCTTTGAGGCTGTCAATGCACAAATGAAGGATAATATCCTCAAGGCAAGCAACACACTCCGCATCGGTGGTGAGCTCAGCATCCTCAATCCCGTCTATATCCGCGCCGGTTATAAGTTCACGACTCCTGGTGTCAAGAAAGATTACTACGTGAACAAACCTAAGGACTACGCGGTTTCTGGTGGCATCGGTTTCCGTCTCAATAATTTCTTTGCCGATCTCGCATATGTTTGCAACGTCAAGAAGGCCGACCATTGGGTGCTTCCCGATTCTGCCGAAGGCTACACCTACGAGACAAACGTCCCCGCCTACTTGACCCATAAGGTTCATTCTGGCGTAATTACAATAGGAGTGCGCTTCTAAAGGACAATATCACTTTAGAGGAATCTGAACAAAATAGAGCCATCTCGCAAAAGCGGGGTGGCTTTTTGTGACTTATTCCAATCCCTTGCGTACAAGGAAATGAAATATGTTATTTCACTAATTCTGTAAAGTGACACTCTAAATACATACACCCCGAAAATGAAAACAACTTCATTCCTCTTGTCCCTGCTTCCGTTAGCCCTCTCTGCATGCTCTGGGGCTGTGGCAAACAACAACAGCTCTTCCGATGGCGAAATGGAAGAGCAAAAGATGTCTACAGAAACCCAATCGGTATCTGCGGACAAGTACTCTGGTCCCGCCTTCAAAATCAACAAAGAGGGCAAGACAATAGCCGAGAGGTTTACAAATCTCGACCCCGACTACGAACGAGAGCCTGTCGAAAAAGGCTCATACGCCGAATGGTTGCTCAACCTTCCACTCAAGCCATATGGCTCCGTTACCCATTACTATAATGGCGAGGCGAAATACTATGATTGCCAAGTTGGCGTAATTGACATGAAGCTCGTCCCGGAAAATGAGGACGTAATGCAATGCGCTGATGCCGCC
>CAVILU010000120.1:0-5836 GCA_963643535.1 bacterium | reverse complement strand
GATGCCGCCATGCGCCTCCGCGCCGAATATCTTTACGCTGCCAAGAAATACAGCCAAATCCATTTCAATTTCACCAATGGTTTCCGCTGCGACTACACTAAGTGGGCGAGCGGTGACCGCGTACATCTTAAGGGAAATAAGAGTTGGTGGACGCATGACGCAAGCGAGGACTATAGCTACAAAACGTTCTGTAAGTATCTCAGAATGGTCTTTTACTACGCTGGCAGTTACTCTCTTAGCAAGGAGCTCAAGAAGGTCAAAATTGAGGATATTAAGCCTGGTGACCTTTTCATTGTCGGTGGCATGCCCGGACATGTTGAGACCGTCCTCGACGTGCTTCACAACAAGAAGGAGAACAAGATCCGTATTATGCTAGCCCAAAGCTATATGCCCGCCCAAGAGATTGAAATACTGCGCTTCAATGAGGGCTCGCCTTGGCTTACTCTTAACCTCGACTACGAGCAACCTTTCTACGTCAACACCCCTCAGTGGCAGTTCAAATCTAATGAGCTTATGAGTTGGTAGATCTGTCTCGAATTTACCCTAAAAACTTCCGCCCCCGCCACTCAAATTAGAGTAGCGGGGGCGGATTGTTATATCTGTGGCGCATGTGCCACGGTCTAGTTGTAGTAGCGTCCGTTGTCGCGTGGGCTGCTGTTCTGCTGGTACTTGAGGTCCTGCAGGATGCTGCTGTTCACGGCTATGTTGAACGAGTATGACTTGTAGAGGCCTGTCGGGACAACGTTGAAGCTCATGCTCCAGCAGTGGAGGTCGCGAGTGATACCAATTGACGTTTGGCTCATCTTATGCTCGTCGAAGCTATAACCCGTCGAGAGTGACATTTTCCACTTGTCGGTAAGGCTAAGGCTCGCATTGACGTTAACAGACTGCGAGATGTTGTAGTTGTAGGAGCATGTCTCTGGCTTAAATTTGCCTTGAGAAACTCGGAGACTGTAGTTTATCGAGAGTGTCCATGGCATATTGAATGACACGTATCCGTCGTCGTCCACTTCCGATCCGCTGCTCTCCATGTCTTCTGGCATCTGGGCTCCAGCCTTTGGCGTGTCGCTTTCGGCTGCTCTGAGGGCCCAGTCTTCGTCATATCCGTCGTCTTCATCTTCCTTCTTGTCCTTGTCTTTTTTCTTGAACTTATCGGGAGAGAGTTGGATGCCGAAGCTGAGGCTTGCGCTCTTGAATTGCGCCAGGCGATGGTTGACTTTCAGTGCCGAACGGTCAATCTTGATTGCAGAGCCGGAGTTGGATGCCACTACAGCGTAAGGATCGAAAGCTGCGGAGAAGTTCACGCTAGTTCCGAAGACTTTTGTGCGGCCGCTCAGTGAGATGTTGTCAAACTTGATAGAGTCCTTCATAAAGTCATAGCCCGATGAAAGACTGAGACTCTCGAGGAGTGGAATCTTCTTGAAGCCCGTACTGTCCTCGTCGCTCTTGACTTTCATCTCCAGCGTGTTGCCAATAGAGAAGGAGAGCTTGCCGCTCTTTGCTGAGCCAGGAGTGCCGTAGAGGTAGCCTTCGTAGAGTGAGTATTTGTAGTTTACGACTTTGTCGTTCTTCTTGTCGTAGTACTCAAACGAGTCGTAGAAACCATATCGGCCTTTTGAGAAGTCTGGCGTATAAGATACGCTTATCGATGGCGTCATGACGTGGCGAATGGCGTTCACCTTGTCGCCGAAGATGGCCCTGATGGGTTTGTAGAAGGTGTAAATCTTCGTGTTCGTTCCTACCGACAAACTGTAGTCGTAGGCTCTGTTGAAGCCTTTCTCGGGGTCGAGTTTCACTATCTTCTGCTGCTCCTCGTCCCATACCTTGCGAGTTTTGTTCAGATACCAACGCTCAGTATAGTTGAACGATGGGGTAAGGGTGAAGTATTTGAGCAGCTTGATGTTAGTCGTCACCGGGATGGTGTGCTTCATACCGTTCTTCCAGACTGTGCTGAAACTCTCGGGAGTGAAGGTCAAGTCGCGCTCTTTGCAGGAGATATAGTTCTTTGCCGAGAGGCTGTAGTTGAGGTTGAGGTTGTATATCGGGTTGTTGCTCGAACCTGATGCCTTTTTCGGCTTGAAGGGGTAGAAGCGTCGGGTGGACGTTACCGAGATGTCGGGTAGGGTAAGGCTGATGGAGGTGTCGCGGCTGTTCTGCGAGTGGAGTAGCGAGGCTGTCAGGCGGAATGGGTTCCACGACCATTTGCGACTGTATGATACACTCGAACTCTTCTGGTTCGTTGCGAGCGTCTGGGTGTTCACCACGTTGCCGAGATTGTTCTTGTTATATGAACTTGTCGAGAAGTTCACCGAGGCGGAGAATGTCTGGTCGGGATTGGCCTTAGAGTCCTGACTATGGTTCCATCGGACGGAGAAGTCGTTATTCTTTTGATAGTCAGGCAAGCTCTTCTCTGAATAAATATTCGTTATGATGTCTGTAGAGAAACTGCCCGAGAACTTATAACGCTTCTTGTATGTCGAGGAGACGTGCAAACCCCATGAGCCTTTGGTATATATATCGCCCAAAATCTTGAGGTCGAAATAGTCATTCGCCGCCCAATAGTAACCACCTTGACGCATATAGAAGCCGCGGGTGCTCTCGTCGCCATAAGTCGGGATTATGATACCAGAACTGTATGACTTAGTGTTGGGTATGATTGCGAAGGGTATTGCGAGTGGCAGGGGCACGTCCAGCAGCACAAGATATGCCGGGCCCGTGATGGTCTTCTTGCCGGGTATGACTTTCGCTTTTGTCAGGTTGAGGTAGAAGTGCGGATGCTCGTGCTGGTTACACGTGGTGTATTTGGCATCCTTCATAAAGTAAGTCTTCTCGTCGACGCGCTTAGCCTTCTGGCCTACTACGAAACCTTCACCTTGCTCCGTTACGATATGCGTTATGATGGCCTTCTTAGTCTTGAAGTTATACTTCATTGTGCGCATCTCGTACTCGCCACTCTTATCCTTGAAGACTGGAAGTCCGCTCTCAACACCCGTTGAGTCCTTAAGACCATGCGCATAGGCGAGCGAGCTATCCATATCAAGCTCAATGGCGTAGGCCGTCAGTGATATCTCGCCGTAGTCAATCTTCGCATCTCCGTAGAGGTACATTTTCTTGCGCTCAAAGTCGAAACGCATTGAGTCCTTAGCTTCGTATTGCACCTCGGCATCGATCATCATGGCGTTGCCGCCTTTGTCCTTCTTAGCTGCGAAGTCTATGCTGTCCGCTTTTGCGGAAGTGGTTGTGTCTGTGGGATTTGATGTGTGCAAAGACTTGCTCTCTTGGCCTGGGTTCTCTGTTTTGGGAGTGTCCCTCTTTAGCCCGAGTATCGAGTCGGCTTTGAAATGTGTTATTGCGGAATCTTTGCCTTGTGCAAACGACACATCCTCCGCCGCCCAGCCTTTGCCAGGTAACGAAGCAATAATTATGAGAGCAGCGGACGCAATGATTTTCAGCGCCTTGTTATGATATATCGGGTTTGCCAATACCGACGTCTTATTGAAGTTTATTGGCGACAGCCCTTTCTGTGCTTGCCATTTTCTTGGGTTGATAGGGTCGCTATTAACGCGATGCAAATTTAATGCCTTTCGTCGCCTTTTCCAATAAGTGCTATAAAAACACGATCCACTAACGCGTCGGTTATCCCGTCTTCGCATACACTTCCCCCAGCCTGTATAAATAAAATCGTGGCAAGCCAGCAATAAACTGACTTGCCACGACTATAAAGTATTAAGCCCTAAGCTTATTTCTTCTGAAGATACTCGTCGATAGATGCGGCTGCCTTACGACCGTCGCCCATTGCGAGGATTACAGTTGCGCCACCACGTACGATGTCGCCACCTGCGAATACGTCGGGTTTTGAGGTCTGGAGGGCATCCGAAGCCTCGAGTGTGCCGCGCTCTGTGGTCTTGAGGTCGGGGTGCGATGCAGAGATGAGTGGGTTGGGCGATACGCCGATAGCCACGATCACGAGGTCTACGGGTATCTCGTCAATGGCGCCCTCAATGGCGACTGGCTTACGACGGCCCTTCTCGTCAGGCTCGCCAAGCTCCATCCTCTGGACCTTGACTGCGCGGACACGACCCTTCTCGTCGGCGAGGTACTCAATCGGGTTGTTGAGTGTATGGAACTCAATGCCTTCTTCCTTAGCATGGTGTACCTCCTCAAGGCGTGCGGGCATCTCAACTTCCGAACGACGGTAGAACAGCATAACGCGCTCTGCGCCAAGACGCTTTGCGGTACGTACGGAGTCCATTGCAGTGTTGCCACCACCAACTACGGCTACGTTCTTGCCAAAGATGATTGGGGTGTCGAACTTGCTGTCGGCTGCATGCATGAGGTTGACGCGGGTGAGGTACTCGTTCGAGCTCATAATGCCGGTGTAGTTCTCGCCAGGGATGCCCATAAAGCGAGGGAGACCAGCGCCACTACCTACGAAGAATGCCTTGAAGCCCTCTGCGCGGAGGTCGTCCATAGTCGCAGTCTTGCCAACAATGAAGTCGGGCTCGAACTTGACACCCATCTTGCTGAGGTTGTTGATCTCGAAGTCAACGATGTCGTTTGGCAGACGGAACTCGGGTATGCCATATTTGAGCACACCGCCAATCTCGTGGAGTGCCTCGAAGATGGTCACGTCATAGCCCTTTTTGGCGAGCTCACCAGAGCAGGTGAGGCCTGCAGGACCGGAACCGATGACGGCAACCTTGATGCCATTCTTGGGCGCAGTCTCGGGAGTAGCAGCCTTGCCGCTCGTGCGCTCATAGTCAGCTGCGAAACGCTCGAGGTAACCAATGGCTACCGCCGGCTTCTTGCTCTTGTTGTAGATACATTTGCTCTCGCACTGCTTCTCCTGCGGACATACGCGGCCACAGACTGCGGGGAGGGTGGATGTCTCTTTGATTACGCGTGCAGCCTCGAGAATCTCTCCACGCTCAATGTTCTTGATGAAGGTTGGGATGTTGATCTCTACGGGGCAACCAGTTACGCACATAGGGCTCGGGCAGTCGAGGCAACGCTTAGCCTCGTTCATTGCCTGCTCAAGGTTGAGGCCCATGTTGACCTCGATGTATGAGTGCGAGCGCTCCTCGGGGTCTGCCTGGGGCATCTCTACGCGCTCCTGCGCCATGCGGTCTTTGGGCTTGATGCTGTCGCGGACAGCCTTGCGCCACTCTTCTTCGCGTTGTGCTTTGCGAATCTCTTGTATATCGGACATTGTTGTGTTTTCTAATGATTATTACTCCATTCCGCAGGCTTTCTTGTATGCGGCGAAAGCCTCCTGCTCCTCGGCCTTGAAGCCACCCATTCGCTTCATCATCTCGTCGAAGTCGACCTCGTGAGCGTTGAACTCGGGGCCGTCTACGCAGACAAAGCGGGTCTTGCCTCCAACGGTGACGCGGCATGCGCCACACATTCCGGTGCCGTCCACCATCACGGTGTTGAGGCTGACCCAAGTGGGAATGTTATATTTCTTGGTCGTGAGTGCACCGAACTTCATCATGATGGCGGGGCCAATGACTACGGCTTCGCTCACGGTCTCGCGGTTGATGACATCCTCCATGCCTACGGTTACGACGCCTTTCTTGCCGTATGAACCGTCGTCGGTCATGATGACAACGTCGTCGGCATACTTGCGAACCTGATCCTCAAGGATGATGAGGTCCTTGGTGCGGCCTGCGAGTACGGCTACGACGCGGTTGCCGGCATTGTGGTGTGCTTCGATGATTGGGAGCATCGGGGCTACGCCAACACCGCCACCTGCGCAGAGCACGGTGCCGGGCTGCTTCTCAATCTTTGTGGCCTGCCCGAGGGGACCTACGATGTCCTCTACGTAGTCGCCTAC
>CAVILU010000119.1:0-6805 GCA_963643535.1 bacterium | reverse complement strand
ACATAACCCACGCTTCGGAGGGCTCGCGGCTCCCGCATACCATATTTTGCTGGCCTTTGCCTATCGCCTTTCTCTGATATGATTTTTGCGGAAGTGGCGGTTAGCGGCAATTAAAGCCACAAAAACAGCACTTGCGAAGTCAAAATAAGTAAATTTGCAAACTGATATAAAACAGAACACACAATGCCATCGATATCACAGCGCGGCATCATAATGCCCTCGTCGCCCATACGTAAACTCGTGCCTTACTCGGACGACGCCAAGGCCCGCGGCCTCCGCGTCTTCCACCTCAACATCGGCCAGCCCGACATTCTGACTCCCGAGGTGGCGCTCAACGCTGTGCGCGAGGCAAACCTCCCCATCGTCGAGTACTCCAACTCGGCCGGCATGCCCGAGTACCGTCGCAAACTCTCAAAATATTACCAGTCGGTAGGCATCAACCTCACGCCCGACCAGATGCTCGTCACCTGTGGCGGCTCGGAGGCCGTGCTATTCGCCTTTATGAGCTGCCTCGACCCGCTGGACGAGGTTATCATACCCGAGCCTTTCTACGCTAACTATGAGGCATTTGCAGCAGCAGCAGGTGCTTGCGTAGTGCCCATAACCTCCACCATCGAGAACGGTTTCACGCTTCCCAGCATCGAGGAGTTCGAGAAGGTGATTACAAACAAGACGAAGGCCATCCTCATCTGCAACCCCAACAACCCCACGGGTTACCTCTATTCAGAACAAGAGATGAAGCTCCTCCGCGACCTCATCATCAAGTACGACCTCTTCCTCATCTGCGACGAGGTCTACCGCGAGTTCTGCTATGACGGGGCGCAATATTACTCGTCGATGTACCTTGAGGGCGTGGATGACAACGTCATTATGGTAGACTCTGTATCAAAGCGTTACAGCGAGTGCGGACTGCGCATCGGCCTCCTCGCCACGCGCAACAGGGCCGTCATCTCCTCTGCGATGAAACTCGCCCAGGCACGCCTCTGCCCCCCGACATTCGGTCAGATTGCCGCCATGGCATCGCTGGACGTGCCCGAGGAGTATTTCCATGATATGAACCGCGAGTATTGCAAGCGTCGCAACTTCCTGCTCGACGGCCTCAATAAGATACCCGGCGTCTACTCGCCCATGCCCCGCGGTGCCTTCTATACCGTGGCCCGCCTCCCGATTGACGACTCGGAGAAATTCTGCAAGTGGCTCCTCGCTGACTTCAGCTACAACAACCAAACCGTCATGCTCGCCCCCGCCGCCGGCTTCTACTCCAACCGCACGTTGGGCCGCAACGAGGTGCGCATTGCCTATACCCTTAAGTGCGAGGACCTCGCCATAGCTCTCGACCTCCTCGCCCGCGCCCTGAAACTCTACCCCGGACGCACGCCCGAGAGCGGATCGCCTCTCACAGACAGCGAGAAGCGCATGAGGCAAATGGAGCAGTAAAATCCCCCCCCACCCGACCAACAAGTGAAGACAGACCTATTCATAGCGCGGCGCCTTATGGGCAGCGGCGACAAGCAGCGGAGGCTCTCGGGGCCCGCCGTGCGTGTCGCCACGGCCGCCATAGCCCTCGGCATGGTGGTCATGATAATATCCGTGGCCGTGGGCCTGGGCTTCAAACAGCAGATACGCGACAAGATTGTAGGCTTCGGAACCCACATCCAACTCACAAGCCTCAACCTAAATAGTTCGCTCGAGACCCCGCCACTGCGCTACGATAGCGCCCTCGTGGATATCGTGCGCCAGACGGCAGGTGTCCGCAACGTCCAACCCTACATCACGAAACCAGGCATCATAAAGACCGACGACGCCTTCCAAGGCATAGCACTCAAAGGCATCGACGCCAACTATGAATGGGATTTCCTGCGCTCGTGCCTGACGGAAGGCAACGTGGTCAGCGCACCCGACTCGGCCAAGAGCGACGACATACTGATGTCCGAATCGCTCAGCACGTTGCTCAAACTCCACCTTGGCGACGCGGTAAGGATTTTCTTCGTGCAGGATGGCAAAGTGCGCGCACGCCGCTTCACCCTCTCCGGCATCTTCGACTCCCACTTCGAGGAGTTCGACAAGAGTTTGGCCTTTGTAGACATGCGCCACTTGGCTCAACTCAATGGATGGGACTCGCTGCAAGTATCGGGTTATGAGGTGCTTATAGACGACTTCGACAAGATGGACGACATTGCCGAAGAGTTGGCGGGCGTTGTCATGAGTCGCGAGACGGAGGAGGGCGAGATGATTCGTGTCCGCCACATTCGGGACATGCAGCCACAGATTTTTGGTTGGCTCGATTTGTTGGATCAGAATATACTCGTGATACTTGTGCTCGTCATTGCCGTGGCGGGACTCAATATGGTGTCGGGCCTCTTGATTCTTATTCTTGAGCACACCAATACCATAGGCATCCTCAAGGCTATTGGAGCCACCAATGGCTTCCTGCGCAAGGTCTTTATTATCATGTCGCTACGCATTGTGGGTATGGGACTGCTTATTGGCGATATCGTTGGCATCGGCCTTTGCATACTTCAGCAGACCACGGGTATCATTGGCCTCGACCCAGATAATTATTATTTGGATACGGTGCCCATCCTCCTTACACCACTCAATTTGCTGTTGCTCAACGTGGGCGTGGCCATCTTCAGCATCATACTTATGCTTGGACCGTCCAGCATGGTGGCGCGGATACGACCCGCCAAAGCAATACATTTCAATTGACAATTTACAATTGACAATTGACAATTACGATGGGTTTGGGACGTGGATTTGCTCTTAATGATGGATTTTTACGGTTTGATGATATTGGCTTAATTGTCTGAATTGCTGATAATTTACAGGTAGCTATTACCAACAGAAAAGGAGTCGCAATACAAAAAAGGAAAAAGGAGAAAGACAGTGAGCATCACCCAAAAAAATACCCAAGACAGCCACGGCAATTGTCAATTGAAGAACGATTGTCAATTGATTGTTTTGACCGGTCCCACCGCCGTAGGCAAAACAGAACTGTCGATACGCCTTGCAGAGACTCTCGGCTGCGAAATAATATCAGCTGATAGTCGCCAGATATACAGCGAGATGCTCATCGGCACGGCAGCGCCTACCGACAGCGAACTCGCCCGCGCCCGCCACCATCTCGTGAGATGCCGCAGCGCACGAGAGCCCATGAACGCATTCGACTACGAGAGCGCAGTGATGGAAATCCTGCCTGGTGCCTTCGAGCGCGGCAACGGGAAAGCGATACTCACAGGCGGCTCCATGATGTATATAGATGCAGTGTTGAAAGGCATTGACGAGATGCCAGATATACCCGAGGACTTGCGGCAAAGCCTAAAGGACGAGTTGGCCGACAAGGGCCTCACACATATGCAGGAACGCCTCCGCGACCTCGACCCCGAATATTACGCAACCGCGGACCTTATGAACCCGAGGCGAGTGCTCCACGCCATAGAGCTCTGCATCGTCAGCGGACAACCCGTATCCGCACTCCGCAAAGGGACAACAAAAGAACGCCCTTTCAGCGTCCGAAAATTCGCAGTGACGCGTCCCCGCGAGGAACTCTATATGCGCATCGAGGCCCGAGTAGACCAAATGATTGCCCAAGGACTCGAAGAAGAGGTGCGCAGCCTTATGCCAATGCGTGACTTGACGGCACTGCAGACCGTGGGCTACCGCGAAATGTTCTCGTACCTCAATGGCGAATACCCACTCGACGAGGCCATCCGCCTAATAAAGAGAAACACAAGGCATTACGCCAAGAAGCAGTTCACGTGGATCAAGGCCGACGGCGGCTACGAGCCCATTGATCCAACAGACACGGAGAGCGCACTCAAAAAAATATTGCAAAATATTTAGTCAAGCTATTGCAAATATCAAACGCATCGCCTAATTTTGCATCGTCAAACAAAGACAACCACATACTACTGGCCGATTCGTCTAACGGTTAGGACATCAGATTCTCAATCTGGCAATAAGAGTTCGATTCTCTTATCGGCTACCAAAATCTTAAAGAGCTGCACTTCAGTTATGAGGTGCGGCTCTTTTCAATTTACAATTTACAATTGACAATTGACAATTACTGGGGAGCGCAGTTGGTGTTTACTGGGTGTTGCCGTCGGCTGTTACTGGGGGTGCTGTTGGCAATTACTGGGGTGTTGCTGTTGGCAATCACGGGGTGTTGCTGTTGGCAATCACTAGGGTGTTGCTGTTGGCAATCACGGGATGTTGCTGTTGGCAATTACGGGGTGTTGCTGTTGGCAATTATTGGAGAGCTCTGCGCCCTCTTTTGCACTATTTTTCTTACTGAACACTGTTTTTCCCATACTCACATATTTCTATCTTCTCTTTATCGGATTTATGTGATTTTGATTTTAGTTGATTGCGGGGATTGGTGCGGCCCCGCATTGCCTGATGGACTTATAGCTTAGCGTGTTTTTTTGGGGGAGTGATTGTTTTAATTGAATTTTGAGGAATAGCGATTACTAGCGGGGAATTGTTTATCTTTGTCTTAAGAAATTGGCTGGGCTGCGGCTGCCGTAAATAACGGATAATCAACGATATCGCCGCGTCAAGAGCATACGCACTTATTTTTTTCAAAAATTTTCTCTCGGAGAAGGCAATAAATCGTTTTGGCGATCGTTATACTAGCGTAACGAAACGAAGAAGTGGGGATCCGCGGTGCGTAAATGGACACGCCGCCCCGCTCCAAACATTAAAAAGAAAGCCTATGGCAAACTTTACTAGATTTCTCAACGGCGACTGGGTGGTTCGCACATCCGAACTCCAACAAAAAGGCGATATAGACAAATGTCAATGGTTCTGCGTAATGCACGTAGAACCGAGCCGCAAAGGTCAGTCCGACAAAGATATAATATATGTAGAGGGCTACAACGACGACGACATCGAGCCCGTACACCTCTACAGCTACGCTGAAGACTTCGCGCCCGCCGGGCCAAGCGAGAAAGACAGGTTCGACAAGGAAAAGACGCGCAAAAGCCTCCTCTGCGATATGATAGCAACATCCGAGATGGACTTCGAGGACAAGCAGGGTTTCCTCGAAATCTTTGAGGAGCAGGCCGAGGGGCGCGAGCGTTTCCTCAATGGAGACGACAATTTCGACAGCACAGGCTACATGAGGATGAACGCAACAGAAATGGCTGTCTGCGCATAGCTCAAGCAACGAAAAGCACCCCTCCACAGGGTCACCAAATATAAAGCGAGCGGAAATCCGAGATCAAGAATCTCGAGTTTCCGCTCGTTTGTTGTCTTTTAGCACCCCAAAACTCACACAGCAGAGTCAAGCGAGGCCACGCCAACCGATTTTAAGATTCCGCACCACGACAAGTCCAAGAGCTGCTGCCAATCGCCGACCAGGAACAAAAACACAACCAATAGCAAACGGAGCACAAAGGATTAAGCTCCACAGAACTGTGAACCGAGCACTGCGAACTGTGAACCGAAAAAGGGCAGACCGCAACGACTTGCGATCCGCCCTTTGCATGTATTCCGAAGGACTAAACCCTGCGAGGCTTAGAAATTGATACCTACGGAGATGTAGTTGTTGATGGTGCGAACCTTGTCGTCACCATTCTTGACGTAGCTCATGAGGTCGGGTTGGAAGGTGTAGCCGACATAGAACTTATTGATGTTCACGCCAACACCGAGGTTGAGGCCGAGCTGGAAGATGCGAGCATCAGCACCGTCATCGCTGAGCCACTTAAGCTTGCCCTCTGTTTCATGACCTGCAGCGTCCGTAACGGTCGTCTTGGTACGACCATAGAAGTTGAACTTAAAGTTGGGGCCGAAGAAAGGAACGATGTTGATGGGCGAGCTTGCGAAGCTGAACTTGTAAGCAGCGTTTACGGGAACTGCGATGTTCATAAAAGTGGTCTTCTCGTCACCGTTGGTCCAAGTATCCTTGCTGTGATTCCAAGTGAGGCGGCCACCAAGCTCAAGGAAAAGAGGCATCTTGCTGGTGATGTTGATACCCTTCATGAAACCGAGAGCAGCACCCTTCTGCTTGTCGAAGACAGACTCATAGTTGTCGCCCTTGTTCTTCATACGCTGAGCGTCGAAAGAGAGTTCAACACGAGTCCAGCCCTGGGTGTCCTTGGTGAGCTGGGCAGAAGCGTTGGCGGTCATGGTAGCGAGAACTGCGACAGCCAAAAACTTTAAAGCTTTCATCTGATAATTGTATAAGTAATTATGAATAATGGCGCAAAGATATGTAACAGGAGTGAACGACGTATCGCAAACGTGGAAAATTTACACCTTTAGGGACTTATTGGCGATTTTGCGCAACCTTGGTATTGCCCAATCGTAAAACGGCCGCCTTTTACACAGTGGATTTTTATTCAATTTTTATCAGCCCATAGAGATTTGTCACATTTTTTAGCGTCGCAACAACTACTTGACTATTACACAAATTACGCAGCAAACCGAAGTCCGTCGCGCAAAGATAACAGGCGAAAGAGAGCAATTGCCCCGCAGCAAAGAACGCCACAACCGCAACATTCTTAAACAAACATTCGTAAGATTGGACAATAGACCCCAAAGGCAGCAACAGCCGTTCGTCTGGAGGTGTAAAATTTCAAATTTTCAGCGAACTGGCGAAACTTATCGGTGAAACGGGCATTTTTAATCCGCAATCGTTTGCGGTAACGTTTGCACTAATAATTATGCAATTGCACGCTTTTTGCGCTGACTCACAACAGATTTGGCAGACGCAGGCGAATTGAGCGAACGGATAATTTAAGGTGTTACGGCGGCCTCGGGGGTTAATTTTTGAATACATTTACATATCTTTGCAGAACCTCCA
>CAVILU010000118.1:0-6848 GCA_963643535.1 bacterium | reverse complement strand
ATCTTAGCCTGCAAGGGGGTGCGATTGACAATTGACGATTGGCGATTGACAATTGATGGGTTGTTTGCTGGTTTTTAAGGGGTTAGGGGTGGTTGTTAATTTGAGTTAAAAGGATTTGGTGTGACAGAGTGTGGGAGTGGTTGGGGTTATGGAGGGGGTGTTTTGGGGCTTTGCACTTGGCGCGATTTTGTTTTGCTTATGTTGGAGTTGCGGAGATACTTGGGGTGGAGGTGTGTGAGGATTTATAATATATGTTGCGTGTGGGGCTTGCGGGCGGGGGCGGTGTTATATTTTTGGGGAGGCTCGGAAGAGGGTGTTTTCGCAAACGATTGCGAAAATGGGCGTGGAGAAATTTTAGAAATTTTTAGTGGGGGTATGTTGGCTTCGCAAACGTTTGAGATGGGTAAAAGTCGCGTGTGGTCGGGGTTTGAGGGTGTTCGTCCGCAACAAAAGTGTTTCGCCAATTCGGACGATATGTTTACATTTGCAAACGTAAATTTACAGACTACTCCCCGACACATTAAAACGCATGTGACCATGGATAACAAGCGTAACCTCTCCTTCCGCCAGCTGGTAGACCTCAGCTTTGGCTTCTTCGGCGTACAGATTGCCTATGCACTGCAGAGTGCCAACATCAGCAGAATCTTTGCGACACTGGGCGCGGACCCTCACGACCTGAGTTATTTCTGGATTCTGCCGCCACTGATGGGCATGGTGGTGCAGCCGCTCGTGGGCTCGCTCTCCGACAGGACGTGGACCCGCCTCGGGCGACGGACACCTTACCTTATCTTTGGCGCCGTGATAGCTGTGATTGTACTGTGCCTGCTGCCTAACTCCGGAAGTTTGGGACTTGGCGTGGCATCGTCGATGATATTCGGATTGGTTATGCTGATGTTGCTCGACACATCTATAAATATGGCGATGCAGCCGTTTAAGATGCTTGTGGGCGACATGGTTACGGAGAAACAGAAGACCAAGGCTTACTCGATTCAGAGTTTCCTCTGCAATGCGGGCAGCGTGGTTGGCTTCTTCTTCCCGTTCCTACTCGCGGGATTGGGAATAGCTAACACGGCCGAGGCTGGAGTTGTACCGCCGACCGTCGTCTACTCGTTCTACACGGGTGCGGTGATTCTGATCTTGTGCGTCATATATACAGTAATGAGGGTGCGCGAGATGCCACCCGCCGAGTACAGGGCTTTTCATGGAATCTCTGAGGAGGCGGTAAAGGCCAAGGAAGAGAGCATGGGAATCGGCTCCCTTGTCAGGCTCTTCCGAGACGCGCCAAAGACATTCTGGACAGTCGGCCTCGTACAGTTCTTCTGCTGGGCGGCGTTCATGTACATGTGGAGCTTCATGACAGGAGCCGTGGCAGAGAACGGATGGGGCGCAACGGACACATCGTCGGCTGATTATCAAGAGGCTGGCAACTGGACGGGCGTGCTTTACGCGGTTCAGGCTGTGGGCTCGGTGATATGGGCTGTCATGATACCGAGGTTTAAGAACATCAAGGTGGCATATGTAGTATCGCTCATCATTGGTGGAATTGGATTCGGATCTTTGTATTTTGTACATGACCAATACCTTATGATGCTGAGCCTCTTCCTCGTAGGACCGGCATGGGCAGCGATGCTCGCCATACCTTTCACACTTCTGACGAACTCGCTTGAGGGCACTCCGAGCATGGGCACATATCTTGGCCTCTTCAACTGCACGATATGCCTGCCCCAGATAATCGCAGCCGCGCTTGGTGGCCACGTGATGGCACTCGTAGGCGGTTCGCAGCCCACGATGATGCTCGTGACAGGCGGACTGCTGTTTGTGGCCGCAATGTGCGTACGTTTTATCAAGAAATAAATTCCCCACAAAGAAATCATACAGAGAGATATGAAGATTCGCAACATAATAGCGGCGATGGCCGCCACCCTACCCCTCGCGTTCATGACGCCAACCGACGCCGAGGCCGAGATAAGGGTAGAGCCGATGAACTGGTGGGTCGGGATGAAGAACCCCGAGGTCCAGGTGATGCTCCACGACACGAACATAGCCAAGATGGAGCCGAGCGTCCACACCAAGGGAGTCGAGATAAGCGACGTGACCCGCACGGACAACCCCAACTACCTCTTCGTAACGCTAAAGATCGGCAGCAAAGCCAAAGCAGGCAATGCCGAGATAGTGCTGAAAGCGGAGGACGGAACAGAGACAACCATAGCTTACCCACTGAAAGAGAGGCGCGCCAACTCGCAGTACCGCACGGGTTTCAGTTCGGACGACGCCGTGTTCCTCGTAATGCCGGACCGCTTTGCAAACGGCGACCCGACGAACGACACCGTTGACGGAATGCTAGAGAAAGCCGACCGCACGGCACCCTACGGAAGGCATGGCGGCGACCTCCGCGGCATCATCAACAACCTGGACTACATAGCCGGGCTGGGTATGACGGCACTGTGGATGACACCCGTGCTCGAGAACGACATGGAGGCCAGCTCATACCACGGCTACGCAATAACGAACTATTACCAGATAGACCGCCGCGAGGGCACCCTCGACGACATGAAGGAGCTGAGCGCCGAGCTGCACAAGCGCGGAATGAAGCACATCATGGACATGGTATTCAACCACTGCGGCACCAACCACTGGTGGATGAAAGACCTGCCCGCGAAAGACTGGCTAAACAAATGGTATGACAAGGACGGCAACGAGACCTTCGTCAGGAGCAGCTACCGCCTGTCCGTGATCCGCGACATGCACGCCCCGCAGAGCGACAAAGACCTCGCGCTCAAGGGATGGTTCGACACCACGATGGCGGACATGAACCTGACGAACCCTCTGGTGAAGACCTACTTCATCCAAAACTCTATATGGTGGATTGAGACTGCCGACCTCGACGGCATCCGCCAAGACACATACCCCTACTCCGACGTGGAGGCCATGGCGGAGTGGTGTGACAAAGTACGCGCAGAATATCCATATTTCAACATTGTAGGCGAGTGCTGGATTTCGGAGGCTGCAAAACTTGCGACATGGCAGAAAGGCTATGGCAAGGACAACGGAATGGACGACAGTGGTCTGCCGACAATTATGGACTTCCCGTTGCAGGAGGGCCTCTGCCGTGCGCTGACCGAGAAAGAGGGATGGAGCGACGGCGCCAACAGGATATATGACGTATTCGCCAACGACAGGATTTACCCCGACCCCACCAAGATGCTCATCTTCGGTGAGAACCACGACGTAGGGCGACTCCTGACTCAGCTCAAGGGCGACGAGAAGGCATTGCGACTTGCCACGGCACTCCTTGCCACAGCTCGCGGCATCCCTCAGCTCTACTATGGCACGGAGGTCCTCATGGAGGGCAACGGATTTGACGGCCACGCCAACATACGCCGCGACTTCCCCGGCGGATGGGCAGGCGACACGCTGAACTACTTCACGAACATGCCGGCGAGGGAGAAGGCTATGCACGACTACACGGCTCGCCTCTTCAACTTCCGCAAGACGAGCATGGCTCTGCGCCGCGGATCGATGACGCACTTCGCGCCCCGCGAGAACGTCTACGTATTCTTCAGATATGACGCCACGACGCATGCCCGCGTGATGGTGGTGCTCAACCTTGCCGACGAGGACCGCACGATTGACCTTACACGTTTCGACGAGCAGATTGCCGGTGGTAAGTTCAGCGGCACTGACGTCCTGACGGGTGAGAAGGTCGAGATGAATGGAACTATGAAGATTTCAGGAAGGGAAGCGGCAGTCTTTTCAATTGACAATTAACAATTGACAATTGACAATGCAATTAACAATTAACAATTAACAAATAACAATTAACAATTCTGGGCGGTTCACAGTGCTGTTCAGTTCACAGTTCTCAGTTCACAGTGCTCATTTCACGGTGCTCATTTCACGGTGTTCTGTTGGCAATTTTGGGCATGGCTTGCTCTAGCGGGCTCACAGACCTTGCTGCTTTGGGGATTTTACACCCCTGTGAACTGGAGTTGAGACACTATATTTTATAGCTTAATAAAAATACGGACCGAAACTACAAACACTTAAATAATACAACAACAGAAAAAGAAGTGAACCTCATGAAAACAAACAAGAAAAACTGGTGGGAGGCGGGAGCCGCTGCCATGGCCTTCGCGGCATTGGCACTCAGCGCCTGCGCACCCCAGAAGGCTGCCGAGAAGAGCCCGGCACTCTTCGGGATGAGCAAGGTGGCATCGCCCGACGGCAACATCGAGTTGACCTTCGGCATCACGGAGGGCGACAGCATCCCGACCTACTCTCTGACCTTCGGCGGCAAGGAGGTAGTCAAGACCTCGCGCCTCGGCCTCGACATCAAGATCAAGGGCGGCAAGGCGAGCGACAACCTCAGCCACGGCTTCGCTCTCAAGGACGCCAAGACCAGCTCGTTCGACGAGACATGGGCACCCGTATGGGGCGAAGAGGACAGCATCCGCAACAACTACAACGAGATGGTGGTGACCCTCGACCAGCCCTCCAGCGGCAGGACGATGGACGTATGCTTCCGCGTATACAACGACGGCCTCGGCTTCCGCTACCTCTTCCCGGAGCAGGACGCGCTGACCTACTTCACCGTGACGGACGAGAAGACCGAGTTCGCCATGACGGGCGACCACACGGCATGGTGGATATCAGGCGACCACGACACTCAGGAGTATGACTACACCGAGAGCCGATTGAGCCAAATCCGCAACCTCTCGGCAGCAGCTCGTCAGGAGAACTCCAGCCAGACGTTCATCTCCCCGACGGCCGTCCAGACCGCATTGCAGCTTAAGACCGACAGCGGCCTCTACCTCAACATCCACGAGGCGGCCCTCGTAGACTACAGCTGCATGAACCTCGACCTCGACGACAAGACCATGACTTTCAAGGCCGTCTTGACCCCCAACGCGATGGGCGACCTCGTGAGGATGCAGACCCCTTGCAAGACCCCGTGGCGCACGGTGATGGTGACGGACGACGCACGCAAGACCCTTGCCAGCCGTCTTATCCTGAACCTCAACGACCCCTGCGCATATGAGGACGTAAGCTGGATTAAGCCCGTGAAATACATGGGTGTATGGTGGGAAATGATTACCGGCAACGGCGCATGGACCTACACCGACGACTTCAAGAGCATCCACATTGGCGAGAGCGACTATGCGCATGCCAAGCCCCACGGTCGCCACACTGCCAACAACGAGACCGTGAAGCAGTACATCGACTTCGCATCGGCCGCCGGCATGGACCAGCTCCTCGTGGAGGGTTGGAACATTGGTTGGGAGGATTGGTTTGGTCATGAGAAGGACTACGTCTTCGACTTCGTGACCCCCTACCCCGATTTCGACGTCAAGGCACTCAACGCATACGCCAAGAGCAAGGGCATCCGCCTCATGATGCACCACGAGACATCCGGCTCGATCCGCAACTACGAGCGCCACATGCACGACGCATACCAGTTCATGGTAGACAACGGCTACAACGCCGTCAAGAGTGGCTACGTGGGCAACCTCGTGACCGCAGGCGAGCATCACTATGGCCAGTGGGCTGTGAACCACTACCTCTACGCCGTAAAGGAGGCCGCTAAGTACCACATCTGCGTCAACGGACACGAGGCAGTGCGCCCCACAGGCCTCTGCCGCACCTACCCCAACCTCATCGGCAACGAGAGCGCACGCGGCACTGAGTATGAGAGCTTTGGCGGCAACAAGCCTTTCCACACCTGCTGCCTGCCCTTCACCCGTCTCCAGGGCGGCCCGATGGACTACACCCCGGGTATCCTCGACACTCGCATGAGCTTCGTCAAGGGTGAGCACAGCCACGTCAACACAACCCTCTGCAAGCAGTTGGCGCTCTACGTTACTATGTACAGCCCTCTGCAGATGGCAGCCGATATCCCCGCAAGCTACGAGAAATACGCCGACGCGTTCCAGTTCATCAAGGACGTGGCCGTAGACTGGCAGAAGAGCGTATACCTTGAGGCTGAGCCGGGTGGATTCCTCACCATCGCCCGCAAGGAGAAGGGTGGCGAGAACTGGTACGTTGGCGCCATCACGAACGAGAACGAGCGCGAGGCTACCGTCGATTGCTCATTCCTGACTCCTGGCGTCGAGTACACGGCAACCATCTACGCCGACGGTGCCGACGCTTCGTATGACGAGAAGCCCGACAGCTATACCATCGAGAAGAAGAGCGTCAACTCCGAGAGCGTCCTCAAGCTGCACCTTGGACGTAGCGGTGGCGCCGCTATTCAGTTAACAGTTAACAAGTAACAGTTAACAGTTCGCGGTTACTGCTGGTTGTTATTTCATAAGATTATTTGCTTCGACCTTTGGGGATTTGCTTCCTGGAGGTCGAAGATTTTTTTTCAGTTAACAGTTAGCAGTTAACAGTTAACAGTTCGCGGTTACTGCTGGTTGTTTATTTCATACGATTATTTGCTTCGACCTTTGGGAGGGATTTTTCAGTTAACAGTTAGCAGTTAACAGTTAACAGTTCGCGGTTACTGCTGGTTGTTTATTTCATAAGATTATTTGCTTCGACCTTTGGGATTTGCGTCCTGGAGGTCGAAGATTTTTTTGTGCACAGGGCACAGTTGGCAGGGGGTAATTTATTTGCCTTGCTTGTGCCTAGGGTACGGTCGCTGCGCTAGCTTTGCACGCACGGTTCTTAGCTAATCGCTAAGAACTCGTAGTGCCTTGCTCCCCTAGGCTACGATGGCGCGTGCCCTCCGGGCCCCACATACGTTACCCCCGGCCCGTCAATTGACTAATGGGTTTCTTTTGATTCGGGATTAGGGGTATGGAGAAAACTCATTTATTGCCAGGGGATAATTGTACCCTATTGATAAT
>CAVILU010000117.1:0-6927 GCA_963643535.1 bacterium | reverse complement strand
CTAATTTGCTAAAATGCAGTTTTCGAGAGGAGTTCTCTCTTGGTATGCTAGGGGCTTCACCCCTAGCTATCATACGACGCCCCTTTGGGGCTCTGGTGCTTTTGCACTTCTTTTTATTGCGCATCTTTCGTTTTCGCAAGGGCTCAGCCGCACCGAGAACATTGCATGATGCTACCTGCATATTGGCAACTCCACTTTAATAGAAGAAGTGGCTTCATAGTCGCGAAAAGTCGCGGGAAAGGGACTAAAACCCCCGCGAAAAGTTGCAAATACAGGGATAAAAATCCCGCGAAAAGTTGCAACTTTGGGGTCAAAAACCTTGAAAAAAGTTGCAGCATGGAATTAAAAAGGAAGATAATCAATCAATTAGATGATTGGAAGAAAAATTGTTCAAACAAAGCTCTTTTGATAAAGGGAGCAAGGCAGATAGGAAAGACGACAGTAGTCCGCCAATTTGCCAAAGCCCACTACAAAAACTTCGTAGAGATAAACTTCGAGCAGAACCCGTCAGCAAAGCAGGCCTTCGATGGGGACCTCGATGCAAGGACTATACTAATGAACTTGTCCGCAATGGGCATTGGACCATTCGTGCCCGGCGAGACACTGATATTCTTGGACGAAATACAATCTTGCCCTAAAGCACGCACGGCCATAAAATTCCTCGTTGAGGACGGGCGATATGACTATATCGAGTCGGGCTCGCTACTCGGCATCAACTACAAGGACGTGTCGTCCTATCCCGTTGGGTTTGAGCGGGCTTTGGATATGTATCCGCTTGATTTTGAAGAATTTTTGTGGGCGTGCGGAATTGGGAGCGAAGTTTGGGACGCAATAAAGGATTGCTATGAGAATCTACGTCCCGTACCGGAATTTCTGCACAAACAGATCATGGCGAGGTATCGGCAATACCTGATTGTCGGAGGTATGCCCGAGGTTGTCGTGACGTTTCTTGAGAATGACGACTTTAAGCGCACTATCTCCAACCAGAAGGACATCTTAGACGGTTACAGAAACGACATATCTAAGTATGCAGACAAAGACAAATTGCTTGTAAAATCAATATTCGACGCCATCCCGGGGCAACTGAGTAAACAAGACAAGCGTTTCATCTTGGCATCGATAGAGAAGAACGCATCGCGCAGAAAATATGGAGCACCGACACAATGGCTTGTGGATGCGGGAATGGCGTATTACTCGTTCAACGTAGAGTCTTTCGACCTGCCATTCCCTCTCCATGAGGACTTGCGGCTCTACAAATTGTTTATGGTGGACTCTGGGCTTATGTGTTCTATGATGCTTGGCGGCATTCAGAGTCAAGTGCTTGCTGGAGACATAGATGTCAATGAAGGCGCATTGACAGAGAACTTCGTGGCGGGAGAGTTTGTCAAGCACGGAGTGGACCTAAACTACTATGACCACAAGAGCCGCAACGAGCTCGACTTCATATTTGCCGATTGCGGAAAGATAGCCATCGTAGAGGTCAAATCGGGGAAAGAGTACATGCGCCACGCCTCACTCAACGCCGCGAGAGAGCACTTCAGAGATAAAATTAGCCGATGCGTTGTACTGAGCGGCAACAATTTGAAAGTCGACGGCGACGGGGTAATCTACATGCCGCTTTATATGGCCTCATTGCTGGCCACCCCCATTCCGCAATACACGTAATGAGAGCCGCGGACACGGAATAATACAGGACGGCGGGAACAATTTATCTAAAATCTTTCTATCTTTACGCAAGAGGCTTACCCACTCTGCGCAGAGCTTAGAGCGGCACGGCCTCGACACCAATTCAAGAACCAATAAAATAAAGAGGAAAAGTCGTGTCAAAGATTACAAAAGAAGACGCCCTCAGGTACCATTCCGAGGGCCGACCCGGCAAGATCGAGGTCGTACCCACCAAACCGTACAGCAGCCAGCGCGACCTCTCACTCGCCTACTCACCAGGCGTTGCAGAGCCGTGTCTTGAGATTCAGAAAGACCCCGAGACGGCCTACGAATACACCAACAAGGGCAACCTCGTGGCCGTAATCTCGAACGGAACGGCGGTGCTCGGCCTCGGCAACATCGGAGCCATGAGCGGCAAACCCGTAATGGAGGGCAAAGGCCTGCTCTTCAAGATTTTCGCCGGCATCGACGTGTTCGACATCGAGGTAGACGAGAAGGACCCCGACAAGTTCATCCAGGCCGTAAAGGCCATAGCACCAACCTTTGGCGGCATCAACCTTGAGGATATCAAGGCCCCCGAGTGTTTCGAGATTGAGACCCGACTCAAGGCCGAGTTGGACATCCCCGTCATGCACGACGACCAGCACGGCACGGCCATAATCTCGGCAGCCGGACTCATCAACGCCCTTCAGATCGTGGGCAAGAAGATTGAGGACGTCAAGGTCGTCGTAAACGGTGCTGGCGCAGCTGCTATATCCTGCACACGCCTCTACATGCGACTTGGCGTAAGACGCGAGAACGTCATCATGGTGGACTCTAAGGGCCCAATCAAGATGGACCGTCCCAACCTTACGGAGCAGAAGCGTGAGTTCGCCACCACGCGCGACGTGAACAGCCTTGCCGAGGCACTTGTGGGAGCCGACGTATTCCTCGGCCTCTCGGTAGCAGGAGTCCTGACACCTGAGATGGTCCGCACAATGGCCAAAGACCCCATCGTCTTCGCCCTCGCCAACCCGCAACCCGAGATTAGCCCCGAAGACGCGCGCGCCAGCCGTCCCGACCTTATTTATGCCACAGGCCGATCTGACCAGCCCAACCAGATCAACAACGTGCTGGGCTTCCCATATATCTTCCGCGGTGCATTGGACGTACGCGCCAAGAGCATCAACGAGGAGATGAAGGTGGCGGCCGTAAAGGCTATCGCCGAGCTCACTCGCAAGGCTGTGCCCGACGTAGTAAACGCGGCATACGGCATGAAGCGCATATCCTTCGGTCGCGAGTATATCGTGCCCAAGGCTCTCGACCCCAGGCTTTTGACAACCGTGGCCCCCGCTGTAGCCCGCGCCGCCATGGAGAGTGGCGTTGCCCGCAAACCCATCGAGGACTGGAAGGCATACGAGGACAAGCTCAAGAGCCTCATGGGACTCGACAACAAGATGCTCCGCAACTTCTACGACATGGCTCGCCAGGCCCCGAAGCGCGTAGTCTTCTCCGAGGCCAACCACGTCAATATGCTCAAGGCTGCGGCTCTCGCATACTCCGAGGGTCTCTGCAAGCCCATCCTTCTCGGCAACGAGGAGAAGCTGGCCAAGATTGCGGCAGAGAACGACATAGACCTCACCGGCCTGGAGATTGTCAACCTCCGCCACGACCGCGAAGAGGGTCGCCGCACGGAGTTCGCCAAGATTATGGCGGCGGAGAAAGGCCGCGAGGGCGCAACCTTCGACGAGTATTTCGAGAAGATGTACGACCGCAACTACTTCGGCCTCATGATGGTCAAGACTGGCGCGGCCGACGCAATGATAACAGGTGTCTACACCAAGAACGAGGAGCTCGTGGCGGCAGCCAAGGAGACCATCGGCATCCGCAAGGGCCTGAACCACATTGGAGCGATGCATATCCTCAACACCAAGAAGGGCACATACTTCATGGCCGACACCCTCATCAACCGTCACCCGGACACCGACACCCTCATCGACGTGGCCAAACTGACCTACGACACCGTAAAGTTCTTCAACCACGAGCCCGTAATGGCCATGCTGAGCTACGCCAACTTTGGCGCCACCAAGGAGGGCAGCCCCGCCTCGGTGCATAAGGTCGTCGAGACTCTCCACGAGCGTTACCCCGACATGGTTGTCGACGGCGAGATGCAAGTCAACTTCGCCCTCAACCGCGAGCTCCGCGACAGCAAGTTCCCGTTCTCTAAGCTCAATGGCAAGGACGTCAACGCTCTCGTGTTCCCGAACCTCAGTTCGGCCAACACAGCCAGCAAGATGCTGTTGGAGCTCGGCGTGGGCGACATCTTGGGCCCGATCCAGATGGGTCTGAACAAACCTATCCACTTCCTCGACATCGAGAGCTCGGTTCGCGACATTGTCAATATGACTGCCGTGGCTGTGCTCGACGCTCAGGTCCAGGAGAAGAGGGACAAGATGTAAACAGTTAACAGTTAGCAGTTAGCAGTTGACAGTTAACAATTTGCGATTGACTTGGCTTTTGCTTAGTTGATGCGATTTATAGGCTCCTGCGGCTTTGGCCGCGGGGGCCTTTTCTTTGTTTAGGATCATGTTATTTGCTCTTGCTCCGCTATTTTTGTTTTGTAATGACTATTCGATATTTTTCGGGGAGCGGACTTTCTTTTTTCGCATTCTAAAAAAGAGACACTATCAGCAGACACTGGCTGCGTGAACCTCACGGAGGCTTGACCTAGGCACTCCGTTTGGTTATCTAATCAGCCAAGCGACTTTGTCCTCCGCGTTGCTTGATACTACATTTTGGCGGCCGAGAGAGAATATTCGCCCGACAACAAAGCAAAAAAACGGGTCCCGCAACATAAGTCGCGGGACCCGATTTTTCTTAATATCAACAGAGACGCCCCATGCCAGGGGAGCCCCAGTAATTGTCAATTGTTATTTGTCAATTGTCAATTGAGAAACGCCGCCCTTGCGGACGATGTAGAGCCCCCTGCTGGGCTTCGCCATCTTGCGGCCGTTGAGGTCGTAGTACTCGACGGGGGTGGAAGAGAGGCGGTCTGCGTTCATCTCGCTGAGGGAGGTAGCGTCAGAATAACCGTCTATATTAGTGAAATAGCCGGTAGTATAGTTGGCCATATCAACATCTACTTTATCCTCGTTGTACGCCACGGAGCCGTCCTTTGAGCCTGCGAGGGAGGTGCAACCCGAGAAAACAGCGGAAGATTCACTCGCAGCTTCAGACACCGTGAAATCGGCAGAGGTGTAGATAGTCTCCAAGGAAGAGCAGTCTTGGAACATCCAGCTCATCGTACTGACATTCTGAGTGTTGAATAATGATAGATCCAAAGTCGTGATTAACGAGCAACCACCGAACATACAATCCATATTAGTCACATTCTGAGTGTTGAAAGAAGAGAGTATCAGAGACGAGAGTGATGAGCAATATCTGAACATATAGGACATATCAGTCACCTTCTGAGTGTCAAACTTCGAGAGGTCAAGGGTAGTGAGAGAAGAGCAATCATTGAACATATGAGACATATTAGTCACATTCTGAGTGTCGAATTTCGAGAGGTCCAAAGACATGAGTGATGAGCATTTGCGGAACATCTCATACATAGTGGTCACATTCTGAGTATCGAATGTCGAGAGGTCCAGGGTAGTGAGAGACGAGCAACGCTCAAACATTTGGGACATATTAGTCACATTCTTAGTGTTGAACTTCGAGAGGACCAAAGACGTGAGTGATGAGCATTTGTAGAACATCTTGGACATATCTTCTACATTCTGAGTATCGAATGTCGAGAGGTCCAAAGACGTGAGAGACTCGTACTCGCAGCCATAGAACATTTCAGACATGTCAGTAACCTCGGAAGTGTTGAGGTAGTCAAGATGCTCGATAGTCGTCAGATATTTCAAGCCACAGAACCATCCTTTGCACGATGTCGGGCGTGCGAACTTGAAACTTTCTGTGAACTTAACCGATTCTATCTTATATTCCAAATTATGCCAATCCTGTACATTATCGACGTAGACGCTGGTAGCCAATGTTTTATTTGCGCAGTTGGCCTTCTCGGAGGCGGGAGTGCAGTGGTAGATGAGGGTCCTGTTATCGCTGTCGTACTCAATCCACTCGAGATAATCCTCCTTGCTGGTGAAGTAGCCGGTGGTGTAGTTTGCCATCGCAGCCCCCACCTTATTTGCGTCGTACGTAGACAATCCGAGGTTTGAGCCGGCGATGGAGGTGCAACCTCTGAACATATTGTCAGAACTGTAGAGACCAATAGAAAAGAGGCTGGAGGTATAGATGGTTTTCAAAGAAGAGCAACCGAAGAACATCTCTCTCGCAGTAGTAACACTTTGAGTATCAAAACTAGAGAGATCGAGAGTCGTTAGCGCTGAGCTGTTCTCGAACATTGCAAACATGTTTGTCACTTTCTTGGTATCGAAATTCGAGATATCGAGAGTCGTGAGCGACTGGCAATTACTGAACATAAAGTGCATACTCTCCACGCTACGAGTATCAAATTTCGAGAGATCGAGTGACGTGAGCGACCGACAATAAGAGAACATACCAAACATATCAGTCACGTTACCTGTTTTGAAACTAGAGAGGTCGAGAGTCTTAAGTTCCAAGCAAGCGGAAAACATTGAGTTCATACTAGTAACCTTCTGAGTATCGAACTTCGATATGTCGAGAGTCTCAAGTTTAATACAATTTTGGAACATCTCAGCCATGGACGTAACGCTCTTAGTGTCGAGACTTGAGAGGTCGAGCGATGTGAGAGCAATACATTCATAGAACATTCCAGACATGTCGGTCACATTCTCGGTGTTGAGATTAGCGAGGCCCTCGACAGACTCAAGGGTTTTGCATGATCTGAAAAGGCCGTTCAACGAAGTGAAAGAATAGTTCTTCACGCTCTCTTCGAACACCACTTTCTTCAGGTCTGAGAAATTGGCGGCAATTTCACCGGAGCCGAAGCTCAGCACATTCTCGGCATCATCCTGGTCGACGCAGGAGACTGTCAAAGTGTTGTCCGTGTAGGTGTACGTCAGATGGTTCTCGGCGGACATCGTTCCTGAGGCAAAAGCGAGCCCCGTAACGAGCATAGCGGCACGGTGGAAGAAACGGTTGATAAGGTTCTTCATAAGCAGTTTGTTACTAGAATTATTAATAGATTAATTTATTTGAGTTGCTCCGCCTGTTTTGCAAGAATGCGGATGACGGGCGGGACATAGACGGCATTTTTCGGGGGTGCAATCTGTACTTTATACGAGGGGGGGG